>DITO01000116.1:496-2700 GCA_002422065.1 Erysipelotrichaceae bacterium UBA6182 | reverse complement strand
GTTTGAATGACGGTATGATCAATCCAAAATTGAGCCTTCTTATCACTGACACAAATCAAAACTTTCTCATCACGCTCCAAAGTCTTTGCGACTTCACCCAAACTCTTAGCAGGAATCGTAATATTAAACGATTGTGTGTTATTCACATGAATCGTCTTCTTAGCCAATCTGAAACTATCCGTTGCGACACATTCCAAAATTGAACCATCACATTTGAAATTGACACCTGTCAATACTGGACGCGTTTCTTTATCACTTGTCGCAAAACTCGTCTGTGTGATGACCTTTAACAAAACATCCGCATCGATTTCAATTTGCTTCGTTGGCATCGTGAAATCAATCGCTGGATAATCCGAAGCTTTCATACCATTGATATTGAATTCTGCAGAATGACCAGAAATCTTTGTCAATGATCCATCCACAACTTCCACAATCAATTCATCCGCATCAATTTTGCGAACAATTTCTAAAATATACTTCGCTTCAATAACAATTGAACCCTCTTCTTTGATTTCAAAAAAAGCATCATTGCGATCTGCTTTTATGACTTTCTGAATCGACACATCGGAATCACTTCCCGTCAGGACGAGTTCATCTTTTTTAGCTTCAATCTTGATGCCCGATAACCACGGTAACGGAGAATTCGCAGAGATGGCTCTTGAAACAATCGATAAAGCATTATAGAAAACTCGTTTTGAAATTCTAAAATTCATGCGTTAGCCTCCTGATACCATTAGGGTATTATTATTATTAAGCCTGTGGGCAATGTGGATAAGGCTATAAAAGCCTTTTATATACAGTCTTATTTTATCATTTTTATGTGTTAATTAAAAGTGAATAGATGTGGATAACTAGTTATTGCTTAATAATTTCTCCAGCTCCATGACAGCCTGTTTATAGTTCATATCTGTTTTCAAAAAACGATCGACTTTTTCGCAAGCATTCATAACCGTTGAATGATCACGCTTGCCAAATTCATCACCAATCTTTGAAAAAGGAAGATCCAACATTTTGCGTGAGAAATACATGGCGATATGGCGTGCGGTCGCAATATTCTTGGTTCGCGTATTGGAAGTAAGTTGTTGCTTCGTCAATCCATAATAATCCGCGACGACACGTTTGATTTTATTAACGGATAACTCATTCTTATCACTGGAACCTGTTCCTTTAAAGGCAGCTAAAGCCACTTTAAAATCAATACGTTCACTACCACTGAAATTAATGGAATAAAAGAGCAAACGATTCAAAGCACCTTCCAATTTACGTACATCTTTAGAAAAGTTTGTAGCGATATAACTTAAAACATCATCATCAATCATGGATGCATCGACCGCTTGATATTCCAACCTGAATTTTAAGATTGCCAAAGCGGTTTCAAATTCAGGTGAATCCATTCCTACAGATAGACCAGATGAGAAACGACTGATCAAACGATCTTCTAATCCTTTTATTTCAGAAGGGTTTCGATCACTGGTTAAGACAATCTGCTTTTTATTGTTTACAAGCTCATTGAAAATATTGAAAAAGACTTCATGTGATTTCTCTTTACCTGCAATGAATTGAATGTCATCCATTAAAAGGACATCAAGATGATTCATTTTATTCTTGAACTTCTCAATGGAATTGTCTTTTATGGAATTGACGACCGCTGTAACAAAATCCGTGCTCGAAGTATAGAAAACCTTCTTTTCAGGATCGTTTTGTTTAATATAATTACCGATGGAATTCAATAAGTGTGTCTTACCCAAGCCAGAATTGCCATAAATGAAGAGTGGTGTATAAAATTTACCCGGTGTGTATGCACATGCCAAGGCAGCGGAATGAGCTTCTTTGTTGCTAGGACCTACGATAAAGTTATCAAAGGTGTATTCAGGCATGACATGATCATCCTCAATCAATTCTTCTTCCAAGAATTCTTCTTGTGTGCCCGCTTTGAAATACTCTTGATCCAAATGAACCTCACAGTCTACGTTATGTTGTAAAATTGAGCTTAAAACGTTACCAATCAAGGACAATTTCTGAGAAAGAATCATCTTTTGAAGATTGGTAGGTACGGAAATGATTGCTTTCTCCTCGTTTAAAAAAACGAGATTCGATTCTTCGAAATAGGTCTCATATACGAGTTTACCAATTGAACTGTCATCTTTTAATCGATTCTTAGCCTTCGACCAAAGATCGTTGTAAAAATATTCTACCCCTGTCAT
>DITO01000116.1:0-423 GCA_002422065.1 Erysipelotrichaceae bacterium UBA6182 | reverse complement strand
ACACAGTGGATAATTGTGGAAAAAATCAATGTTTTAACAAGTTATTAACAATAAGTTGTGTATAAAATAATCAGGTAAATAAAAGGGATTTTCAACTTTTCCACAATTCCACAGTACAGTGACTAACTCAATATAAAATCAGTGGGTAAAAGCGGACTTTTTCCCCAATTTGTCATTGGGGAAAACTCACTCATTTTAGGAATTTATACACGATATATGAAGTACATCACATTTTGGTGGGTTTAAAAGGGTAAAAAGACCTTTGTAGGAAATGAGAGCGCATCCATTTTAAGGAAATAGGTCGATAATATATCAATAATAAAGATAGTCATTGGATGACACTCTGATCTGATCATCATAATTGAGCAAAGAAAACCGTAAAATAAAGTAAATAAAACCAAGTTGGAACGGTTTTGTTGACTT
>DITO01000125.1:27749-28089 GCA_002422065.1 Erysipelotrichaceae bacterium UBA6182 | reverse complement strand
TTTAATCTCCTTTTGATTGAATTTGCTTGATTATGATTGTTTATGACTATATTTTATCAATTAATGTACATTAGTCAATGATTTTCTTTGATTTCATACCTATTTCACACAAATTCGCTCATAGCACTTCAATAAAAAAAAGACATCATTGATGTCCTTGATGTATAAGCTTGTATAAATCAATAAATTCTGTCGCAAGAATCTTGAAGGCTTCAGCGCTCATTAGTAAATCTTGAGCATGTGTGAGTAATAATGTCATTTCAATGCCTTCACCACGTGATTCTTGAACCACAAGATTTGTGTGTTCACGATGACCCGCAATATAGTGTTGATCACCTAA
>DITO01000125.1:0-27742 GCA_002422065.1 Erysipelotrichaceae bacterium UBA6182 | reverse complement strand
TGTGCTAAAACCTTTTCTCCATCCATTGTTCCATAATCAACAATGTTTATTGCTTCAACTTTACCTCGGCATACACCTTGAAGTTTAGAAAGTTCACTTCGAATTTGTGGTCCTACTAAAACTACATCTGCATCTTCAAATACCGTTGTATCTGCTGTCAGTGGTAATGCATCGATTTGAACTTCAACACCAAATTCTAAAGCAGCAAGCTTCATTTTCTTTAAAAGTAAGTTCGTACTCATTCCTGCTGAACATAATAATACGATTGATTTCATTTTTTATTCTCCTGACTGTAGTATTGTTTTTTATCAAATGAATATAACATTAGATCCACCTTGGTTCCATCATATAGGCATTTTGCACGACGTAACAAACCATCATAGCTAAATCCAGCTTTCAAAATAACTTTACGGCTTGCCTCATTAAATGCGAAATGATTCGCCCCAATGAGTGCTAAATTTTGTTTATCAAACCCAAATTCTAACACTGCATTAACAGCTTCCAACATCAAACCTTGTTTTTGAAAACTTGGAGATAAGACATAACCTATTTCCTTAGTATTCATATCCTTACGAAAACTATCAGGATGAAGTCCAATGCTTCCAATCACTTTGCCTGTTTCTTTAAGTTCAATCGCCCATACTTCATCTTGTGCAATAAAACGTGCAATCGTCTTTTCAGTTTCCTCAATATTTATATGAGGCTTAAACCCCGCATTAAATCCTACCTCTTCAAGAGAAGCAAATTCAAATTCATCTGCAGCATCACTTAACTTAAATGCTCTAATTATTAAACGACTAGTTGTTATTGTTTCCATATTAAATCCTCACTCTAAGAATAACAAACCTAAAGGTGTGATACAAGGAAAAGATGCATGAGTGAACTCATGCATCTTGAAATAGTGTTCCATTGTCAAGCGCTTCAAACAAAGCCTCAACTTTACCCTTTATAATATCGCGTGTTTCTCTGAAACCATCAATAGGGCCTCCTGAAGGATCAGTAAGTCCCCAGTCTTCTCTAAACCTAGTGGGTACAAACGGACATTCTACACCACACCCCATCGTGATTAATACATCAAGAGATGTAGGAATATCAGAAAGCAGTTTAGGAAAGTTAGCTGACATATCAACACCAGCTTCTTCCATCACCTGACGTGCAAGTGGTTTAACCTCAGGATAATCTTCAGTTCCTGCAGAATAAACTTCAAAACGACCGTTAGACAAATGCTTTGCCCAACCTTCCGCCATTTGAGAACGACAAGAATTATGTATACAAACGAAAGCTATTTTAACCATATTTATTACCTCACGTTAATAAAATAACACATTTTTTAAATATTGTCTGTAAAGGTGCTGTTAACTTAGCGAGGTAATTTTTCGAAAACAATAGGTTCATACCCATTGAGTTCGACATCAATACTAACGATAACTTGTTCTTCATGAGGACGATCTTGAGGTGAACGTGATATTTTCGCAATACGATCAACCACTTCTAATCCAGAAATTACTTGACCAAAAGCTGCATATTGACCATCTAAATGTGGTGAGTCTTGATGCATGATAAAGAATTGTGAACCTGCACTATCAGGATGTTGTGCACGTGCCATGGACAGTACCCCTTTAGAGTGTTTAAGTGTGTTGTCAAACTTATTCATTCTAAACTCCCCCTTAATACTATAACCTGGACCACCTGTACCTGTCTTTTGTGGACATCCCCCTTGGATCATAAATCCAGGAATAACGCGATGAAAAATAAGTCCATTATAGAAACCTTGAGTTGCAAGGCTGACGAAGTTGGCTACACTAATTGGAGCAATCTCTGGAAATAGTTCACATATGATTGTTTCTTGATGATTAGTTTTAATGGAAATCATTGGATTCATATTTAATTCTCCTTTTCAATAAAAACACAATCCTTAGATTGTGTTGTCAACGACTTAATCGATTACTTCGAATGAGTCTTTAGATACTCCACATAGTGGGCAGTACCAATCATCAGGAATGTCTTCAAATGCAGTTCCTGGTTCAACCCCGCTATCAGGATCACCTAGTTCTGGATCGTAGATGTATTCGCATGCTATGCATTGATATTTTTTCATGAGTAATGTCTCCTTCAGGTGTCATTTTATCACACGCTACTTCTTATTTCAAACTTCTTTGCTTGATGAAATAGGCTTAAACCAATTAAATTTTCCTTCTTCTTGTAGTTTAACTAAAATAGATATAACAATTGGAAATCCAAAGAGTCCAATAACCCCTAAAATGTTAGCACCAAGGATCATTGATAGAATTGTGACTACAGGATGAAGCCCTACTTGATCACCAATAATCTTAGGTTCAACAATTTGACGAACAACGGTAATTACAGCATATAAGACAAATAATCCAATCCCTAAGTAAGTATTACCATAGATGAGTGCTATTGTAGCCCAAGGCAATACTATTCCACCTGTTCCTACAACAGGAAGAATATCAAAGAGTGCAATTCCTAAGGCAATCCAAAAAGCAAACTCGACTCTAAGAATAAGTAGTCCAATAAAGAGTTGAATAAAGGTGACACTTAAGATTAATGCATAAGAGCGTCCCATCTTAAAGACAGTCGATGCAAACTTGTTATTGAAATGAATAAGGAACTGTTGAACATCTTTGTTAAGTTGATGCCAAACAAATGCTTTGATCATGGCAAAATCAATGGCTAAGAAGAAACTTAAAACAATGGTTACAATCGTTGATATTAATATGATTGGAATTCTTGTAAGCATGTTTTGACCAATCACAAGTAAATTAGGAGTTAATGCCACAAGTAAACTCTCAGTTGATTCTAGAAGTCTGTATAATGGAGCAAACGTTTCCAATGACATTTGAGGTAGAATTCTGAACAACATATTTTCAGTTTGTTCTAAGATATCAATGAGTGAAGGTAAAACTACTTGGCTCATCCATTCTGGAAATGATAGCAATAATTCTGTTGATTGATTTAATAACTCAAACACACCTATTCCAATGGTACTTAACACAATAATGTAAAACGCAAGGACCACTAGAAATGCACTAAATCTAGGTTTTATTTTTGCTTTACTGGATAATGTTTTAATAAGTGGTTGAAGTAGTGAAACAATCGTAAATGCAATAAAGAATGGTAAAAGCCATCCTAAAAGATATCTAAAGAACACATAGATTCCTAGTAAAACAATGATTGTTCCTAGTGCTTTATTTAAGTGGCTCTGATTCATGAGTTTGCTCCTTGACCCATAATAGGAGTCGTTGACAGGCTTCAATAAGTTGTTCTGGTGAGGTTGCAACATTCATACGAAGATATCCCTCTCCAGTTGGTCCAAAGATTGAACCATCATGTAACCAAACCTTAGCTTCTTTGATAAGTCGTTTCTGACATTGACAAGAAGTGAGATTAAGTTTTGTGATATCAATCCACATAAGATAGGTTCCTTCCATAGGAATGACTGTAAATGGACTGTCCTTTAAAAGTGATTCTACAAGCTGAACATTAGATTCAATAACCTCACATAACTCATCAATGAAGTCATCACATTGAGAATAGGCAATTGTAGTTGCTCTAAGTCCAAGTTCATGATGATGAAACAATCCAAGTTGATGATAAAGTGACATTAACTTCTTGCGAGTTCTTCCATCCTTAACAATCAGTTGTGAGACATGAGCTGATGCTAAGTTAAATGTCTTTGATGCAGACATTAACATAATCACTGAATCATCTAGTCCAATAAGTGGAATATGTTTATGGCCTTCGAAAATAAAATCCATATGAATTTCATCACTTACAACTATTACATTATGCTTCTTCATAAGACTAAGGAACTGTTCGAGTTCTTCAAATCGCCACACACGTCCTACAGGATTATGTGGGGAGCAAAATAACACCATCTTAATCTTATGTTCAACAATCTTTGATTCCATGTCTTCAAAATCCATGACATAACCACTTGGTAAAAGTTTTAATGATGAGAAGATGACTTTTCTTTGGGTTGATTCCACACTCTTAAAGAATGGCATATAGACGGGTTCAATCACAAGAACAGCATCATCAGGTTCAGTCAAAGCTAAAAGACAGGCGTTAATGCTACTCACTACATTAGGAGTAGTCATAATCCAATTAGGTTTAATATCACAATGATGACGACGACGAAGATAGTCAACAATGCTTTGTGCATAAGTTGGATCCTCTAAATTATATCCAAGAATCTTTTCATTTAGATAACTGTGTAACCCTTGTAGAATACGCTCATCTACCTCAATATCCATATCAGCAACCCATAATGGAATAGTATCTAAAGGATATTGATTCAGAAAAATACTATCGTATTTACGTGAGTGAGTATGATGTCGTGATGTTTTAAATCGTACATGTTTCATGGTCTTATTGTATCAAAATAATGAACAAAAGAATAAAAAAAACAAGTTGATGTCAACTTGTTTTCATAATAATTACTTTAATAGTGCATTCACTTTCGTTATATCTCGTTTTGGTCGATCAACAAGTGGTGTTGAATCATTAACGTAGTATGGATGTGCTTTATGGAATGGTGTTTTTTCTTTATTTTGATAAAGGATTCCTAAAGCAAACTTTTCTTGATTAAGCGCGAGATTCATTGCTGCTCCAAAGTCTTGAGCATTGTGTTCCTCTTGGTTTAACCAATAAGAATTATTCTTATACCAAGCAAAAGTATTCACTTTATTATAAGTGACACATGGATGGAAGATATCAACAATGGCATACCCTTCATGGGCTATGGCTGCTTTGATGATTTCTTTAGTTTTTTCTACGTCACCTGTAAATGCACGACCAACAAAGGAAGCACCAAGTGCTAAAGCTAATGCCACTGGATTTAATGGTTCATTGTAAACCCCACTCACTTGAGTGGTTGTTTTTAAACCTTTTGGAGAGGTTGGAGAACCTTGGCCTTTTGTTAAACCATAGATCATATTGTTATGTACAATGTGTGCTAGGTTAGGATTTCGACGAACATTATGTAAGAAATGGTTTCCACCCTCTCCATACATATCCCCATCTCCACCTTCCGCAATCACGACAAGTTTTGGATTAACTGATTGAATCGCTTGAGCAACAGATAACCCACGTCCATGAAGTCCATTGAAATAAGAAGCATCAATATATTGAGGCATTTTGGCCGCTTGACCAATCCCTGAAGAAAAGACAACTTGAGTCTGATCAAGATTAAGTTCTTCTAGAGCTTTTAGAATTGCTGTGCGAAGTGGGAAGTTACCACATCCAGGACACCATGCTATATCGATATCATGTTTGAAATCAAACTTACTCATTTTAGTACCTCCCCTAATTGTTCATTAAGTTCTTCTATAAAGAATGGTTCACCATTATATTTGTTCACACGATCTGTAACATTGACTCCTAATTCTAAAGTAAGAATATTAGCAAACTGACCTGTGTAGTTGTTTTCAACGACTACAACCTGTTGTGCTTGGTCAAAGTATGATTTTAGTGATGTTGGAAGTGGGAATGGTTGTTTAACATAGAGGTAAGCAACATCACTCAAAGAAGTTGTTTCTATGAATTCTTTAAGTACACCATAGGTAGATCCCCAACCTACAAGAAGTTTCTTATAGTTTTTTGGTCCGATAAGTTCAGCATCTTGATAATCAGCAAGCAATAACTCACGTTTATTCATACGTTTATTTTGCATTGCAATTCTTACATCAAAATCTTCTGTGATTTGACCTGATTCATCATGTTCATCAGAATCTACTTTAACAAACCCTTCACCAAATCCTGGAATTGCTCGTGGAGAAATACCATCATCCGTGAGTTGATAACGTTTATAGTCTTTATCAGAAATAACTGTGAATGATTCCATGTATTGTTCACTTAGTTCAAATGAAGTCATTTGTCCTAGTGATTCTAACCAGTACTGATCAGAGAGAATAAACACAGGAACTTGATATTTATCAGCTAACCAAAATGCTTTTTGAGCAAGTAGCACACCGTCTTCAAGTTTACCAGGAGACAATATAATACGAGGGAATTCACCATGTCCAGCATAAACTACAAGGTTTAAGTCACCTTGTTCAGTGCGTGTTGGTAGTCCTGTCGCTGGTCCTGGTCGTTGTGCAACATGGATGACTGCTGGAGTTTCAATAATACCAGCAAGCGAAACCGCTTCTGTCATTAAAGCAAATCCACCACCAGATGTCGTAACCATTGAGCGTGCTCCTGCATAAGAAGCTCCTAGTGCCATATTAAGTGCTGCAATCTCATCTTCTGCTTGTTCAACTAATACTCCAAATTCATCTGCTTTATTCGTAAGATACATCATTACCGATGTTCCTGGAGACATTGGATAGGAAGAAAGATAATTGATACCACCCCCAAGAAGTCCAATACCTAATGCAGTATTACCATCAATAACTTTGAATGGAGGCACACTCGCTGGTTTCTTTAGTTTTAAAGTGGCTTCATAAGCAAGACCTAACTCATACCCCTTTGTAAATGCAGATATATTATCAGCCACAATTGGTTCACCACGGTGAATAAAACGTTTTGTGATGAGATGCTCTGCAACCTTAACATTAAGTTCTAACATCCCTGCAATGTAACCAAACAAAATTGTATTCGCAAACATGCGACTGCCTGCTTCTTTAGCAAGCTTGGTTAACTCTAAAATTTCGTATTTTAAGCTATACTTTTCTTTCTCTTCAACACTCACAAACGCATCTTCACCAAAGACAACCGTTGTAGGTAAAAGTCTTTTTGGTAAACGATAAAATGAGTTGTTATTAAGTAAGAACAAATAATCTATGGTTTTACGTAGTGAATGAATGGGTGATGTAGCAACTCTTAACTCAAAAGTATTATTACCTCCACGAACACGACTCATTACCTCTTTAGATGTAAATACATAATATTCCATCGATAAAGCTTCAACTAAAAACTCTTCGATTGTTGCTAATCCTTGCCCAGCTTCACCGGATACAACAATCGATAAAGATTCTTTCATAATTAATCCTCCAGTTCTCTATCGCAATTAGTATATGAAAAAAAACAAGCACCTTACAATGAAAGTGCTTGAGATTAATAAAAAAAAAGGATATCCATGAACGTGGGTGGGGGGGAATAGTGTCATGGAATATCCTGTTAAATAATATCAAAGTGTAATAATTTTGTAAAGCGTTTTACCTAATTTTTTTGTCTAAATTAATTATTTTACTTGCCGCTTTTCGCAGACGATCATTTAGTGTAGCCCCTAGCCCAAAATCTTCAAATGAAGTCACAATTAATGATGAAACAGGTAACAACTCACTCTCTCTAAGAACTTCAAATAATCCATTCATCGCTTTCTTAAAATCTTTGCTATGACCTAAGGAATAAATAAATGGTGCATGAAGATATTGAATGATCTCATCAACACTGATAAGCAGAGTATCCTCAAGTGAAACTTCTCGTAAATATGATAGTTGTTGGTCTAGATTTCCCTCTAATAAAACCATGGGTTTAGACGGTGCATAGTGTTTATATTTTTGTCCTGGAGATCTAGGAGTATCAACACTATTGATTAAGGCATTATCATATCTTATATCATCATGAATGAGTTGTAATTGCTCAATGGATATCCCTCCTTTGCGAAGGATTGTAAAAGGCGAGCTACTCACATCAAGAACAGTTGACTCTACTCCTACATCACTTTGATCAGCAACGATAATAGCGGCAATCTTTCCAGTGAGATCATCACTGACATGACTTGCCTTGGTTGGAGAAGGACGTCCAGATAGATTAGCACTTGGAGCTGCTAATGGAACACCAGATGCCTTAATAAGTGCAAGTGATATTGGATGCTGTGGCATACGTACCCCTACCGTTGAAAGATTAGCACTCACTTCTTTAGGAATATTCTTACTTTTGTTAAACACAAGTGTTAGTGGTCCTGGCCAAAATGTTTCCATAATGATTCTTATCTTTGCTGTGATTTCTTGATCTATGCATTCAAGAAGCATGGCTTCATCACTCACATGAACAATGAGTGGATTATCACTTGGTCTTCCCTTTGCTTCAAAGATGCGTGAAATAGCTAGTGGTGAAAAAGCATTGGCTGCAAGTCCATAAACTGTTTCTGTGGGCATAGCTACACATTCATCATTAAGAATGAATTGCTTAGCTTGCTGAATCTTAGATTCATCAATATTGTGAACATCGATATTTATGTGTAGTGTATCCATATGCGTAGTATATCAAACTCCTATAAGGATATAAATGTGTTTAGATATTTTGAGCACAAAAAAAGGGATACCTTGAACGTGGGTGGGGGGTATTGTTACAAGGATATCCTACTTCATCATATCCAATTTATACTCATTAAGCAATAGTTAAACGCTTAATCACGTTAATAATTCGGTTTATTCTATATATTAAAATTATTGAACTAAGATACACATAATTAAATATTGTACAAAGCATTGATTCACATATTACAAGCAAATTAATGTATAATTTAGTTAAGGAGATAAACTATTTATGATCACATTTAAGTCAGCTTCGAATGAAGAATATAATCTCGATCAATTCAAAGGAAAAGTATGTCTTATATTTAACTCAGCAACAGGATGTGGATTAGCACCACAATTTGCAAGTATACAATCACTTTATGAATCATATCATGATCAAGGATTAGAAGTTTTAGATTTCCCTTCCAACACATTTAAGCAATCTTTAGAGTCAGCTCAAGAAGCTTCAAGTATATGCCAATTAAAGTATCACACTACATTTACTACTTTTGAGAAGATTGAAGTGAATGGTGAAAACACTCACCCACTCTTTAAGTTTCTTAAAGAAGAAGGAAAAGCAACAGGACTATATGGTTTTAAAAATAAACTAAGTCAAGACATTGAATGGAACTTCACTAAGTTTTTAGTTAACAAAAACCAAACCAAAGTATTACGATTTGGCCCACAAACACCCCCAGATCAACTTAAATCATCCATCGAGAAGTTCCTAAAAGAAAAAGCGTGAAATCACGCTTTTTTAAACTGATAAATGATAGTGATGAATCAAAGAGTAAGCTACTCCATCTTCATCATTACTTGAACAAACTTCATTGGCGATAGATTTAATTGTTTCATCCCCATTGCTCATCGCAACACCATGACCAACAAGTTGAATCATTTCATGATCGTTTTCAGCATCCCCATATGCCATAATTTCTTTACTTTCATATCCAAAATCAGAAGCAAGCGCAAGTACACCCTTCCCTTTACCTGCTTTATCAAGAACAAATTCATATAAGTCACTTTGAGATATAAAGGACTGATAGCCTTCCAAAGGATTCTTAGCCATAAAATCATGAATTTGAGCTGATGTCTCTTCATTGACAATGAACAATACTTTAGGTGTTGTATCAAAATCAAGTTGATACAAATCTGTAATGACTGCTTCTAAGTGATTTTGCTCAGAAATACGGTCAACGGTATCATCCATTTTAAAAGCATAGAGTTGCTCTTGTCCATAAATCATTGCATTAAGATTTAAGGACTTCACATGATTTAAAATTTTCATAGCATCATCATGTGTTAAAAGATGATTTTGATTGTGAACATTAGAAATTAGATTTAGTGTGTCTGTTCCATTATTGCAAACATACCCACTAATTAAATGATCAATCCCATGAAGTTTCATCGCAAGACGTGCAGACTTAATAGGACGACCCGTTGCAATGCATAATTTAATGCCTTGCTCCTTGAGAAGTTCAAGGGTAAAACGCGTCAAAGGGGTTACTTTCTTATCGCTGTTTAAAAGTGTTCCATCCACATCAAAGAATACAATTGGATACGTCATAGGCTCCTCCATAGCATTTGTGCTATCCATACCATTAAAGGCATACTAATAATTGAAAACAAAGTTGTCATCATGATTTGAGATGCTGCTAATTGCGTATCACGGTCATATTGCTGCGCTAATATTGCAACATTCGCTCCAATAGGTGCAGACATCGCTACCAGGAGTGTATATGCTACAAGTTCATAGTCCTTCGCAATAAGCGTTAACGCAAATACCACAAAAAGTGGTAATACAAATAATCTCACTAACACCATAACCCAAACTCGAGAATCTCTCAACATTTTTTTGAAAGAAATGTTCACAAATGTACTACCTAAGACAATCATGGCTACTGGCATAAGCATTGCACCAATTCTAATCAAGAATTCATTGACTACAACAGGCACGTGAATTTGAAGGAAATAAACAATAACACCAAAGATGGTCGCAAGAATTACTGGATTAAGAATAACCTTCTTAAAAGACATGGTTTTGATATCTCCAGTGACAACCACAATGCCTAGAGTCCATTGTATGAAAAATAACCATGAAAGAAATGGACTTAAGATAAAGACTGCTTCTTGTGAAAACAAAGCTATGACTAAAGGGATACCCATGAAACCTGAATTAGTAAAAATACTTGCGAAAATACTAAGTCCATCTTTACGATAAATGATTGCTGCAATTCCAATAATCATAAGTAGTAGTATTAAGGATACAACACTCGACATAATAAGTCTTGATGTATTAAGGTCATTTAAAGGAACCAAGTATCCTCTAAAGACAACAATAGGTGAAATAACGTATAAAAGAAACACTCCTAAATCTTTAAAAGTAGTCTCACTCATCATGCCTCTTTTTTTCATCCATGCTCCTAAACCAAGCATAGCAAACATAACAAGTAGTTGCTGGAAAAGTATATTGGTCATTGCAAAATTCCTTCGTTGAATTGCGCATTATATAAACGATAGTATGCACCTTTTGCGCTCATAAGGCTTTGATGAGTTCCAACTTCAACCACTTCACCATGCTCTACTACGACTATCATATCAGACGCGACGATTGTGCTCAATCGGTGAGCGATAATAAAACACGTTTTATTTGAAGTTAATTCTTTTAAAGCTGATGCTATCATCTTTTCAGTCATCGTATCAACATTCGACGTTGCTTCATCAAGGATAACCATAGGACGATCTAGTAAGATAGCACGAGCTATTGTTATCAATTGCTTTTGTCCTTTAGAAAGATTTGATCCATCATCATAAATCATTGTTTTTAATCCGTCTTTAGAAGACTTCACAAAATGTGTTAATGATACTTTCTCAATGACTTCCCATAAACGTTTTTCACTTATATCAATTGCTCCATACGTAAGATTATCTTTTAAAGTCCCTTCAAACAACCAACTATCCTGTAAAACCATTCCAAAGGCTTGTCGAACACTTTCACGTGTACATGATTGTATTGGTTGACCATCAATGAGAATTTGACCTGATTGAGGATCATAAAAGCGCATAAGTAAACTCACTAATGTGGTTTTACCACCCCCAGTAGGACCGACAATAGCTACCATACTTTGAGCTGGTACCTTTAAACTAACATTCTTAATGATTGGTTGATCCGCAACATATTGAAAACTAACGTTATCAAACTCAACTTCACCCTGAAGTGGTGAAGTTAATTCTAGTGAACCAGTCTCTTGTTCACCCTCTTCATCAAGTACTTTAAACACCCTCTCTGCAGCTGCTAACGTAGATTGAAGTTCTGCTACCATGTTACTTGCTTCTGTAATCGGCGCCGAAAAACGACGTGAATATAAAATAAATGAACTAATATTACCTATACTAATGATTTGAAACAGGTACAATAAAGAGCCTACTAAAGATATCAGTGTTAGTGATATGTTGTTTATAAAGTTAATGGCAGGACCTGATATACTTCCCCAATAATCTGCTTGATAATAAGCCATTGAAGCATCATAGTTCTTTTCATCAAAACCATCAATGAAATTAGGTTCAACTGCGTATGCCTTAATTGTTTTTAAACCACTAATAGTTTCTTCAATATAACCATTCATATCCCCAAGTTTAGCACTTCGTGTACGAAACAATGGACGGGTAAGTCTCGCAAGTTTGCGAGTGGTATATATTGATAAAGGTAATGTAATAATGAACACACTAAGAAGTGGTAGTGAAATACTCATCATGATAAAGAATGCACTCACCACTGTTACAAAGGATGAAAACAACACAATAACATCAGCGGATAATGAAGTATTAATCGTATCAATATCATAGGAGATACGTGATAACATATCGCCAATTTGATAGCGATCAAAATAGGAAATGGAGAGTGTTGTAAACTTTTTAAACACAGCTGCTCTCATTCTCACAATCACTTTTTGAGCAATCACAATCATTAATACAGAAAGTGTATACTGCAAAGCAACACTTAAAACATAAAAACCTATAAGCCAAACTAATATTTGAGCTATCTGAGGGAGTTTATCAACTGCACTCGAATCTAACACATCAAAGATTAAACCAATAAAGTAAGGTCCCACAAGTTGGGCTAATGAAGACACTAAAGATAAGATGAGCGCTAAAAGTAACCAACCTTTCACATGGCTCATAAACATCACTAAACGTTTTAGAGTTTTAGAAGCATCTTTAGGTTTATCAATCGCTGCTGAAATAGGACCACCCATTCTACTCATATGCTTCACCTCCTAACTGTATACTTACAAGTTGTTTATAAGGTAGACATGTTTTCATTAGTTCACTATGAGTTCCATATCCAACCATTCTTCCCGCTTCCAACATTAACACCTTGTCAGATGCAAGCGCTAAAGAAACCCGTTGAGTAATTAATAAAGTACTTAGAGGTTTCATAGATTTTAAGTTTTGAAATATAAGAGACTCTGTCATGTAATCTAGTGCACTAGAAGCATCATCAAGAATAAGAACCTTAGCCTCTTTCGCAAATGCACGTGATAACACAAGACGTTGTTTTTGACCTCCTGAGAAATTAGATCCTGAGCGTTGAACAGATGTTTCTAACTTAAGAGGTAACTCTTGTACAAAGTCAGCTTGAGCTTGTTTTAATGAAGTGTTCATGACTTCTTCACTCACAGCATCTCCAAGTTGAATGTTTTGTGCAATCGTAAAAGAAAACAAGGTGTCATTTTGAAACACAACCGCAAAAGATTTTCTTAGCTCACTTAGTGGAATACTTTGTATGTTTTGACCTAAAAGCGAGATTGTACCAGATTGAGGGTCATAAAGACGCAAACAGAGCTGAGCTAATGTTGATTTTCCTGATCCAGTTGCGCCAATAATAGCAAGTGTTTCATGAGGGTGAAGATCAAAATGAATATCTTGAAGTGTTGGTTCTTGATCAAAATAACCAAACGTGACATGTTCAAAAGATAGAACACGCTCATCATTCTTATCCTTGTCTGAAGGTAGAATCGAGATATGATCATCACTTTCAAGAAGTTCAGTTAAGCGATTGGCACTTGCACTGGCTTTTGATGATAATAGAAAAATACGATTTAGTGCATAAAATGCATTCAGTATTAGTGTGAAGTATGAAATATAGGCAATAATTGAACCAACATTTGATGTCCCACTAAGTACATTGTTTGACCCAACCCATAGGATAATAATAAGCCCACTATTAAGAAGAAGTGCCATTGTAGGATTAAGTAAACCTACAATAATGTTTGCTTTTTGCTCTTTCATTGATGTAAGTTCATTAATTGTTGAGAAGCGTTTGATTTCATTCTCCTGTTGATTAAATGCTTTAATGATACGTATTCCTGTTAAGTTTTCACGTACAACCTTAATAAGTTCATCAAGTGAACGTTGTAGTGTTGCAAAGTATGGTATACCTTTGATGGTAATAAAGCCAACGACTAGAAATAGTAGTGGTAATAGTATCAACATGATAAGTGATAAATTGAAGTCAATGACAACCATAAGAATCACAGCTCCAATTAGAAGAATAGGAGCACGTATACCCATGCGTTGCATGACGTTGAAGAAGCGATAGACATGATATGTATCAGTTGTCATTCGTGAGACAAGTGAAGGAAGCCCAACTTCATCAACTCTTTTAGATGGTAAAGCCATAATCTTACGATAACCATCTTTTCTTAAGTCTAAAATAGCATCTGTACTAACTTTTGCAGAGATTCTATTTGCTATTACATTAAATGTTAATGATAAGATTGCTGCTGTCAGCATCATAACACCAAACCACAAGACTAAAGGAATTGACTTGGTAGGAATAATTCTATCGATAATGACCGCAAGTAAAAAAGGAAGCATTAAATCAAGAATACCTGCAATCGCCTTGATAAGAATGCCTAAGAATAATTTAGATTGATAGGGTTTTAAATACTTAAATATCGTCTTCATAGTTGGATAGTTCCTTTGCACGGGTAAACAATTGATTCAAATAATTTAAAAATTGCGCTTCAGCAGCTTCATCAAAGTCTTGCATGAGGTAACTTCGTTGTTGTTTGAGGATTAGAACACACTCTTCTTTCACAGTCATTCCTAATGGAGTAAGTGTTAAATGCTTATATCGACGATCTGATTCACTATGAGATATGGTTACATAACCTAAATTAACACACGCCTGAATTCCACGGGTTACAGTACTTTTATCCACATGCATGGTTTCAATTAAGGATTCCATAGGATATTCAGATTTTTTTGAAATCTCAATAAGGAAAGAAGCTTGATACCCTTTTAATTTGAATTGCGAAAACTGATGATCACGAAAAGCGAGATTATATCGTTCGATTAAAGATATGGTTTTGTTAATGGGTAGCATACATCCTCCAATAATTGCACATGCAACTATTATACACATTTTTGTAAGTATTAAAAGATATCGTGACTAAATCAATAAAAAAACAACGAAGTTTTCGTTGTTTAACGATGAAATAATTTTTTTGTAATAAGACTATATGTATATCCTAAGATAAATAGTCCTGTAATGGAAAACAAGAACATAACTATTAATAATAGTAAGATTTCCATTATTGGTTCTCCCCTCCCCAATCTTTAAACAGATTATATAATGCTTCATTTTGGTGAAGATTCTTTTGAAGAAGAATCATCACTTCACCAAATGCAATGAAAAATAAACCCATTAACATTGTAGCTGCCATCCATAAAATATAAGCATAATTTCCAAAAGCTTGTATAGTGTCATAATAGGCTAAACTACCTACTCCACCAATGATCCAGAAAATTATACCAAGTCCCCTAAAGTATATCCCCACAATATCCCCCTTGTATTTATATTGATTATAATTACTCTATTATTAGCATACCATTTAATCGAATTTAATCAAGATAACCCCTCATTGGATAAGCGTTTAACTAAAAAATATATTTTGCTTTTTAAACGTTTTAATAGTCCGTTAACGTTATCCATGGATAAGTACCCTTTTGACTTGCTTCCCACATGGTGTAAAGCGCAAGTTGCAATGTGAAAAGAAGGCTTTCCTCAAAGGGATTTAATCTTCTCACAATCACTTGATAAGTAAATTGAGGAGCAAGCATCCCCACAATTTTTACATGTGAAGAATAGTCACTTGCATCCTCAGAAAAGTTCATCATAAAATGCACTTCATCTGATTTACTCTCAAGGAACTGAGAAAGAAATGATTTATTAAGAAGTTTACTTAATGGTTGATTAAAAACTAAGTGTTGTGATCTTTGTCTATTTTGTATGTGAAAATCAGTAATTGTATGTTGTATAAGATCATTTTGATGAATTTTTTCAATATACTTTTTTAATGATTCATAGTCATTACTATCATACATAAATGATTCATCTAAATCTGAAATTGCTTTTATAAAGTAATCGAAGTGATTGTTTGTCGTCATATTGGTTTCCTCATTATGACTTTATCAAACCTCTATAAAGCAAACAAGTGAACTGCATATGCATTCTTTGTTTATTAAGTCAAAATGTCATTACATAGCAATACTTTGCTTTTTAAGAGTAAATTTATGGACTGTCTAAAAACGTAAACAAATAGGATATATTTGAATATGAGGAGCATGATTTTTTAAAGCAATACTCAATACACTCAGAAACCATCCTTCATCGTAACTATTGATAATCACAGTTACATGATTGAAATGAGCTAAATCAGGAATGACAAGTTGATCCACGATTGTTTTTGCTAGTTTGACTCTTTGATATGGATTTCTTGCTTCATTCGCAATGATTGTCTTAGAGGATTGAATTGGTAGGATAGGATAACCCACTTCTTTTAGTAACTCAACATCCACCAGTCCCATCTCAACACTTGTAACATCAATAATACATTCAATGTGATGAAGGTTTAGAAAGTGTTTAATCGTTGATGAATCAGGTTTTGATGCAAAGATAAAACCATCTTCATGTTTTAGATGATTCGGTATTGTTGTAAAACCATAAAACCCCACAGGCATAATTTTCTTTGAAACAATAGGGAAAATGACACCTTCAAGGAAAGGTATAACTTCGTATTGTTGCTTAATGGTATTAAAGGATTTGTGCATGATCAAAGGTTCATTTAATTCTTCATAAAGAGCATGAATCGCTTCTGCCTGATCAATGACATACTTTAATCCAATCTTCTTGATAATAGAGCGTCCTTTTAGGAATTTAATAATACGCTCAAACTCATAGGAGTCAATATTGAGTGTTCTTTCTGCTTCACGCATAGAACACCCTCCTTCAATCATGGATACATGATGAATGAAATCAAACATATTTTGATTAATGGGGTGACCTAAAACTTTAAGATCAATTGGCTTGAACCAATCAATCATAATCCATGAAGCATCATCATTTACATAAGCACCAAAGAAACTCAATACTTGATCACTACTCACATCAAAGGTAAATACAACACAATCTATTCCTTGAATATCTAAAGGGCATTGTGTATCAATAGTTGTGACACAGGAATGAAGCTCATGTTGAATGAACTTTTCTTGTAAACTTACCTTTATGGTCTCCTCTACTTTTTTATGAATAAGTGCATGATCAATATTCACATATGAAAGATATGCAGAGACTGTATTGGCTTCATTGAATGTTTGAGCAACCCATAGAACTCGCTTAAACTGAGATATATATGATTCAAGAGCTTTTAAGTTATGTGGGAAATATTGTACATCTTTTGGAATTTTTAGTTGATGAATGATTGAATCTTTGATTTGTTGAGGAGATTGAAATTCTGCCACAAGTTGATGAACTTCTTTGGGTTGTATGACACTCATTTGCTGTGCCATTACCTCCATTTCAATGGAATAGTACAAAGAATGGAGATGTCCTCGGTGAGATTGATCAAGAATTAAAACATCAACTTCATTTATCGTGTCGAGAAGTTGCGTGAATTTTACTGGATTTAATGCTTGTTCATACGAAACAATCAACCCATCAAGAAGTTTTTGATTAAACTGTTTAAGGGCATCATTAAAACGATTTGTGTGAGCCCCAGAAATAATTTCAAATCGTTGATGTGAAAGATTTTGGTCATTAGAAATCCATGTTGAGATAGTAAAAGTAGGAGTAAATATTACCCATTGCTTTGTGATGGGAATGTTTCTAATAATGCTAGTTATGGTGTTAATAACCTGTGAAGTTGACATTTTCATAGTCCCATTCTAACAAATCCTTCACTTTGTTTCAAAGAGTCTACTTTAATTGATGCATAAACAATAAAAGGACTTCCTCTTGCATTCACAAGAATCAGTCCATTATATTCATTATTAACATACTTTTTTAGAAAGAATATTTATTAAATCACAACATTCTTTTTTGAATGAGTCATAAATACTAAAGTTGGAATAACCACCATAGTTAAGATTGTACTCATAGCTAATCCAAAGAACAAGACTAGAGCCATCGGTGAAGTTAATGGATCATTTGAAAGTATTAGAGGTATAACACCAATAATAGTTGTCAAAGTAGTCAATGTTATTGGGCGGTATCTCTCATTAAGAGCTTGATATATTGCTTCTTCAATACTAGATCCTGCTTGTAATTGAGTATTAATGACTTCCACAAGAAGGATTCCATTGTTAACTACAATGCCAATCAAACTTACTGCTCCTAATAAAGCCATAGCTTGAATATCCACTCTAAATAAGACCAAACCTAAGAAGACACCTGATAAAGATAACGGGATCGAAGCAAGAATTATAAGAGGTTGTTTAAGATTATTAAATTGAAAGACTAAGATTAAGTAAATTAGTGCAATAACTGCTAATGATGACAATCCAAGATTAGAAATTAAATCAGTAATATTACTTAGCTCTCCACGATATACAATTTCAACATCCTGTAGATCTTGATTAAGGGCTAGTCGTTCACGAAGCTCTAGTTCTACACTAGTTGCATCACTGCTAGGTAAAACATCTGAAAGTACTGTAATCGTTCTTAACCCATTTTGTCTAAAAATACTAGGATTTACAAAATCAATATTTAAGGATGCTACTTGACGTAGTTGTAAAATTGAATTTGTAGCAGACGAGCGAATCGTTAGATTAAGTAAATCATCCATTGATTGTATATCAGCTTGTATGTTAATAGGGATTTGACGATTATCGATTGTTAACTGGGTAGGTTTAGTTCCCATCAACGCAGTATTAATCGTTTTGACTACATCAAATTTAAGTAGTCCAGAGGTTGATAGATAATCTGGATCAATGTTTACAACATATTGTGGTTCACTCGAAACATGGGTGTCTCTTATGTTAGTTGTTCCTTGAATCATTTTTAGTTCGTCTTGAACAATAGAGGATGCTAATAATAAGGCATCAAGATCATCCCCTTTTAGTGCAATAGCAACTTTTGCCTCAACTGGCAACGCATATTCTAAATAACGTACCTGAACATCAGCACCAACTATTACATCATTAAACCGAGATTGTAATTCTCTACCTAGATCTTCATTACTACTAAAGCGACTATCTTTTAAATCCACATTCACAAGAATTTGCGCATTTGATTCATTTACACTCATCACTGGTGCTGTAATAAAAAACTTAGGTAACCCTCGCCCATAAGCTGATGTTACATCCACAATTTCTACATACTCTGAAAGAATATTAATGACTTGATCATGAGTTGCTTTTGTTGTGGAGAGATTAGATTGTTGTGACTCAATATCGATGTGAAAAGTAGGTTTATTCGAGTAAGGAAAGAATGAAATGTTAAGTTGTGTAAATAGTAATCCGGAAATAATGAGTGTTGAGAATGCTAATGCGATTAGTGTTTTTGGTTTCTTTAGTCCAAAATTTAGCAAACCTCTAAAGAAGCGATAAGCAGTTGATTTGTTTGACTTCTCTATCTTTTGAGCAGATTCTTTCTTGAAAAGAAGATTTGCAAAGATAGGTACTATAATCATCGCAACAAGATAGGATGCTGTCAGTGTTGATATGACAATCGTAGGAATGGTCGCTACTGTTTTTCCAATAACACCAGGAACAAAGAAGAACATCCCAAACGTCACCATGGTGGTCAATGTTGAAGTAAGCATAGGAACAGCAGTATCCTTGACTCCCATCATAATTGCATCATGTTTAGCGTAGTCCTCATTAAGGCGAAATTGGATTGCCTCAGCAATTACAATTCCATTATCAACTAAAATCCCTAATGAAATGATTAAAGCTGCAATGGATATGAAATGAAATTCTATTCGTAAAGCATTCATAACAATAAATGTCACAAGAATTGATAAAGGAAGTAACAAAGAAATAACAAGTGCATTTCTTAGTTTGACGAAAATCATTACAATGAAAATAATCAATGCAATACTTTGAAGAAGTGATCCTATAAAATTGTTAATTGATTTATCAATGTCTTTTGGAGAAAAGACAACTTCTTCAACACGAAGTGATGATGGAAAAGATTGTGTAATCCGACTTAACTCTTGTGAAACACGGTTTCCAATATTAACAGCATTAACGTTTTGATTAAAGTAACCCGTTAGGAGCACCGTAGTTTCTCCATTTCTTGTAAAACCAGCACTGGATGTTGTGATGACATTTACCGTAGCAACATCAGATAAGCGAACAAAGCCAACACTACTTGAAGAACCTTTTATAATCATATTCTCAATATCTTTAACAGATTCAAATGATGAAGGAGTTTGAACATTAATGGATTGCCCATCAATGACAATTGATCCTGAAGGAATCGTGAGATTCTGTGCCTGCATGAGTTGAACAATTGTTTCGATTGATACTTGATACACATTTAGAGCATCTACATTCACATTAACAAGCACTTCAAATGTATCTTCTCCATCTATAATGAGACGACTCACTCCACTAACACGTGATAACTGGGTTGATGCACTTTGCGCATAACTAACGAGTTCACCTGGTTCTAGTGTTGCTGATGAAAAAGATAAAATAAACGAAGGAATTGATATTAAGTCATCATCAATCGTAGATTCGTAAGCAAGGGATGGAAGTGATGATTGGGTTTTTGAAACAATATCTTTAAGCTTGGATATTGAAGTCTCAGGATCAGCATCGATATCGAATATGACTACAATAACACTTGCTGAATTATATGAATAAGAATTCATTACATCAACTTTTTCTAAACTTGCTAGCGCTTTTTCTAATGGATCAGTAACTAACGATTCAACTTGCACTGAAGTAGCCCCAGGATATACTGTAGTAATTAATGCAGCGGGTAAGTTAGTATTTGGGTTTTCTTGCTTAGGTATTTCGAAATAGGCAAAAACCCCCATAATAGCAATCAATAGAGTGAATATATAGATAATAAGATGTCTTCTTAATGCCCATTTTACTATGTGTTTCATGGTTGACTTACCACTTTGACACTTGTTCCTGAACGCAGTGATTTCATGCCATTGATAACCACAGTTTCATTTGCAGTCAAACCTTCAACTCTTACATCACTATTATTAAATCCTAATAATGTAACTCGTCGTTTTAAAGCACGATTATCTTCAACAACATAAACATAAGGCTGTCCATCATTTAGAATACTTGAGATGGGTAACCATACCCCGACAATATCATCTAAGGCTATATCTATACTTACTGAAGAACCGATTGCAAAGCTACCGCTTGGAAGGTTAACACTAACTTCATAGGTTCGAGATGCTTGATCGGGAAGTGGTGAAATACTTGAAACGGTTGCATCGATTTGATTTGTAGAATTGAAGATTGAAATGGACTGATCTACAAAAATCGTAGGTAGCCATTGAAATGGGACTCCAAAAATAGCCTTTAGTTCATCTGATGCTATGACAACCACTGGAGCAAGAGGAGTTGCAAGTTCATTTACATTACCAACAACACGAACAACAGTTCCACTCACTGTAGCACGTAAAACTGTATTCTCAAGATTATTTTCTGCTTGAGTAACATTGTTGCGAGCAATATTGACTTGCGTTGTATTGGCATTCGTATTGGATTGTGCTGCATTATAACGACTACGAGCAAGCACTACTTCATTGGACTCACCAGAATCTAAAGCGGTATTATATTGAGTAAGTGCAACTTGATAACTCAACTCTGCTTGATTATAAGTAATGAGTGATGATTGTGTTTCACTATCTTGTTCACCTAATTCATCACGATTTGCTTCATATGTCTCAAGTGCAATGTCACGATCAATTTTTGCTTGATTTTGATTTTCAAATAATGTATTAATTGCCTCTTCATCATTTGCAATTGCTTCATCATATAGTTGCTTTTGTGCCTGTTCGTTCGATTGTGCAGTTTGAAGATTGAACTGAGCATTCGATAAAGCTTCTTTAGAATTTTGAAGTTGTAAGCGAGATTGCTCATCATCAATACGAGCAAGAACTTGATTAACCCTTACACGATCCCCTTCTTTAACATTGATCTGTGTAATTGTTCCAATGTTTTGAAAAGCCGCTTGAGTTACTTGAAGTGGTGAAATAAATGCAACTGAGCGATAACTTTCTTCAAAAGCACTTTCAGAAACACTTAATGTTTCAACCGCAACAACACGCTCAACAAACTCACTTTCATCTTGATCAAAAAGTGGTGCTATGAGTAAAAAGCCTACGCTTGTAAGTGCAATGATGATTAATATATTCTTTGTTAGTTTATTCATAGATATTATCCTTAATCGCATAGGTCATGTATGCATGAAGTTGAAAATATTGCGTTATCGCAAGTCTTAAGTTTTCTTCGCTTACTTCATGAGACATTTCAATGGCATGATATACCCCATGAAATATTCCTGAAGAAAGCATTTTTATAAGTAGCATTTGACCTTGGTTCTCAAGATCTGTAGGATCTGCGTAGCGTAATGCTAAACGCTTTAGAAAGGCATGAAGTTGATCTTGGATTTGTTGAGCTGTTTGAGGATGATTTAGCATGACAAATAGTGCATCTTTATTTTCTTGGATAAGAGAATATAAGGTTTGTGAGAATCCTTGAACAAGCATAGAAAAGGCTTGTTGAGGATGATCATAATCATACGCTTCCAGAGTCAAAATAGATTGAAGTTTAACTATTGGATCATTAATCACTGCTTCAAACAATGTATCTTTATTATCAAAATAGCGATAGACATTCCCAGCGCTTATGTTTGCTTCTTTCGCAATATGTCTTAGTGATGCTTGCGCAAATCCATAAGCTCTAAAATGTTTTGCGGCAGCAGTAAGGATGTCATCTCGGATTGATTCTTTTAGTATTTGCATATTAACCTCATCAATAGTATACACTCGTTCATTATTGTATTCAATGAGTATGAATTATTAACATAATTAAACTTATTTCAATATAATAGTCATGCTTCCTAGAAAGAAAACTTCTTAAAAAGAAGTTAGAATTTCTAGATTATTGTTCACTTCATCACCAAAGACAGATCTAAACTTACACTTTGTCACCATTCTTGGTACAATACATGCATGAAACAAACCTTACTTCGATGCCCAATATGTCATAAACAACTGTACTATAACCAAGGGTCATATTCATGTGGAAAACACCATTTTGATAGTGCAAAAGAAGGATACGTTAATTTGTGTATACCTCCAATTAAAGGAGATGATCATCACCTAGTTCAAGCACGTGAAGACTTTTTTCTTCATAATCCTTATGAACATTTAATGAAAGCCATTTTACCTTGGATTTCATCAAATGACACTGTCCTTGATATGGGGTGTGGCATTGGTTCTTACCTTCAATATCTTAAAGCGAATCTGCCCTCACTCACCACCATTGGATTTGACGGATCAAAACTAGCAATAAAAAAAGCTTCTAAATCAGATAAGATGAGTCAGTATGCAATTGGAAACATTAACTCATGTCCGATCATGGATCATCAAATGGATGTAGTCCTTAGCATATTTGCACCGTATCAAATCAATGAAGTAACCCGTGTATTAAAACCGTACGGTCGTTTTATCTGTGTTGAACCTGCAGAGAATCATTTACTTGAACTTAAATCAGTGCTTTATCCTACACTTAGATTAAATAAAGTTAGTGAACCTTTAAACATACCCTTTAATCTTATCCATGAAGAAATCTTGGAATTTCCTATTTCATGTGATCATTCTTTGTTGATGTCACTCTTTCATATGACACCCTATGCCTATACAACATCTAAAGAAGCACAGCAAAAATTATCATCAATAAAATATCTCAATGTACTTGCATCATTTGTGCTTAGGGTATACGAAATTAAGAAAAAAGAGTAATCACTTACTCTTTGAACCATAATGCTATTTCATTTTGTGCACTTTCATTACTATCTGAAGCATGGACAAGATTGCGTACTAATCGACCTTGAGCAATGGCTTCATTCATATCATCATCCCCATATTTGCCTCGTATAGAAAGAGGATCTGCTTCCTTCGGATTAGTTTTACCAATAAACTCTCGTACTGATGCAACAACATCTTCATTCTTTTCTATTTCTAGAATAACAACATCTTGATTCACAAAAACTTCGAGTATTCTTTCTTTAAAACCAGGAAGACTTACACGTGCAATAACTTCGTCATAATGAGCTAATATTGTTTGCTCATCCACATTTACTAATTGACGTCTTTTTATAGTGTATCCAGCTTGTTGAAAATCTAAGATGATTAAATCAACTAGGTTTCTTTCTAAAGCATCTGGTTTTAACATTACAAATGTTGAACTCATATTAACACCTCTTTTTAATAATATTATATAATAAAATTCGTGAATTATTAAAGTGCTGGAAAACATTAGGTTTTACTGCAACGATTTTTGTTATCATCGTGTGATTTCTTGCGATAAACCCTTAAATAACCTATAATTTAATCAAACATGAAGATGAGGAAATACCATGGAATTTAATCACATTGACCTGTTGGATCAACGTACCCTTGAACAACTAGAACGATTTACATTAATGCCTATGGTAGTATTTAATGAACATAAACTACTCTATTCCAATATCTTTTATCAAGATGCTATTAAGGAAGAGAATATCGACGATTTATTCAATAATCTATATTATGATATCGATCATTTAAATCTATCTCCACGACAAGAAGTTCGTGTTAAAAACTCATTTGGAGAAACATTTTACTTTGATATCCAACTCAAGCATGTTATCTATGAGAAGAAACCTGCTCTTTTCGCCATCCTCTTAGATATTACTGACCGAAAAAGTTATATAAAGAAAGTAGACCAGTTTCAAAAACTAAGAGAATTGATTGTTGAAATCTCTGATTCGATATTAAATATCACTGACATTGACTCCTTCTATAGCCTTGTTATGAAAACGACATTAAAAGCGCTTGAAAAATCGACACTCGGTACGATTCTCATTCTAGAAGGTGATTATTTTTATACTGCTGCTAGTGTAGGTTATAGTATGGATGTATCAACATTTAAACTTCCTTTGCAACAATCCTTTATTTATCAAGCAACGGATGGTAAAATGGATCGAATTATTAAAGTTGATGAAGCAACTAAACTTCCCAACTATATTCCAGTAACAACTGAATATGGTGAAGAAGTCTATATTCACTCGACATTAAGTGCTCCTATCTTCCTTCAAGGTGTACTTTATGGATTGATTAATGTTGATTCTCTTAGACCATATGCCTTCAATGATGATGATGTTAAATCCATTGAGTTTATATCTAAATCCATCGAGATTGCGATAACAAATCGTTTACTTTATGAAGAGAAATCATTTCTTTCCCGTTTTGATCGAATCACGAATCTATATAATCGCCATTTCTTTGATGAACATTGTGATGTAATAATTAAAAAAGCTCAACGATATAATGAAACATTTCATTTAGTGATGATTGACATTGATAATCTAAAACTCGTTAATGACCAATATTCTCATTTAGTTGGTGATGAAATCATTACGCTTGTCGCCAGTCTAATTCGTATGAGTATTCGAGAAAGTGACATCTTCGCTCGCTATGGTGGTGATGAATTTGTTGGTTTACTGTTTAATGCAACCTGTCATCAACTCATTGAAAAATTCGAACTTCTCAATCAAGATCTTATGAAGACTCCTGTTGAATATCAGGGTTCACTTGTTTATACATCCATCAGTTATGGTATTGCTACCTTCAATGATGATAGTAATACAATATATGAGTTGATTCGTGTAGCTGATGATCGTATGTATGAATATAAGAATAGACAGAAAGTTCAGAGCATTTAAGCATGAAACTTAAACTACGTTCAATTAAGACACAAATAACACTAACACTTGTTATTGTTATGTCTGTTGTATTTATTCTTCTTGGCTATGTGGCGTATGAACGTTTAGAAGAGTTGCCACTTATTGTGCTTGACCAATATCAAGAAATTGCCTTGTCTCGTGCTGGAGAGCTTGGAAATGAAATTCAAGGACTTGATAATCAAATACAAATGATTTCACTTTCAAATGTGATGCGCTCTTTAGATTTAGAGGAAATTCAAACTTACTTGCTTTCTATGACAAGACAGCAACTATTTAGAAACTTTACTTACTCTAAAACAGATGGTATTGCCTGGGCAAGTTATAATCAATTTATTGATATTTCTAATCAAGATCAATTTATTCAAATATTTACTAACAATAAAGATCGATATTTATCTAGACCGTTTTATAGTCCATTTATTCCTGAACCATACCCTATTATTACCATATCCCATGCAATTAAGAACAATAGCAATCAAACCGTGGGATTAATAAATGGGGTGGTTTCCACACGTTTTGTTGATAATATCTTAAAATCAATTACTTTCCAAGAAGACGGTTTTGCTTGGATTATCGATGATCAAGGTAACATAGTTTCTCATCCAGATGATAATATTAGTATTGAATCCACATTCTCACAAATCACAGGGTTAGATTTCTCTTTGTTCTCTAATCCTAATAGTAAAGAATTTTCTTTTAGCCAAAACGGTAAAGAAATGATTAATGTCTATGCTACGATCCCTTCCACTAACGGATGGACACTTATCTTAAGTATTGATAAACAGCAAGCATTCAACAAAGTTGATGTTGTTACTGATACGATTAATTTCTCTTTACTTGCAGCTTTATTTATTCTAATAATAATCCTATTAATCTCAACAAACACAATAATTACACCTATTCTAAAACTTCAGGATGCCTTTGAACAAGCTAAGAAAGGTGACTTAAATGTTAAAGCTGATGAGTCTACACCTAATGAAATAGGTGAAGCAGCAAAGAGCTTTAATCAAATGCTTTCACAGATTAAAGATTTGACTTATATTGATCCAATTACTGGGCTTAACAATTTCTTTAGTTTCCTCAATGAAATACCTCGTCTTAATTATTCATTGATTGATGATGATTATTCGGTTTATGTCATTATCCTTTCCATTGATGACTTTAAGCGAATTAATAGTATTTATGGTTATGATGTAGGGAATGCTACCTTACGAACCTTATCATTGAAGATTCAACCTTATCTTAAAGACAAAGAAATGATTGCTCGCTATTTTGGGGATGAGATGATATGTTCAATGATTGCTCGAAGTGAACTAGAAATTAGACAACGAGTTGAAGAAATTGTAGCTCTTTCAAGACAGCCATTTAATGTATCGACCATAGAGATTCATCTTGATGTTAGTTGTGGAGTTGCAAAACTTGAGAAGAACAGCAGTATTAATATGGCAATAAGACAAGCTACCTTAGCTAAACATAAAGCCAAACTAGATCCTTATACTCATGTAACATTTTATTCTCAAACTATTTATCTTGATATCTTAGCTAAACAAGATCTTGAAGAAGCGATTGCATATGCAATTGAGCGAGAAGAATTCTATTGTGTATACCAGCCTATCTATCATATGAGCCAAAAGAAAATCATTGGATATGAAGCTCTCCTTCGTTGGAATAATCCAGATTATCGAAATGTTCCAATCATTGATGTTATAAGGCTAGCAGAGAGTAAAGGATATATTCATGACATTGGCCGGTTCGTACTTGTAGAGGCAGTCAATCAACTAAGACGTCTAAATGAAGTTGATCCTCAGTTGTACATGTGTGTTAATGTCTCTCCTCTACAACTACAGAATCAAGGTTTTCTAGAATGTGCTTTAAGTTCACTTCAAAACATTCGATTCAATCCTAAGAACCTCATGATTGAAATGACTGAAAGTGCGGCTATGCTTGATATTGAATCAAAACAAGAGATCCTATTTAAGTTAAAAGAGTTAGGCTTTAGAATAGCAATTGATGATTTTGGTACTGGTTACTCTTCACTAATCTATATTGCTAAACTACCGATTGATACCATTAAGATTGATCGTGAGTTCATCTCAAAAATTGAAACAGAAGAATATCCTCGAGCACTTATCATCTCGATCCTCTCGATTGCCAAGTCATTAAATCTGACCGTGATTGCTGAAGGTGTTGAAACTCAAGAACA
>DITO01000045.1 GCA_002422065.1 Erysipelotrichaceae bacterium UBA6182 | reverse complement strand
TGAATTTACTTTAATAATTCGCGCAAAACTCAAGATTAGGGCTGATTTAGATACAATTTATCATTTTATTGCGATTGAGTTTAATCTGTTTAAATAACATATAGCAAAACAAAATAACGCTTAAAAGCGTAAGTCCTGAACCCAACACCAGTCCTTGAGGTATAAATTTGAATTCTAAATGGTTTTGACCAGGATCGAGTGCTAAACCTATGAAACCACCTTGTACTTCATAAATCAAATCAAGTTTATTCCCATTATTATACACTGACCATCCTTTATCAAAAGGGATACTAAAGAACAACATTTGTGATGTTGGTAGCTGAATGTCAAAGGCAACCCAATTTTGACTATAGCTACTCGGTTCAAAAAAGCTTCGTTGATAATCATTCGACTGAGTGTATCGTTCTAATGCGTTCAAATCATGTCTTTCGTTAATATACAGTGTCTGATCGAGCTTATCACCCAGTTCATATAATGGTGATGATTCATCTTCTTCAATATAAGCCTGAATGGATGAATAAGTGTCAGTTTCATTGTAAGTAAATGCCAAACTTGTTTCAGTCTTGTATTTCAAGACACGATATACTCCAAATTGATGCAATTCTTCAGTATACCAATCACTCGACATGAAATTCTCACCAATGCTTGTATCTATAATGGCATAACGAACTCCCATCAAACGATTGAAAGACGGTTCATTAAAGCGGAACTCCCAGTTTGTATATGGATACTGCCTAACCCAGTCCAGATAATCACTTAATGAGTATTGAAACACACTATCATAGGTTGAAATCGATTTGTAGTCATGTAAGAGATTGATATTAGATAAATAACCATTGTTTTGATAGATTCGATAAAAACCACTATCGATTGATTTGATGTAGTTTACAGCTGAATCATAATCGACACTCAATTCATATGGTGGAGAATAATCCTCTTGTAAAACATCTTGTGATTTTAAAGCCGCTTGTCCTTGGATAAATATTTCTACTAGAATCAATAAAGTTAATCCTATAATTGAAACCTGTTTAAACCTTTTTTTATTCTGACTGTATTTATACATTACTAGAATTAATCCATAGCCGACTAGACAGAACATATTGAACCACATCAAATCCATTTCAAATAAAGTTTTTGGTAATCCATTAGGATATATCGAAGGTATTGCCAAGTACATCAAACTAAAGAAGCTTAATAAGATAGCAACTAAAGTAACCAACACTGCCCTTATGTTGATACGTTCGATTTGATCCAAAACTTGGGTTAGAATCACTATACCTATAAACAAGATAATGAATGTGTACCTTAAACTGTAAGTAAAGTGAAAAATAAAACCAATCTTAGGCGAAAGCAAAAGTGAGTAAAGCAGTATTACCGTCGAAGCATTAATGATTTTCAGTCGTCTATTCTTGAATACATAGAATATTTGAGGTAATAGTAGAATTGAGATCGCACCGTAGTACAAACCCATCTGATTAAAATAGTACCAACTATCTTTTAAGAATCCATCGAGATATTTTAGAACTGGAATGAAAGAAAATACAAAAAAACTTGAAATATTCATCAAATTCCATCGATTATATGTATTTAGAAAATTGCCCAAACGTGTTGATGAGGATAAATGTATTACCCCTGGGAGCCACACTAAAGAGGAAAGGCCAAGACTAATTAACGTTAGTCCAAGCATCTTCATCGATAGCACGAAGAAGTTACTAAATATAAATTGTTCATGGTTGCATAAGTATCGATAAATCCAGTATATCAACAACAATAATGCAGCTGGCCAAAAGAAATAGAAATTAGACAAGATAACCAAAGTTGTAAAGATAATATAGATGAAAATATGTTGCTTAGATAAATAAAGTTCAACACCCCAAAACATATATGGAAGCAACATATAGAATGAAGTGAAATAAGTTTGCTCAATAAAAGTTGTACTCCACCCACTAAAAACATAAATCAATGAGACGACTAAACGAATCCAACTTTTTTTTGTAAATGTTTTAGATAAAAGATAGAATCCTGTGTATCCCACAATAAACTTCAAAATCAATGTATAAGACATCGAAATTGTTAAATTACTAATACCTTTGTTTAAGAAGTAGGTTAACCATGCGAAAACATCCCCAACGACACTTAAACTTTTTGAACCCCAAAAGTTTACACCAAGAAAGAAATCCCACGACCAAAAAGGTAAACCCTTATCAACCAAGCTAAAAAAAGCATTATGATAAGGTATGTGCAGCCAAAAATAATCATACTTGATGATGTATCCATAATAAGGATTTAAAAATGGAAGAAAAAGCATAAGAATAAAAATCAAACCGATTGTATATAGACCGTATTTTTTCGCGAAAGCTTTCATCTCTTCTCACTATAGAATTCATGTAGTTTTTTGATAATGTAATCTACCTGCGTTAATTCTAGCTCATAAAACAGAGGTAATCTCAATAAACGTTCACTTTCTACAGTTGTATAACGGTCAACACCTGCGAAGCGACCAAACCGTAATCCAGCCTCTGCAGAATGGAGTGGGATGTAATGGAACACAGCCATGATTTCGTTTTCTTTCAAATACTGGATCAATTCAGTGCGTTCATCCAAATCTTTGCATTTAATATAAAACATATGCCCGTTGTGAGTACAATGTTCAGGGATATACGGTAATTCAATTACAGTGCCATTTAAATCCAAGAGTCCGTTCCAGTATCGATTCCACAAACTTAAACGTTTCTGATTGATTATATCAGCGGATTCCAACTGAGCAGATAGATATGCCGCATTGATTTCACTTGGTAAATAGGAACTCCCCATATCAACCCATGTATACTTATCGACTTGCCCTCTAAAAAAACGAGATCGATTGGTTCCTTTCTCACGAATGATTTCAGCACGCTCAATATTTTCATGATCACGTATAAGTAGCGCACCTCCTTCACCACAGGAGTAATTTTTTGTCTCATGGAAACTATAAGTACCATAATCACCGATTGTTCCTAGGAATTGTCCTTTATAGGTCGACATAACTCCTTGAGCCGCATCTTCCACAACTTTCAAGGAATGGCGCTGGGCAATCTCCATGACTGTATCCATTTCACACGCGACACCAGCATAGTGGACAACGACGATGACTTTCGTCTTATCGGTTATTGCTGCTTCGATCAAGCTTTCATCCATGTTCATCGTATCTGGACGAATATCGATGAAAACCATTTTAGCACCACGCAACACAAAGGCATTGACTGTAGATACGAAGGTAAATGATGGGGCGATGACTTCATCCCCTTCTTTGATGTCACAGAGGATAGCAGACATCTCTAATGCCGATGTACATGAAGTTGTTAATAAGACTTTACTTGACTCGAATTTTTCTTCCATCCATTGACTACACAACTTGGTAAAAGGCCCATCTCCTGATAATTTCTTATTTATCAATATAGCTTTTTGAATGTACTCCACTTCTTTGCCAACAATAGGTGGGATATTAAATACGATCATACTTTTTCTCCATTTTCTAAGTTCATTTTATAAAACCACAATTCTTCACTTTCAATCTCGTATCCATTTTTTTGGTAGACATTTATTGCATTCAAGTTGGTTTTTTGCGTACTGACTAGAATCGCCTTTAGTCCTAAATCACATGCTTTACTCTCAACAAATCTTAAGAGCGAACTTCCAATACCTTTTCCTTGATTATTTACCAATACGCCAAATAATCCAATAATTAGTCGATCATCTTCTAAACGAAATGTTACGAATCCCGCTAGTTGATTTTGAATAAAGTAACCATAGGCATGTGTGTCCATCGATGCATTACAGCTATTGATCAACCAATGGGTATAGAAATACTCTACTTTTTGAAGATTAAGGAATCGATAACGCGAATGTTTTACAAACAGTGAGCCGATTTCCGATTCCAATCCATTCAAATCCTCAACTTTTAACGGATGTATGTTCTTATCAATATGTTCATTTCGATGCATTGAATCCTTAATCAGGTTCACTTTTCGTTCAACGCATTCAAACCCTAATTCATCAAGTGTAATAAGAGAATTAGATCCTACAGGTATTTTTACTTGAACAATGTAAGGTTTCTTTAGTGATTCAAAATCATATGTCATTTCTAAATTGTATTCATAGAAATCAAGTCCCCAAAAATCACTATCCCATTTCAAATTACGGATTGGTTTTACTTTATCCATATGCTACAACGACTCCAATCATGATTAAAGTCAATCCAATAAAGTAATTCCTTGTAATTTGCTCTTTAAAAAATATTCTACTAAAGAATGCCACAAACACAATGCCTAATGTTTCAATAAGTGGACCCAAAGAAAGAGGGACTGTACGATATGCAATTGAAGTCAATACCATAGAAATAACCAACATAAGATAAGCCATAATTACCAATGGGTTAAGATAGGACCCCACAAAATGTTCATGCTTCTTTAAAGCACTCTTCTTGAGTAACATTTGCGCAATAGAAGCGATAAGTACAGAGCCGCAGTAGATAAAGAACCCCATCATTTTTTACCTATCCAATAGAGTCCAAACAAAATCAAAATTCCACCAATAATCATTTTTAAGTTTATTGTTTCAGTAAAAATAAAAGTCCCCCAAACTAAGCCCCAAATAATCAAAATTGAACGTTGAGCATAAGCGGTTGAGACTGGCATTTCAGCTAATACACTTTGCCAAAAAAAAGCATACGCCATAAAAATAACCAACACAAAAAACATGTTGGTTAAATAGGAAGTTGAGAGAAATTCTGATTGAGAAGCATATTTTGAAAAGATACCAGTCAATGAAAACACAAAAAAAAGTAGATGTAGCTTAATTATGTTATTAATCTTGCGCATGTTTGGAGTACTCTCGCTTTATTACATATTGTGGTGAATTATTCATACTGATGTACATACGCCCAATATACTCTCCTACCAAGCCTAATAGAATCATATTCATTCCACCAATAAACACAGTAACAGCAATCAGTGAAGCATAGCCCATCGGCATTTGTGGGTTGAGTAATCGAGCAATGATGGTATAAACACCAAATACAATACCTGACATTGAAATCAAACCACCGATGATGCTAGCGATACGTAATGGTTTTACTGAAAATGCAGTAAAACCATTTAACCATAACTTTAAGAGAGACTTAAAGGTATATCCAGATGATCCATTAAAACGATCTCGATGATCTACCATGACTTTACCGATATTATTAGTCGATCTTAAAACAAGTCCACCTACATAAGGATAAGCATGAGTGTATTTGACGACTTCGTCCGCTATGACCTTAGTCATGCAGAAATAACTTGTCATCGTAATATCCCTAGGCTTTGAAATCAAAAGCTCTGCCATTCGATTATTTAAACTCGATCCTATACTTCTAAACCATGAACGATTGGATTGCTGGTAGTTTGCATAAATCACATCATAACCTTTATTGAGTTCGTCAATCATCGAAAACACTTGATCTGCAGGAGTTTGTCCATCATCATCTAAACACACAACAATGTCTCCATCCGCTTCACGTATGCCACACATTAAAGCCGCATGTTGCCCAAAGTTCTTTGTAAACTCTACTACGAGAACGTTTTTAAATTTCTCAACCATTTGACTTAGTTTAGATGTTAATCCATCAGGAGATGCGTCATTTACGAGAATGATTTGATAATCAATGGATGTTCGAGTCTTTACTACGGATTCAATCTCTTGTAGTACTGTTTCAATCGTGTGTTCAGATCGATAACAAGGTATAACGAATGAAATTTTCATATCTCCCTCATGCTTCTAGTGTTCCAAAGTATAATAAATCGGTTCAAATTTTTGTTAATTGACCTCATAAGCTGATTCATATTAATCGATACTCTTTGTATTTGTGATTTACTCATACAATCATCTAATCTATTCCTACCTCTACACAAATTAGTTTAAATGAATTATTTTAGAAACTTCTATCCTTGATTTACTTCCAACTGTGCAAGATACAACTCTTCTTGAACTAGAAGATCCTTCTTACGCTCTTTAATAGGTTTGGCTGGTACTCCAGAATAGATCATCCATGGCTCAGTACTTTTCGTAACCATAGTCATCGCCCCAATAGAACAGCCTTCTGAAAGTGTCACACCTGGGAATATCACACTGTTTGTTCCAACAATTACGTGTTTCCCAATATGAATCTTATCTTTACGTTCAAGTTTAAATTCATCCGGAACAGTTGGATTTGTTAGTGTTTTACCCGTGTAATCATCAGATTGTGTAAAAACGTTACAATGATAGGCTAGACCCGAAAAGTCCTCCATGGTGATTCCCTTCTCACCACCTGCTAAATTGCAGAAAACAGCGATATGTACATTTTTGCCTATCGTTATTTTACCTGACAAGACACAAAAATCATCAATTCTTGAATTGTCATCGATTGATATCTGATCATGATTGTAAATACTTGCACGATCGCTAATTTTTACATTTTTACCAAGATACTGAAACCCTAACTTTGCTAATTCTTCATTCTTGTAAAACCCCATCATAACCCCCTTGATTGAATAACATCGTGTTAATTATACAACGCTAATTAATTGTATTGTTATAAAATGTAAACTCTGAATAAGATACTGAATTCCTAAACCACTAATAGATACGTTCTAGGTGTACTAATCCATTTTCATTCGGTACTATTTCAAACAACTGCATATTATCAGGGTGTGAACCATTTTCAAAAAGATCGTAATATAAGTTTCTAAACTGTTTATCAACATCATATAGATACACATACTTATATGATTCAAGAATCTTTGATAATGAAATAATATCTATGTTCTTAGTCCACACATCGCCTTCATGATATCGATCGCCTAAGCTATAATATGAAGTATTCACCCATTGTGGCATAATATGGTATCGAATGATGTTAGTGGTATAACCTGAACTCTTTTGCGCCACCACAAACACACTTCCAATTTTATCGGTATATTCTTGAATTATCTCAATATCATCATAATACTCATCTAACCCTGACGCAGGTAGCAATGCAGGTTTAAATTCTATCCACCGATCTTGTAACGTGAATACTAATAAAAGTGAAGTAAGTACTATTAATAGTCCAATACTTTGCTTTTTTGGTTGTTCTGATTGTTGTACAAAAACAAATACGAGAAACCATAAGCATATACCAGCCAACCAGTATGTATTCATATATCGAACAAATGACGCTAACCGCGGACCTTCGTAGAACCCAAAACTGTAAACATACAAAAGTAGCATTACAAATGCATAAGCAACAGCACCAAGTAAATAGACGATTGACAACGTTGCAACGCTTAATCTTATCTGTTTATCCTTTGTGACTTGAAATAAGAAAAAGAATAAGGCTGCGAAGACCAAGAATAGCGTCCAGTAATTGAAATCAAGTAAAAAGTTGATTAAAGGAATCTGACCTAAAGCAGCAATATAGTTTTTAGCCGCTTCGATTTGATAAGTCTCACCTGTTTGACCATTAATGATTCCAAACAAACTGGAAAGCTTGATATCACTTAGCTCAAATTGGATTGATAAAGGAAACTGTTTAATATACTGATCCCAACTAAATTTCATAAGGAAGGTACTAACTGCTATTATACTAAAATGACCTGAAAATTTAATGTCAAGTCGTTTTTTTTGAATTAATTGTGCGAATACTAAATAACCAAATATTATCAGCACATAAACAAGTCCCATTTGCTTTGATAAAATCATAAAGCTTAATACTGATGCTAAGCGAATTGTGTCAAACCATTTAAGTTCATAAGTAAATGCACAATAAAAACCATAAGCTAAAAGAATGCCCAATGTCGCATCTATATATATGTTTCGATAGAAATGTGCATCACCTAAAGGAAACACATTCACAATTAGAAGTATCACAGAAATGAAAGAAAATCCTTTTACAAGTCCCTTTATGTTCCATTCTAAGTCCAAATGCTTCAAACCATTAAATAACATAGATAATGATAGTATCTGAATACTTCTAAAGAGATAACCTTCTTTGTACTCTCCTATAATGAATACCCAAATTGTTTCAAACAAACTTATCACTGGTGGATAATCTTTGTGTAAGAATAATTTTGATGATTCAACAGTATAGAACTGATTTAGACGAAACATTTCTTTAACCATTGGTCCCCAATGAGAAAAGTCATCCCATGTACCAAATAAACGATTCAAATTCATAATATAGATCAAAAGGTACATTATGACGAACAAAACAATACCAATACTAATCTTTCTATAACTATAAAAATCCTTAATGCTAACCTTATACAAATAGATCAGTATACCTAGACAACTTAATAATACAACTACAATAACGCCATACGAAATTTGGCTAAATAACCCAATTCCGTAAACCAACAGAGTAGATATCATTATTGACATAGCTAAAACATCTTCAAATCTCTTTTTCGAAATAAAGACAATTAAAGAGCTAAACCCCAATATGTAAAGCAATGGCAATACCAATCCCATAGTTACTCTCCAAAACTATTCCGATTACCATCGGAAGAAACGGTATGCAATATAGTCATCATTCTCATCGACAAAAGTCGCCCCGCAACGATCGAGGTACCAATAGATCGTTAGATAATCCCCTACCGCTTTGTCATAAACGGAAAACGACTTATCTACAATCACGAAATCTACAGCCTTATCAACCAGTAACTTACATGTCCCTCTCAAATCATAGTCAATAACCGGACGATGATCACCAGGAATCGCAGGCGTATAGAATGTATTATAAAGTTCTTCTCCTATGATGACAGGACCATTTCTTTGTTGATTAACATTATATCCCAATGTAACAAACTCAGGGGCATACATTCCAGTCCCAAATATCTGTGATATCAAGCGTGGATTATCGAGTTTCTCAATAACAACAGTTTGGCGAATCTTTTCTAGTATTTCGATCTGACTCTCGCCCATTTTATACAATGGATTAAAATCTTCAACTTGTGGTTCGTAGCTTGGGTAGTAATACCCTGTAATCTGGCTCCAAGTAGGGATTAACATGATAAGAATTGTTAAAATAAAAACCGGCTTCTCATATTTAAATTGCTTCTGTTTTATCCATTTAATGGTAGCAATTATCCCTAAACCAATTGTCCCATTATTAAAAACTGTAAAAAAGATCCGATTATACACATCATATCTCGCTAGATTCTCAGCTACCCAAGGTTTCATTAAAGGATTTACAAAAAATAACAAAATGACTGTGATCACTACACCGATTGGTCTAAACATTTTATCTTTAAGCATCACAATGATGAAGCCAATATAAACCATATTTCGAATTGCCAAATCAATTGAGTTATAGGTAAAATAATCCTGAGTTCGATCTGCACCAAATTGAGGCAGGAAAAATGCAAGGGCTTTATCGTAATATTGATTGACCGTTCTGAGAGTGAAAATAAAGAGAACCATCCATATCAATCCTAAGATCCAGAATCGAATGTTAAACACAAATTTTTGCAGTGTTTCATTACGATAAAGCAAATATGAAATAAATAAAATAATTGAGTATCCTATCAAAACGATATAATTTATATACTTAAACTTATAAACAATCAAAACATATTCCAAGATTGGAAATAGGAACAATGGTACCTGAATAAACACATCCTTATGCTTATAAACGAGGGTTGTCGCGATGATTGCAAATGCAAAAACAATCAAATAAAGAACGCCAGTCCCAGCAAAACCAGACATGCCGTATAAAATAATAAATATTTTTACCAGTTGCTTGCGGTCATACGTTTGAAAATAAGAGAATAATGCCAATACTAGATAAGCTAAAAACAAGACTAGATATGTAACAACGATGTGTGGAAAAGTTACATTATAGTAAATGGATCCGGTATACAAACCTAACCAAAGTATCAAGATAATTGATGTATAGCTTGACTTTAGCTTAAATTTCGCGAGTAAGTCTAATATAAAACCTGCTGAAAAAAAATAAAAGATCAAGTTTGTAACCCACATATTCAATACATAAGGTGGTAGGTATTGGATACCAAAAAAAGCGATAATAGGTTCAATATAATGATATAACGAAGCAAAAATCATATAAAAGCTTATATAAGACTTCGTTAGACTTGTAGATAGACTCAAATCAACTAAGCCAGTCCTTAGATCGAAAGCGTTCAATACTTCAATATCAATATTCTTGTTTACAACATTGAAGAGATAAATACTGTCTCCCATTTGCTCTCCTAGTGTATATCTTGAAGACAAGTACACAGTAAAGGCAACAT
>DITO01000007.1 GCA_002422065.1 Erysipelotrichaceae bacterium UBA6182 | reverse complement strand
TATTATTCATGGGTCAAGAGTTTGCGTCCTTCTCTGAATGGGCATTCCAAAAAGAGTTGGATTGGAATTTATTTGATTTTCCAGCCCATCAAATGGCGAATCGTTTCTTTAGAGATTTAGCACAAGTCTATCGCCATCATGATGCCCTCTATCAGTATGATCATCATCCGAAAGGATTTGAATGGTCTGTTGTGAATGATGAAGCACAAAGTGTCTTTTCCTTCATTCGAAGAAGCGATACAGAAACACTCGTCATTATTTTGAATATGACACCCAATGTCCATGAGTTTTATGAAATTGGTGTTCCTAAATTTGGTCGTTATGAAGAAATTCTAAATAGTGATAAAGATATATATTTTGGCAGCAATCAATATAACGGGGTTCAACTTTATACTGAAAAACGTCAGACAAATCAATTTCCTTATTATATTAAACCAAAACTCGGACCATTGTCAGGAATTATATTAAGGCATAAAAAATAGTGATGTGAGTTTACTACAATAAATCTACAAAATCACTCTAGATTTTAGAGTGATTATTATTTTCATGATTTGTTTTTTAACAATAAAATAATTTAGACTTAGGTATATTTAAATATTTGGAAGCCAATTGGACAAAAATATTATATATATGAAGGGTACATTTACCAAAAACTATTGACATGAAGCCATCAAAAATATATAATGATATAAACACTTGACTTTAAACAGTGTAAAGTAAAAGAGAGAGAAATAGGAGGAATTTGAATGAAAAAATTTGTAAAAAGTGCATTTACGCTCGTGTTAGCACTTGTTGTAGTCCTAACACTTGCTGCTTGTAATCCTACCGGAGGGAAAGATGATGAACAAACGCTTGTTGTAGGATCACCAGAAATTTCTGGTAACTTTATGACTGGTTGGGGCAATAGTGCCTACGACGTTTGGGTCAGAGACTTAATTTTTAGTTATGGCACATATGCCACAAATAAATTTGGCCAAATTGTTCTTAATCCAACAGTTGTTGATTCGGTTAATACCTCTACAGATGCAGCAGGTAATAAAACTTATACCTTTGTCATCCATGACGACTTATTATGGTCAGATGATACTCCGATTACAGCTAAAGATTACGTGTATGCAATTTTAATGCAAGCATCTGCAAACTGGAGAGATAAAGCGCTTGCTAACTCATCTCTAGGTGATGGACTTCTTGGATACGTAGCATATCGTGGAAACACTGCAAATCCTGTCACACAATCTGAAGGCGTTCGCTTCGCAGGCGTTAAACTACTTGGTGATTATAGCTTCTCATTAACAATCGATAACGCGATTTTACCTTACTTCTATGAAACTGCAAAAGTATCTGTAACACCACTCCCAATGCATCGTTTAGCACCTGAAGGCGCAACTATTGACTCGAATGCAGACGGTGCAACACTAAGCGCTGGTGCACTTGCAAACGTAAGAGACCATTCAATCCTTGGTGGTTATCGTTATGCTCCAGATGTTACTTCTGGGCCATACAAGTTTGTAAGTTTTGTGAACCAAGTTGTTACACTTGTTAAGAATGACAATTTCAAAGGAAACTTTGAAGGTAAAGTTCCAACAATCGAAAACATTATTATCAAACGTGTTAACTCAAACCTTGACGTTGACCTTGTAATTTCAGGAGAAATTGACCTTGTAACAGGTGTTATTGAAGGTTCTAAGATTCAAGCAGCTCAAGCAGCAGCAACTTCTGACGTAACTTACTATTCACGTAATGGTTATGGTTATTTTGCAATGCAAGCACACTTTGGTCCAACAACAGACTACCGTGTTCGTCAAGCGATTGCACACATTACTGATCGTCAATATGTTGCTGACGTAGTATTAGAAGGTTATGGTTCTATTGTTTATTCCGAATACGGTCTAGCACAATGGATGTATGTACAATCTGAAGATTGGATTGATGCTAACATTAACAAATATGACTTCTCTATCACACAAGCAAATGCTATTCTTGATCAAACTGAATGGAAATACGAAGCAGATGGTGTAACATTATTTGACCCAGCGAAGGCTACTGGAAACTATTTCCGTCATAACGCAGATGGCGTCGTTATGGAAATCAAACACCTTGGTACTGAAAATAACGCAGTTACTGATTCTCTAGAAGCTAAATTCGTTGAAAATATGCCTAAAGTTGGTATTAAGTATTCTGTAACTAAGAGTGATTTCGCAACGTTACTAGATCATTACTATGATGCAGCTAAATGGGAAGAAAAAGATAAGGTATATCATACATTTAACCTTGCAACAACATTTAGTGTGACACCAGATCCATATTACAGTTGGCATTCAAGCTTTATTAAGACAGACTATAACCCAATTGCTCTAGTTGACAGTCCAGAAAATCCTGCAGCACCACTTGCTCCAGGTGAAAGAACCATTGATGAACTTACTATTTTAATGCGTAGCTTAGACGGCAGTCAAACTGAACAATTCTTAGAATATTGGAGAGAATATCAACTTCGTTGGAACAAATTGATTCCAAACGTACCACTATACTCTAACCAATATTATGATGTATTTGACACTAACCTCAAAGGTGTAGAAACCACTCCATTCTGGAACTGGGCAGCTCAAATCGTTGATATGTATTTTGAATAACATTAAGTTATAAGAAATATACAATTTAATTTTCACATGAAAATGAGGAGAGTAGGTTTTACACACACTCTCCTTACTTTTCGGAATTGGAGGCACCATGCTGAAATTTTTAATAAAACGAATCATATCATTAATACCCGTTGTCATATTCATCTCTATTATGCTATTTGTCGTGATGAGATCGATGCCTGGAGATCCTGTGAGATACATGTTACCACCTGGCTCGGTTCAAGATCCAGAGATATATCAGTCACTCTATGATGCAATGAGAAAAGAATTGGGGCTTGATCGAAATATTGTCATCCAATATTTTATTTGGGTTTCAAAAATGGTAACCGGTGATTTTGGTTACTCTACATTATACCAAGCGAGTGTGAATGATATCATTGGTGAACCACTAAAGAATTCAATTTTAATCAATGTATTCTCGATTACATTAGCATTCTTGATTTCGATTCCAGTAGGTATTAAATCTGCAGTTAAAAAAGATTCACTTCATGATAGAGGATGGCAAATATTTTCACTTGTTGGGATATCAATGCCAACATTTTTCATAGGTTTGTCTTTAATCTTTGTATTTGCACTCACATTAGGGTGGTTACCTTCTGGAGGTATGCCGTATCAAAATCCAGGATCACCCGAATATATTGCACAATTTCTTAGACATTTAATCCTTCCTGTAACAACGCTTACTTTGGGAGCATTGGCTGGGACGATTCGATATGTTAGAGGTGCGATGCTGGATGCGTTGAGCAAAGATTATATTCGTACTGCGCGATCTAAGGGATTAAGAGAAAAGGTCGTTATTTATTCGCATGCTTTTAGAAATGCATTAATTCCAGTTGTCACCATTTTAGGCTTCTCGATTGTTGGGCTTTTTGGTGGATCAGCAATTACGGAACAAATTTTTGTATGGAATGGCATTGGGACTGTTTTAATACGTGCTTTAAACGTTAAGGATTATAATTTAGTTCTCGTAATGAATATGTTTTATGCTGTTCTAGCGCTCGGGTCTAACATCTTAATGGATGTTGGATATGCAATAGTTGACCCACGGGTCAAGTTGGATTAGGGGGATAAAAATGAAAACTATAAAAAAGATCTTAATGTCCTTACTAAATCTACTTAAAAGATTATTTGTTCCTCGAAAAAAGGAAGCAATTGATGTTTACAAGGAAGAAGCTTTACTTTCTCCTGGTAAAGTCATTGCAAAGCGATTTATCAAAAATAAGTTAGCAATCATTGGTATTGGTGGATTCATCTTTATTTTCTTATTTTCATTTGGATTATCACTCATTGTACCGCTTGACCTAACCTATACTAATACCTTTCATAGAAATCTTCCACCTAATTATTCATATTTAAATGTTCCAAAACAACTAGTTAATGAAGGTATTGTCGAAATTAGTTCTGGTAACGCAAACTCAATCGGTTTATCTGAAGCGGGTAATGTATATGTTTGGGGAGCTAATTATCGTGATATTAAAGATATACCTGAAGATGTTAAAAACGCTAATATCATTAATGTTGAGGCTGGTTCGCAACATATGATGGCTGAAGATTCTAACGGCAAATGGTACTTATGGGGCTACAATCATATGAATCAAGCGCAAATTCCCGATCGATTTGTTCAAGCATTTCAAAATGATGCTATTCGTGATATGTTTGGCGGAATTGAACGTACTGCTGCCATTACAGAGTCTGGCGCGATCTATATTTGGGGTGTTGGAGCGAATAACATTGGTGATGTAATGAATCGATCGCCGTATGTTTACTATGAAGATGACGACGACACTAAACCGCAAATTAAAGCCGTTTCAGTGACCATGAATTTTAATAACGCTTTGGTTTTATTAGAAGATGGTACTATTCGAATGATTGGTGTGCAGTCAGATGTTGCTCGGGCTATCCCTGTTGAACTCACGAACGGTACGGTTAATGTTATTCAAATAGGATTAACCATTTATAATGGATTTGCTCTTGGTAGCAATGGTCGAGTTTATGTTTGGGGAGATGATGCGTTTGGATTAACAAATGCAAACATTCCTGAAGGTGCTGATAACAATATAAAATCGATGGGTATAGGTTATGAACATGCTGTTACTTTATCTAACGATGGAAAAGTTTATGCATGGGGAAATAATCGGATTAAACAAATTGATTTACCAAATAATCTTGATAACATTGAAAGAATATTTATCGATACAAACCAAAACTATGCCATTGATGAAAATGGGGAAGTTCACACATGGGGTTTAAAGGGCTTCTTGCTCGGTTCTGATGAACAAGGAAGAAATTTTATAATTCAATTGATTCACGGTGGTAGAATTACACTCGTGGTCGGTGCTGTGGCTGTCGTGATTTCGACCATTATTGGAGTTACTGTTGGTTTAACTGCTGGTTTCTTTGGTGGTAGAATTGATAACATCTTAATGCGTTTTGCAGAAATTGTTTCTTCATTTCCATTCTTGCCATTCGCAATTACGTTATCCGCATTACTTTTAAATACTGCAACGACTGAAATTCAGCGTATGCTCATGGTCATGTTCATCTTAGGGGTCCTATCTTGGACTGGATTAGCCCGATTAATTCGTGGGCAAATCCTATCCGAAAGAGAACGCGATTATGTACTCGCTGCTAAAGCACTTGGTATTAAACAACGTCATATTATTTGGCGACATGTATTCCCTGCGATTATCAGTATTGTCATTGTCAATGCGACACTTGGTTATGCAGGATCTCTTCTTACTGAAGCAGGGTTATCCTTCCTTGGATTTGGTGTTCAAAAACCTAGTCCTTCCTGGGGTAACATATTAACAGCCGCACAGGACATCAACGTTATTCGGATGTACTGGTGGCGTTGGATTCTTCCAGGCTTAGCGATTATTATTGCTGCGCTTAGTATTAACCTTATGGGTGATGCTTTACGCGATGCGATGGATCCTAAGAATGCGGAACGATAGGAGGTATGACATATGGCATTATTAGAAATTAAGAATTTGCATACCTACTTTAAGACAAAACGCGGATTAATTAAAGCTGCGAATGGGGTTAATCTAAAAGTTGATGCTGGTAAAACATTAGGTATTGTTGGTGAATCAGGAAGTGGTAAAAGCGTTTCTGCGATGAGTATTCTTAAACTATTTGAACCCAATCAAAAGATTTATGAGGGCGAAATATGGTTTGATGGAGACATGATCTCAGAATATACTGATGCTGAACTTCGTAAGATTCGTGGAAATAAAATTTCTGTTATTTTCCAAGAACCCATGACGAGCTTAAATCCAGTATTAACGGTTACACGTCAAATTAGTGAAGTTTTAATACTTCACCAAAATTTAGATAAAAAAGAAGCACATGAAAGAACAATACAACTTTTAAAAGATGTTGGTATTTCAAATCCTGATAAGATTGCAAACGCTTATTCGTTTCAATTATCTGGGGGTATGAGTCAACGTGTGATGATTGCAATGGCATTGGCTTGTCGTCCAAAGCTACTCATCGCTGATGAACCAACGACTGCTCTTGATGTGACAATTCAAGCACAAATATTAAAATTAATGAATGAATTGAAAAGTCAACTTGGTACATCGATTATATTCGTTACCCATGATTTAGGTGTTATTAATGAGATGGCCGATGATGTAGCAGTTATGTATTCAGGACAAGTCGTTGAAAGTGCTTCAGCTAAACTAATTTTCTCTGGTAAAGCGAAGTACTCGCATCCTTATACTGAAGGTTTAATGAATTCAATTCCAAGATTATCGGATGAACGAGGAAAGAAACTAGAAGTCATTCCAGGAACTGTTCCGCATCCACTCGATTTACCTCCAGGGTGTAAATTTGCACCACGTTGTAAGTATGCTACTGACAAATGTCGAGCTGAAGAACCAGAATTTTTAGAAGTAGAAAAGGATCATAGCATCCGTTGTTTCTATCCGGAAAGTGGGGTACGCAACAATGGCGAAAAATAAACAAGAATTACTATTAGAAGTTCGTAAGCTTAAAAAATTCTTCCCACTTAAACGCACTACATTTTTAAATAAAGGTCAAATTTACGTTCGTGCAGTAGAAGATATCACGTTTGATATTTATAAAGGGGAAACCTTGGGACTCGTTGGTGAATCTGGATGTGGTAAATCGACTTTAGGAAGAATTATTTTACAACTTTATCCACCGACGAGTGGAGCAGCCGTATATTTTGGTTCTCGTATTGAGGATATGGATCTTCAATACATTGTTTCAGAAATTAAGAAATTACCAAAATATCAAGAAGATGCTAAAAAATCATATCAACGATCAGTTAAAATTGATGAACTTATCGATGGTTTGAAAAAAGAAATGGCAACGATCGAAACCAGTAAAGAAATGGCCGATAAGAGCTATGACGCTAAAAAGGCTAAACTTGAAAAATTAGAACATAAGTCAAGCGAATTAAAGAAAGAAGCATCTAGACAACTTCGTGAAGGTTCAAGAACGGTCGGTTCACTGATACTCGAAGAAAATATCCAAGAAATTAGTGAACTTCTTTTAGAAGCTACCGAAAAGTATGGACACAACAGTGTTGTTTTCGCTGGGCTTGAAGGTAAATACACAAAGCATTTTAGCGATGAAGTAAAAGATATATTTGATCGTATTCGAGCATTTAGAGGTCAGCACACACAAGCGATTACAGAACGCACTTTAGATGCTGATTATCAAGAAAAGCTTGAAAAGAATCGCGAAACAGGAATTAATCTTTCACGACTTGATCAAGAAGAAATGCGTCAACTAAGACGTAAACTACAAATTATTTTCCAAGATCCATATTCATCTCTTGACTCACGCATGACTGTTGGCCAAATCATTGGTGAAGCTGTTGCTGAACATGGTATGTACAAGAGGGGTTCAAAAGAACTTGAAAATTACGTACTTGAAGTGATGAATAAGTGTGGACTCGATACCTATATGCTGCACCGNNATCGTCTGCGATGAAGCGGTTTCTGCACTTGACGTATCAATTCAATCCCAAATCATTAATCTATTGATGGAATTAAAAGAAAAGGAAGATTTAACTTATCTCTTTATTTCACATGACTTATCCGTTATTAAGCATATTAGTGATCGCATTGGTGTCATGTACTTAGGAAATATGGTTGAATTAGGACCATCTGAAGAAATTTATGAAAATCCACTTCATCCATATACAAAATCACTTTTATCAGCAATTCCTACAACAGACGAAGTAAAAAAGGATCACATCATTCTTCAAGGAGATATTCCTTCTAACATTTTCCCACCATCTGGATGTAAATTTAGAACGCGTTGCCCACTAGCAACGGAAAAATGTGCAAAAGAAGTTCCTGAGTATCGCGAGATTAGTAAAAATCACTTTGTTGCATGTCATTATTATGAGAAAACGAAAGATATGAAATAATATGAGAGATCGATACGAAACGAAAGCTGAAAAAGCCAAAAGAAGAGAGTTAGCTGAAAAAAATTTACGTGAGACACCCGTTGAAAAAGGTGACTTTCTCGCGATGGTTATTGCTGCGTTTATTGTATTGTTACCAGTCATT
>DITO01000225.1 GCA_002422065.1 Erysipelotrichaceae bacterium UBA6182 | reverse complement strand
CTGGTAACAGTGCTTCAATGCCATTCGTCTTTAGAATCAAGTTTGCTTGATTGTATAAGTTGACAATCGACTTGCCAGAAAGGTTGGTCACAACGGATTTCTGGACAGTGTTTAAGAAACCACCGATGCGCCACCATTTGGTGGGTTTTGCGAGCTCTTTGACCATGGCGAGCATGAAGACTTCTTGGTTGTTAGAACGACCGGTAGCGCCATCTGTAAGCGTTTTGCGATGTCTAAGAAAAGCGAGGGCTTCTTCGCCATTGAGTTTCTGTAGTCCAGGCTCAAGTACAATGAGATTGTCAAAGTTTCGTTGCGAGTCTTGTTCCTCAATACGTTGTGGGACATCGATTTCGACACCCCCTAATGAATCTACCACATCGATCATGCCTTCGAAATCGATGAGCATGTAATGATTGATGGGGATATCCAAGAACTTCGTCAATGTGCTTGTTAAACAATCTGCTCCATACCAACCCGAATGGGTGATTTTATCACGCTTGTTGGTACAAGTATTGTAGATATAGCTATCACGGGGAATGGATATCATTGCGGATTCCTGAGTTTTGAAGTTGTAAGAAGCGACGATGATGACATCATAGTTAAACCCTGATGTACTGTTGCCTTGGATAGGATTGTCTCCACCAATGAGGACAATATTGATCACATCACTCTCGGGAAGATAAAGACTGACTTTCTCTTTAAACGTTTCTTGCCAAATGGTATGCAAGAGTGAGGTATCGACTTCATAGTCATCGATGGATCCAAAGGTCTTCGCATAACCGCTAGGGAGTACGATGATCTTGATCTTGCCATTTTGCAGTGCTTGGATGGCTTCGATGTAGGAATTGTATTCCACAAACTTCAAATTCAAATCATTATCATCATTAATTTGCTTAGGATAAATGGATCCAATTTTAGAAGTTTCGTCACTAAGAATACCGACCTTCTTACCATTGAGTTCTTGTATGCTATTTAGTTCATTTGCGTCTAAACTTACGAAGCTAATTTCATAGGTCTCGGTTTTAACACTTAAGGCTCGAATGAAGCCAGTAAAGATTGCGTTAGGGAATAAAATGAGAAGGATGAGAGCGAGCTTTATCCAGACATGGATTCGATTGATTTTCTTACGATTTTTGGATTTAGAAACCCAAAGAAAAACCAATAAATCTAGTATGCCAATGATTGCAATCAAGATCCATCGATAGAGATTGGGTATAAGGATTGCGAAGAGAAGGTTGAGAATCAACACAAGAGATAAAACCTGGCTGATACGAAACCAATTCAATTTTTTAAGCTTTTCAAGTTGTTTCATTTAAAAGACTCCGGTTTAGGACGGAGTCAAGATTAACATTCTTTATAGTCACTTGTAAAGTATTGAAGACAAACTTCGACACCAGCTTTGTATGCGATAACAGCGAGCTCACTTAATTCTTCAGAGTACGTTATCGATCTTTCACTGAAGTGAATGATGCTTGTATGATGTTTGAATCGATCAATCTGTTCACTACTAAACTGTACCTTGCTTATTTAAGGTCTTCTTTTCCTCATCAAAGTAAAAACCCTACAGAGTGTCACTTTTTAGGGTTTCCGCTCAATAGGGTATTCTTGTTTGAGATTTTAACTATGGATAAACAAAGTCATTGAATCGATTGGAAAGAAGTTTTGACGGCCTGAATGCTTTCGTCTTTAATCACATAGTAGTATAAGTTGAATCCGAAGTTCTCACTGTAAATGGAATCACCATATCCGTCCAAATAAAGAGATTCTGGTAAGATTTTATCAATACCATTTTTACCAATCAATTTGACACCTGCATTATAGTAATGCATCATCTCATCATTGCTCAAGTTGGTTAGAACTGTATTTCCAACGCCACTGATGAAGCCGTTTAGATTGAGTAGACTGGAAGGTTGTGCCAGTTGTTTCATAAGTGCAACAATGAATTTCTCATGGTTCACACTGCGTGTGATAGCGCCACCAGCTAAAGTCTTACGATGACGAAGGAAAGCGAGCGCTTTTTGTCCATTTAGTTTCTGATAACCAGGTTCGATTGTTATCATGTTATCAAAGTTACGGAACTCATCTTGTTCAACGATTTTGCTTTCGACATCAATCCATATGCCACCCAAGCTATCGACAATCTCAATCAATCCCTTGAAGTCGACAAGTGCGTATTTATTGATATCAATATCTAAGAAGTCACTGAGTGTTTCAGTTAGACATTTCGCTCCAAACCAACCAGTGTGGGTGATTTTGTCCATCTTATTCGTACAGGATAATTTAACATAGGCATCACGTGGAACACTTAACATACGTGATTCGCCTGTCCCTAAGTTCATCGATAAGACAACGATGACATCATAATTAAATCCTGCTGTACTTTGACCACGAATGGGATTATCACCACCAATGAGCACAATGTTCAAGACGTCTTTATTCGTTTCATTGACTTCGACTTCACGTTGACGAATTTCCGAATAGACTGTATAGAAATTTGTAACGATTGAAGTCAGGCCTTCAATGGATCCAAAACTTTCTTTATAACCACCAGGTAGTACGATGAGATCGACTTTGGCGTCATTCAAGGCAAAGATCATGTCTCCATATGTTTCATACATTTGCCATTCAACGTTCAACTCATTTTCTTCAATGATTTCTTTAGGGAACTGATGACTGACCAGTGATTCTGGATCACTAAGGATGCCAATGGTTTTTCCATCAAGTTCTTTAGCGTTTGCATAGGTGACGTTTTCAGTTGCCACAAAATGAACATCATAGGAATCAAATTCTTGGTTCATGCTATTTAAGAGACCTCTAAAGCGCACTTCTAAGAATAAAAAAGCAAAGAATACGAATAGGATTATTAAACTAAAAACCATTTTCGTCTCATTATTGAAAGAACGCTTCGTAATGAACTTCAATCCAAACCGAATGACTTCAATAATCACAATCAATCCTAAGATCCAAGGTTTAACTGCTGAAGGAATAAGTTTAGAGAATAGAATACCGAGGAAAAGAAGCATAATCACACCAATATTCAAATAATTCAATAAATTTCTGTTAATATTTTTCATAAAGTTCCCCCAATAGATCAACATCATTATAGATGT
>DITO01000044.1 GCA_002422065.1 Erysipelotrichaceae bacterium UBA6182 | reverse complement strand
CAATACGAGCTGCTTCAATTTGACGGTTAGTGACATATGCACCACTTTCCGCAACTAAACCAAACTCACCAAATGCGACAGTACGACCCGCTTTTGCACGTCCTTCGTGTGACACACGATGTGGACGGCGGAACTTAGTTCTATTTGGCATTAACATAGTTTATTTTCCTCCTTCAACAACAGCGTCAGGAGCAACTTTAACTGCTTCGCGTTTTTCTTCGCGAGCAACTGGACGTTGACGATCGTTACGACGGTTGTTATCACGTCCTCGGCGATCGCCACGTGGTGCATCTTTCGGTGCTTCTGGTTCTACAACCATTTGACCCGGAAGAACTTCTCCACGACAAATCCAAACTTTAACTCCTAATTTACCATATGTAGTCATCGCTTCAGCATGTGAATAGTCAATATCAGAACGTAGTGTATGAAGAGGGACAACGCCTTCTGCATAACCTTCACTACGAGCGATATCAGCTCCGCCTAGACGTCCAGAAACTAAAGTTTTGATTCCTTTTGCTCCAGATTTCATAGCATCGATGATTGCACGTTTTTGTACAGTTCTAAATGATTTACGAGCTTCAAGTTCACTCGCGATTTTTTGCGCTACAAGAGTTGCATCTAAATTAGGATTAGCTACTTGTAACACTTTGACATTGACTTTTTTCTTTGTCATTTTTGTTAATGCTTCAATAAGAACTTTGATATTCGCTCCTTCTTGACCCATTACTGCACCTGGACGACCAGAGCGAATGATTAAGTTAAGTGTGTCTTTTGTGCGTTCGATTTCAATTCGTGAAACGAATGCGTTTTTGAGTTTTTTCTCAAGGAATTCACGAACTTTAATGTCTTCAACAAGTAAAGTACCGAATTCTTTTTCTGCGTACCAACGTGATTCCCAATCACGGATGATTCCAACGCGTAATCCTATTGGACTGACTTTTTGACCCATAATTGCTCCTCCTAGGCACGCTCAGCCACAATTACAGTAATGTGACTAGTGCGTTTTTTAATCTCTGCTGCGTTTCCTTTTGCACGAGGCATGAAACGTTTGAGAGTAACACTCTCGTCAGCATAACAAGCTTTAATATATAACTTTGTTTCATCAAGTTTGTTGTTGTTTACTGCATTAGCTACAGCAGATTTTAGAACCTTAGCTGTTGCTTTTGCGGCGAAGTTTGGGGTAAACTTCAAGATCGCTGTGGCTTCTTTGATGTCTTTACCACGAATTAAATCTAATGCTAAACGCGCTTTACGAGCAGTAACGCGAATAGTTTTTGCTGTTGCTTTTACTTCCATGTTACCCTCCTATTTACCCTTCTTGTCGTCGCCATGTCCACCGTATTTACGTGTTGGTACAAACTCACCGAGCTTGTGTCCAACCATATCTTCAGTAACATAGACAGGTACGTGTTCTTTTCCATTGTAGACCGCAAAAGTGTGCTCTACAAACTGTGGGAATATCGTTGAACGACGAGACCATGTTTTAATAACTTCTCTTTTACTTTTTGCATTCAAGGCTTCCACTTTTTTGAATAAGTGATCGTCTACGAATGGGCCTTTTTTCAAACTACGACTCATGTTTTATGGTTCCTTTCGCTTATTTCGCCTTACGACCACGAACGATATACTTGTTCGAAGCGTTTTTCTTCTTGCGAGTCTTCAATCCTAATGCTTTTTTACCCCAAGGTGTTAATGGAGCAACACGTCCAATTGGAGAGCGTCCTTCACCACCACCATGTGGGTGATCAACTGGGTTCATCGCGGATCCACGAACTGTTGGGCGGATACCCATCCAACGGCTACGGCCAGCTTTACCAATATTAACTAAGTTATGATCTTCATTACCGACAGTACCAATGGTAGCACGGCATTGTTTTAATATTTTACGAACTTCTCCTGATCCTAAACGTACAATAACGTAACGTTCTTCAGATCCAAGAATTTGAGCAGAGACACCAGCAGAACGTGCAAGTTGTCCACCTTTTCCAGGCTTAAGTTCAACGTTGTGAACCACAGTCCCTTCAGGCATATTTCCAAGTTCTAATGTGTGTCCAACTTTGATGTCAGCACCTTCGCCACTTAAGATTACGTTTCCAACTTTAAGTCCCTTAGGAGCTAAGATGTAACGTTTTTCTCCATCTGCATAAGAAACTAATGCGATGTTGGCTGAACGATTTGGATCGTACTCAATGGATTTCACTCTTGCAGGAATACCATCTTTGTTACGTTTGAAGTCGATGACGCGGTACATTCTCTTATGTCCACCACCCTGGTGACGGGTAGTGATGCGTCCTAAATTATTACGTCCACCTTTAGATTTTAATGGTTCTAATAGTGAGCGTTCTGGTCTTGATGTTGTAATTTCAACATTAGCCACGGTTGTCATGCCACGACGACCTGGGGTCGTTGGCTTGTAGGCTTTAATCGCCATACGTGAATTTCCTCCTATCGCATCTTTTCCGGAAATAGCGTGTTCTTCCGATATTTACTTATCCTAGAATAAGTTAATGGTTTGTCCTTCAGCTAATTTTACAATTGCTTTGCGGACAGCATTGGTTGTTCCTGAGTATTTTCCAACACGTTTTAAACGTGGGCGAACATTCACAATGTTTACTTTTTCAACTTTGACATTGAAGATTGCTTCAACAGCTTGTTTTACTAAAGTTTTGTTAGCACCTTTTGCTACTGCAAAGGTGAACTTGTTATCGACTTCTTGTGCCTTCACTGATTTTTCAGTGATGATAGGACGCAAGATAATATCTCTTGGGTTTAGTGCACTCATTATGCAACGACCTCCACTTCTTTCTTATTGAAGTAGACACCTGCTTCAAGCGCAGCTACTTCAGTGAACACGAGGGTGTCGGAATTAAGAATATCGTAAACATTTAATCCTTCAACTGACAATAACATTACGTTAGGAATGTTACGAAGTGCTAAGAATGCGTTATCGATTTCTTCATGTCCGCTTACCACAAACATTGTTTTATTTTCTAGTTTTAAGTTATCCAACACTGTTAAGAACTCTTTAGTTTTTGGAAGACTTAATGTTAAGTTTTCAACAACCATTAGGCTGTTGTCTAGAACTTTAGTACTTAACGCAGAGCGTATAGCTAAGTTTCTAACTTTCTTATTGAGTTTACCACCATATGAGCGTGGAGTTGGACCGAAGACAATTCCACCACCGCGCCATTGTGGAGAACGGATGGATCCTTGACGCGCGCGTCCAGTTCCTTTTTGTTTCCAAGGCTTACGGCCACCACCAGTAACTTCACGGCGGTTTTTAGTGTCATGAGTTCCTTGACGAGCACTGTTGCGTTGTTGAACGACTGCATCGAATAACGCTTGGCGATTTGGAGTAATTCCAAACACTTCGCTTTCGAGTGAAATTTCTTTAACAGTTGCACCAGATAAATTTAGTACATTCACTTTCACCATAATCATTCTCCTTGTCCTTCACCACGGTTAATAAGCGCTTTAGGCGTTACTTGTTTAACACGCTTCGTGGTTGTTTTGACGATAACGTAACCTTTTCTTGGTCCAGGTACGTTTCCTCTTACTAAGATATAGTTGTTTTCAGCATCAACTTTGACCACTTCAAGATTGCGGTTAGTTGTGGTATAACCACCTTCTTGACCAGCCATGATGCGACCTTTATTGATAATTCCGTTGTTACGACCAATTGTAGCTAATGAACCAATGCCACGGTGATGACCGGAACCATGAGATGCTGGACCCATTTTTTGATTGTTACGAACAATCGCACCTGTGAATCCTTTACCTTTTGATGTTCCTTGCACATCGACAATGTCACCTGGTGCAAATAAATCAGCTTTAACAACAGATCCTAATTCTAATTCACTTAATGCATTTCCCGCGATTTCACGAACGAACTTCTTGGGAGCGGACCCTACTTTTTTAGCATGACCGATTTGGGGTTTAGTTGCACGTTGCAACTTAACATCTTCGATTCCTAGTTGTACAGCTTCATATCCATCGTTTTCTAAAGTTTTCTTTTGTAAGACAACGTTAGGAACTACTTCAATGACCGTAACAGGAACTAGAAGCCCCTCTTCGGTGAATACTTGGGTCATACCGACTTTACGTCCTAATAAACCTTTCATCATTACCTCCGATTACAGTTTAATTTCGATGTCAACACCGGTTGGAAGTTCCAAACGAGTTAACGCGTCCATAGTTTCAGCACTTGGACCGACTAATTCAATTAAGCGTTTGTGAGTACGAGTTTCGAATTGCTCACGGGAATCTTTATACTTATGCACGGCACGAAGTACTGTTACGATTTCTCGTTCAGTAGGTAGTGCTACTGGTCCTACGACCTTCTTTACTCCGTGATTTTTCACGGTGCTTACAATCTTCTCAACCGCTGCATCAAGTGTTCTTGATTCAAAAGCTTTTAAGCGGATGCGAATTTTATTCTTTGCCATGGAAGTCCTCCTTATCTTTCTGTGTCTAGATCCATGTTAGACCTGCTCAATGCGAATTACCTGGGCTTCTCACTGTTCCATGACAACGGGTTTCAGTGTGCCAGCAACCTCGCATGTCCACGCAGTCGCTTCAATAGTATAAAGGAAGAGGCGCAATAAATCAACCCTTTTTTTAATCTTTTTAAACTCTTTTACGATACTAAAAAAGGCACTATCGAGTGCCTTTGTCTTATGATTCAATTGCTTCTGCCCATATAACTTCATACGGAGATAAATCAAACCATTCATGATCCATATTCAAGATTCTACCTTGTAAATGACATTCATAATGCTTACCTGTCGCAAACTGACGCACATGAGAAACGGAGACTTTTTGTGGGAACTCCGAGAAGTTAAAGAACGCGATAAATGTCTTTCCTTTAAGTTCACGAATCAGAATGTATACATGTGGATTATTGCTATCAAGTGCAAACTGATTCACTTGTCCATGAAGGAACTTATTCTTTTTACGAAGAGCTATCATACGTTGAAGTTCTTTAAACACTTTACTTTCAATAGTATGTGAGATTAAACGACGTTCTGCTTTCTTCCAATCCATAATTGGTCGATGCACCCAACGTCCTTCATTAACTTTAGTAATATCTTCCTTATATGATTGATCATTGATAATGGCAATTTCGTCCCCTGAGTAAATCAGTGGAATCCCTCGATATGTCAATATTAAGGCATGAGCTAGATTGATGCGTCGAATAGCTTCTTCAATCTTATACGTTTCCTTTTTATTCAAAGCACTTTCAAGTCCTAAAAGTGAAGCTAAAGTACCATTTGTGCGGGCATCAAGTGTTTTAGGATTAAATTGATAGTCTTCCCCCATTGCAAATGATCCTGGGAAGCGCTGACCATAGAAGCGAATAAGGAATTGCTTATGCTGAAAAGGATCAAATCCCATTGCAGAAACTGCCTGATCATTAAATCCCCATCCGATGTCATCATGGCAACGCACATAGTTCATCCATGTACCTTTACTTGGAATTTGAAAACGATTAGTATCAATAGTTAATAAGCGTACATCTCGTGTCGCAAAAGTATGATAGATATCGACCATAAGATTAGCATTATACATAATTTCGCATTCAGTGGTTTTCTCGGTTCCAAAATACTTAACGATTTGTTCAGGCTCTACGATTGCTTCCCCGAGTAATGATAGTGATGGAGCAACTTCTTGTTTTATAAGAAAAATCATTCTTAATAGATCGTGAATTGGATCAAGATTACGACATGAAGTATTGAGTTCTTTCCACATGAATGGAATTGCATCTAAACGTAGCATGTTGACACCAAGATTAGCTAAGTAAAGCATCACTTCAACTACTTCATGAAAAACTTCTGGATTTGTAAAATTCAAGTCCCATTGAAAGTCAGAGAATGAAGTAAATACATATTTATCTATTTCTTTGATGTAAGTAAAATTACCAGGGCATTTATCTGGTAATACTTCTGGTACAGTTTCATCAAATAAATCAGGAATTTTGCGATCGTCATACATGAAAAAACGAGCTTGCGCTTCCTTGTTACCAAGCAAAGCTTCTTGCGCCCATGTATGTTCTATCGCTACATGATTTAAGACATAATCTATACATACTTTAATATCTGCTTTCGCAAATGCTTTTAATAGAACCATAAAATCATCGAGTGTTCCAAAACGAGGATCAACATTACGATAATCCTCCACTGCATAACCACCATCATTTTCACCATCTCGAGGTTTTAATAATGGCATTAAGTGAACATAGGTAATGCCTAAATCTTGAAGATATGGAATTTTTTTAATAATTTTCTTAAAGTTACCCGCAAATAAATCTGTATAAAGCGTCATCCCTACCATTTTATTGGAGTAATACCAAGATGCATCATTCTTATCTAATTGTTTAAGTGCGCGTGAGCGCTCAGCTTTGAACTTGTCAATCATTTGACTCAATAAATCATAATGATTCAAAGCATTTTCATTATGTGCATATAAGTTCAAATACAATCGTTTTAACTCACTCATTTGTCTCATAATAAACCATCCTTGCCCTCTCATCATATCATAAAGATGGCAAAAAAAAACAAGCATTCATAGAATGCTTGTTGATTAATTATTTAATGATTTGTACAACGTTACCTGCGCCTACAGTACGTCCACCCTCACGAATTGAGAATTTAGTTCCTTGCTCTACAGCGATAGGAGCGATAAGTTTAACAGTCATAACTACGTTGTCGCCAGGCATAACCATT
>DITO01000168.1 GCA_002422065.1 Erysipelotrichaceae bacterium UBA6182 | reverse complement strand
ATTACAAGAGACAATTCCATGATTTCAGGAACTATTCTATATCAATCACCATCATCACATGTTTACAAAGATGCAAACAGTGGTGTAAGAGAAGTTGATAAAATGATTGTAAGACTGGATGAAACAGTAAAAAGCAAAGATGATGTTCACTGTTTAGGAATACAGAATGGAGACATTATTGCGATTGATCCTAAGACCATCATTACACCAAGTGGATTTATTAAATCTCGTTTTCTCGATGATAAAATCTCAGTAGCTATTCTTCTATCAATTCTAGACTATATACAATGTAGCCAACAAAAACCTACTTATGATACATCGTTTATTATTTCAACCTATGAAGAAGTCGGTCATGGTACTGCTTGGATTCCATCGACCATCACTGAAATGATTGCAGTTGATATGGGATGTATTGGTGAAGATCTATCATGCACTGAATATGATGTTTCAATCTGTGCTAAAGATTCTTCAGGACCCTATGATCGCGAAATGATTTCTTCTTTAAAAGACATGGCTGTTTCAAAATCACTCAATCATGTCATTGATATTTATCCAATGTATGGATCAGATGTTTCTGCAGCATTAAGAGGTGGGGCTAACATTAAAGGAGCACTCATTGGTCCTGGTGTTATGGCATCCCATGGTATGGAGCGTACCCATGCAGATGCTGTAGAAGCCACCTTTGAACTCATAAAATCGTATCTTAATATAGAATAGACAGTTTCTTGATTATCTTTCACATAATAAATCAGAAATATACATACCCTACTTTTCAAAATTTGGTATGATACTCCTATGATATTTTTAATCGTGATTATCGTGTTCATTGTGGTTGTTACACCACGTCCTAAATCCTCTCAATTTCGTTGGTTAAGACAAACACTAGCACATCGTGGACTCTTTGATGAACATCATCCCGAAAACACTTTTGGGGCTTTTCAATTGGCTATAAATCAAGGATTAGGAATAGAGTGTGATCTACGTTTAACAGTGGATGATATTCTTGTGGTATATCATGATCCAAGTTTGAAAAGGTTATGTCAAAGTGATAAAGAAGTAAGTAAGTCAACATATGAAGAGATTATAACAATCCCAATCATGAATACATCATACACAATAATGAAACTTGAAGACTTCCTTAATCAAGTTAGTAGTCAAGTTCCAATCATGCTTGAAATTAAACCTAATGCTAGACATAAAGACACGATAGACACTTTATATAATCAACTAAGAGATTATCAAGGACTTGTTAGTATTGTTTCTTTTGATCCACGAATTGTTAAAGCATGCAAAAAGAGAAGTGATAACCAGTATCCCATTGGACAAATCATAGAACAACAGTTTACTAATAAGACACTTCCATATCTTCAACGACTTGCCTTAACTATGAATGCTTTTCAACGGATAACAAAGGCAGATTTTATCTCTGTTTCCATTTCAGTGTGGCCATATTATCAGTGGATGACATGGTTTAATGTTGTAATTGGGGTGTGGCCAGTAAGAACAGTGAATCAACTAAAAAAATGTAACCGTAATAATATTGCGATTGTAGAAAAAGAGGCATTATGATGAATTGGATATTTAATTTAATCGGATATAAAATCAATGTTAAAGATCCAACCCCAACAAGCATGATTAAAAAGACGTTTAGAATTGCTTGGCCTAGTGCTACTGAAGCATTCTTAATCAGTATCATCGGTGCTGTTGACATGATGATGGTTGGCCGATTAGGCGAAACAGCGATTGCTTCGATTGGTATTACGAATCAACCTAAGTTTATTCTTTTATCCATGTTGTTTGCTTTAAACGTAGGAACTACAGTGGTCATATCACGTCGTAGGGGAGAAAAGAATACGAAAGCACTAAAAGATGTAATGAGACATTCACTCATCATCGCTTTCGTATTAAGTCTTATCTTTGCGTTAATTGGGATTATTTTCGCAAAAGAACTTGTCCTTATTTCAGGTGCTACCAGTGATTATTTAGAGACTTCAATCTTGTATCTTCGAGTCATCATGATAGGTAATTTCTTTTTAGGGATGTCCATGAACATTAATGCAGCTCAGCGAGGTGTTGGCAATACTCTAATAGCCATGAAGACAAACCTCACTGCCAATTTAGTCAATGTAGTATTAAACTATTTATTAATTAATGGAATATGGATCTTCCCAAGATTAGAAGTATTAGGAGCTGGAATTGCGACAACTATTGGTAACCTAGTAATGTTCATTATCGCGTTTAGATCAATTCTGGATAAAGAATCTTTACTATACCAATCCTTTAAAGAACCTTTTGAGTATTCAAAAGAAATCGTGCAATCATTTATTAAATTAGGAAAACCAGCACTTACTGAACAAGTATTTATTCGTTTTGGGTTCTTACTCTATGCTCGTGCAGTCGCAGATCTAGGGACAACAGCGTTTGCAACCCATCAATTGGTCATGAACGTTATGGTTATCTCATTTGCGTTAGGTGATGGATTATCTACTGCAAACTCAGCTTTAATTGGACAATCATTAGGGGCAAAACGTCCTGATGTAGCGATGGCTTATGGGAAGATAACTCAACGTATAGGTCTAACGATTGCGATTATTTTTAGTTCGCTCATTGCTTTAAATCGGCGAAGTATTCTCTCTCTCTTTACATCTGATCAAAACATTATTGAGTTAGGAGGACCACTTCTAATCATTCTTTCTGTCATCATTTTATTCCAAATAGTACAAGTGATTGTAGTTGGTGCATTAAGAGGCGCAGGGGATGTTAAGTTTGTTGCAACCTTGTCTTTGGTTAGTGTCTCGATTGTGAGACCTGGACTAACCTATCTTTTTGCCTATGGTCTAGGTTTCGGTTTAACTGGTGCATGGGTTTCAGTTCTAGTAGATCAAATGTTGCGTTTTATAATCTCTCAAATTCGATTTAATGGAGCTTCATGGACAAAGATTAAAGTATAGAATTTAACCTGTTTATTTAACTAATACTTTCACAAAGCAACAAATTCACATGGTCTTTTAGCCTGTAAAGGTGTATAATTGTAATGTTAACAAGGTATCGAGGAGGAACAAATGCCTAAAAAATTCATGACTATGGATGGAAATACTGCAACCTCTCATGTGGCGTACGCGTTCACAGAAGTAGCAGGTATTTATCCTATCACTCCGTCATCAACGATGGCTGAGCTTGTAGATGCATGGGCATCTCAAGGGCGTAGAAATATTTTTAATACAGTTGTCAAGGTTGTAGAAATGCAATCTGAAGGTGGAGCAGCTGGTGTTGTTCATGGAGCACTACAAGGTGGTACATTAGCATCAACATTTACAGCTTCACAAGGTTTATTATTAATGATTCCTAACATGTATAAATGGGTTGGAGAATTGTTACCAGGAGTTATTCACGTATCAGCTCGTTCATTAGCAACACGTGCATTATCTATCTTTGGTGACCACCAAGACATCTATGCTGTTCGCCAAACTGGTTTCACGATGATTTCATCACATTCAGTTCAAGAAGCAATGGACCTTGCAGGGGTTGCTCACTTAACTGCAATTGAAGCATCAGCTCCAGTATTACACTTCTTTGATGGTTTTAGAACATCACACGAAATTCAAAAAATTGAAGTTATTGATTACGAAGATCTTGCGAAATTAGTAAATAAAGAGTCATTAGAACGTTTTAGAGCACGTGCTTTAAACCCACACACTAATCCAGTAACTCGTGGTGGAGCTGAAAATGATGATATTTACTTCCAAGGCCGTGAAGCACAAAATACACATTATGAAAAAGTGAGTGACGTTGTTATTCACTATATGAACGAAATTTCTAAGTTAACAGGTCGTCATTATGCACCATTTACTTATTATGGAGCAGAAGATGCTACACGTGTTATCGTTGCTATGGGTTCAGTCACAGAAGCAACTGCTGAAGTTATTGATGAACTGAATGCTCGTGGAGAAAAAGTAGGTTTAGTGAAAGTTCACTTATTCCGTCCTTTCCGTGCTGATTTATTAAAATCAGTTCTTCCAGCAACTGTAGAAAAAATCGCAGTCTTAGATCGTACAAAAGAAGTTGGATCACACGGTCCGCTTTATCTTGATTTACATGAAGCATTACATGGTTATGGCAAGATTGACACTATCATTGGTGGACGTTATGGATTGTCTTCAAAAGACACTCAACCAGGTGACATCAAAGGTGTTTATGATCATTTACTTGTTGAAAAACCAATTAATGGTTTCACAATTTCTATCGTTGATGATGTCACTTTCTTATCAATTCCAAGTGATGACACATTTAAAGTTAAAAATGATTACACTTCATGCTTATTCTATGGTTTAGGATCAGATGGAACTGTATCAGCAAACAAGAACTCAATTAAGATTATTGGAGATCATACTGATCTTTATTCTCAAGCTTATTTTGCTTATGACAGCAAAAAAGCAGGTGGAGCAACGCGCTCATTCCTACGTTTTGGTAAATCTCCAATTCGTAGTACTTACTATGTTAAAGATGCTGACTTTATCTCATGTTCATTGGAATCCTATTTATTCCGTTATGACATGTTACGTAACTTAAAAGAAGGTGGTACATTCCTCCTTTCAACATCCACACCAGCAAGTGAAATTGATCGTTTACTTCCTAATCGTGTGAAGAAGCAATTAGCTCAAAAACATGCAAAAATGTTTGTTATTGATGCAAATGCTGTTGCTGAATCCATTGGTATGGGACGTCACACAAATACCATTCTACAATCATCGTTCTTTGCACTTAATGAATCAATTCTTCCTTATTCTGAATCCTTAACATACATGAAGGAAGCAGCTGAGAAGACATATGGTAAAAAAGGTGATGAAGTTGTAGAACTCAATATCAAAGCAATTGATATGGGTAAAGAAGGATTAATTGAAGTTGAAATTGATCCTGAATGGGCAAATATTGTTTTAGGAAATACTCGTAAGACTACAGGCGATGAGTACTTTGATGAGCACGTAGCAATGATTAATGGCCTTGAAGGTTATGATCTTCCTGTATCTGCTTTCACAACAGATCAACTTATTGATGGATCAATGCGTAATAACATCACATTCAGTGAAAAACGTACCATTGCAACTCAAGTTCCTAAGTGGATTCCAGAAAACTGTATTCAATGTGGATTCTGTTCATTTGTTTGTCCACACGGAACAATTCGTACATTCTTACTTGATGAAAATGAAGTTAAGAATGCTCCTACAGAGTTTGTAACATTACAACCGAATGGTAAAGGTGTTGAACACTTACGCTACCGCGTTATGGTTTCACCTGACAACTGTGTTGGATGTTCATTATGTTCAGTTGAGTGTCCAGGTAAAGGTGGTCAGAAAGCATTAGTTATGACTGATGTGAATGAACAACTTCACGAAGCTCCATTAGCAGAATACATCTACAAACACACAACATATAAATCAGAATACTTCCCAACTGATTCAATCAAGGGATCACAATTCTTAATGCCTTACTTTGAAGTTTCAGGAGCATGTGCAGGTTGTGGAGAAACTCCTTACTACAAACTAGTAACTCAATTATTTGGTAGTGACATGATGATCTCTAACGCTACTGGTTGTACATCCATTTATTGTGGATCAACACCTTCAACACCATTTGTTACTGATGCGTCAGGTAAAGGACCAGCTTGGGCTAACTCATTATTTGAAGATAACGCAGAATTTGGATTTGGTATGAAAGTTGCACAAGAATTTAAATCTCGTCAACTTGTTGAACTACTAAACAATGCGACTTCATCATTTGAACCAGAACTACAAACACTTGTAGGAGAATACCTTGCTGTCAAAGGCAATCGTACAGTTGAAAAAGAATTGGCACCGCGCTTAGTTGAACTTCTTAAAGCTTCAAAATCAGAAGCTGCAAAACCTATCCTTGAAATGGAAAGAGATTTCATCTCTAAATCTGTTTGGATTATTGGTGGAGACGGTTGGGCTTATGACATTGGATTTGGTGGACTCGATCACGTTATCGCAAACAGCCTCAATGTTAATATCTTAATTCTTGATACTGAAGTATATTCAAATACCGGTGGACAATCATCTAAAGCATCTCAAGCAGCATCCATTGCGAAGTTCGCAGCGGGTGGTAAGCCAACAGGTAAAAAAGACTTAGGTCTTATGGCAATGATGTATGGTCACGTCTATGTTGCATCGATTGCGATGGGCGCGAACCGTGTTCAAACTATTAAAGCATTAAAAGAAGCTGAAGCATACCAAGGTCCTTCGGTGGTGATTGCATATTCACCATGTATCGAACATGGTATTAAAGGTGGATTATCTAATCACCAAATCACGCAAAAACTTGCAGTTGAATGTGGTTATTGGACACTCTACCGTTTCAATCCAGATGCTGAAAAACCATTAACAGTTGATTACACTAAACCAGATTTCAGTAAGTTCCGTGATTTCGTTATGAATGAAACTCGATACAATCAATTGCCAAATGCTAATCCATTTGAAGCGGAAGCTTTACTTGAAAAAGCAGCAAGCGATGCAGAGAAACGTTTCGGTCGATTAATGAAACTTGCAAGAGATTAATAATTAATCAAATCAGGGTGTGATAACACCCTGATTTTTTAAAAGGACATGATCATGAAAGTACTACTGTATTTTGAAGGTGAAAATTTAATATCAAAGTCAGGCATTGGTCGTGCTTTAAAGCACCAGAAAAAGGCACTTGAATATGCTGGAGTAGACTTTACTACTGATGTGATGGATTCATATGACATCCTTCACATTAATACTGTGGGAATCACAAGTCCACTTGTGGTAGCACAGGCACATGCGTTAGGTAAGAAGGTTGTATATCACGCGCATAGCACGGAAGAAGACTTTAGAAATTCGTTTATCTTATCAAATCAAATTGCTCCATTAGTAAAACAGCATTTAATCAACATGTATCAGATGGCAGATATTATTATTACCCCAACACCATACTCAAAATCACTTCTTGAAAACTATGGTATCAATAAAGCAATTTATGCGGTATCAAACGGTATTGATCTTTCTCGCTACACCAAAGACTTAGAAAAAGAAAAAACATTTAGAAGTTATTTCCATCTAGGTCCACAAGATAAGGTAGTCGTCAGTGCTGGATTGTATCTAAAACGAAAAGGTATTCTAGACTTTATGGAAGTGGCTAGAATGATGCCTGATGTCACCTTTGTATGGTTTGGTTCGACACCACGTATTGCTCTTTCTCAAGAAGTTAAACATGCTTTAGATAATCATCCGATGAATGTAAGATTACCTGGTTATTTAAAAGGTCCAGGTTTTGAAGGAGCATTTTCAGGAGCTGATGCATTTTTCTTTCCTTCATTGGAAGAAACAGAAGGAATTGTTGTGTTAGAAGCTCTTGCATCCAAACAAAAAGTTGTAGTCCGTGACATCGGTGTCTATCAAGGATGGATGAAGCATGAGTATAACTGTCTAATGGGTCAAGATAATCACGATTTTGTTAAACACTTAAGTACTATCCTAAATAATCAATATTCAGATGAACTAGTTGAAAATGCCTATAAAACGGCACAAGATCGAAGTTTAGACAAGATAGGACAACAGTTAAAAACGATATACGAATCTTTATCAAATGAAGATTGACTTATTTGTATGATTTGATATAATACACTCATGAAAATGAGTAAATCAAAAATACTAAATTTTGCTATCATAATTTCAGTCATTGGTCTGATGTTTTTCGTCATTGCCAATGACTTTTCTTCTATAACACGACTTCTTAAAAATATCAGACTTAGTTATGTTGTTCTTATTGTTCTGTTATCAATTTTGTATCATATATTAGTAGGTGTTTCACTGACACGCTTAGCTAGAGTCACTAATCCTAAATATTCTTATGTCAAAGGAATTCATAATGCATTTATTGCAGCATTCTTTCACGGAATCACTCCAGGATCTAGTGGTGGACAAGTAGCTCAGGCTATTATTTTTAATAAACAAGGTGTCAATTCTGGTTCTGCAGCAAGTATCTTGTGGCTTGAATTTATTATTCATCAAGCTGCATTAATCATCGTTGGATTCGTTTTTCTATTTACTAAGTTTGGTGTACTTCAATCATTAAACTCAACGATGCAGACACTTGTTATACTAGGATTCATTGCAAACTTACTTGTCTTGGTTTTCTTATTCTTAATTGTTCAATCACACAGATTTAATCGATGGTTTTTATTCAGTGGTTTATATATTCTAAAACAACTTAGAATCATCAAATCAGTTGAAAAGAACCAAAAGAGAATCTCTGATTTTGTTGAACAGTTTGATCAAGCACAAGCTATGTTTATTAATAATTTGGATGAAGTTGCAAAAGTTACTTTTGTCTATATCTTAAAAATCTCATTATTCTATTTCATTCCGTACTTAGTTATACGCTCATTTGGAGTCACATTCATCTCAGTTACGTTTATCGATATCATGGCATTGTCTGCTTTCTTAGGGATGTTAAAGGTTTTTGCACCACTTCCTGGCGGTGCTGGCGGTACTGAAGTATTGTTCATTATCCTGTTTTCACTCGTAACAAATCAAATCGTGGCAACTTCTACGATGATACTGTGGCGTTTTGTCTCGTTTTATATGATAATGTTAATAGGATTCATATTTTATATAACCTATAAAACGAAGTTGAGGTAATTATGAGAATCGGAATTTTTACAGACACATATACCCCTGATATCAATGGTGTGGTAAGTTCTATTGTAACGTTACAAGAAGGCTTGATTGAGTTAGGACATGAAGTTTTTATAATAACCACACATGCAAATTTTATTTCAACGAAGTTTGAAAATAATATTTTAAAACTTCCGGGTATTGAAATTAAAAAAATATATGGGTATGTGTTAACGACGCCTGCCCATTTTCTAGCGTACAATCATGTAAAATCAATGAATTTAGATGTAATCCATGTGCATACGGAGTTTGGTGTTGGAATCTTTGGGCATATTATTGGAAGTATGCTTAAACTTCCAATTGTTTCAACATATCATACAACGTATGAAGATTACACTCATTACGTTAACATTTTCAATTCCAAAACTGTTGAACGATTAGCAAAGAAAACAGTTATGAAATTATCAAGATTGTACGGATCACATTGCATGGCTATTGTATCTCCATCGGATAAGACGAAAGAAATGTTACTGAGATATCAAATAGAAACACCAATTCATGTCATTCCAACAGGATTAAACCTTGATAAATTCAAGAAACGTTATAGTGAAGAAGATAAGAAAGCATTTCGCATTAAACTTGGTATGAATGAAAATGATTACATCATTACTTATGTTGGACGTATAGCAAAAGAGAAAAGTATTGATGTTGTGATTAATGGGATGAAGAAGCTTGTAGAAATTAATACTAATGTAAAATTCCTTGTAGTAGGTGCGGGACCTGAACTTGCAGAGTTACAAGACCAAGCAGAAAATCTAAAACTACATGATCATGTTATGTTCTTTGGTAAAGTTGCAAATCAATTAGTCCCTGAAATATATGGATTATCAGATATGTTTGTATCAGCTTCACTTACTGAAACACAAGGTTTAACTTTTATTGAAGCACTTGCTTCAGGTTTACCTGTATTTGCCCGTAAAGATGATGTCCTTGAAGAACTAGTTTTTGATCAAGAAACAGGTTTCTATTTTGCAGATCCTATTGAATTTGCTAACAGAGTTGATATGTATACTAAACTAAGTCTTGAAGAAAAAGCGATAATTGAGAATAACACACAACGTGTTGTTGAAAAGTTTGATCGTTTAACTTTCGCTAAAAAAGTAAGTGAGACATATGAGCTTGCAATGAAGCGATACTTCTCAACTTATTATGTTGAAGATATAACAGTTAGGAATGATATTTCTGAAGTTGAACTGATTTCAAAATTTGAAAAAAGTAAAATCAAAATATTCCCAGAAATTGTAAACCAATTTAAATTGAAGAAAGGATCTATTGTGAACAAAGACACTTATCAACGATTTGAAGGCGAGCAAAAAGTAGCTACAGCATTTGAAAAATGTGTTCGTAAGATTTCGTTTAAAGACCGTACCCGTAAAGAAATCTTTGATTTCCTTCATGAATTAGGTGATTTAGATGCTACACAGATGAATGCGATTGTTTCTAAACTTGAATCATATGGTTATGTGGATGATTTTAGATATACTTCGTCAATGATTATGAATTTTCAATCATTGCTTGTTGGACAAAAGAAGATTATTAAATCTTTACTTGATAAAGGGATTCCTTATGAAATGATTCTTAAGGTTTTAACTGATGAAGGTAAACAAAGTGAGTTTGATCGTGCTTTAATGTTTGCTGAAAAGATTAAATCATCACTTAGTGATATGCCATTGATGGCTAAAAAGAGCAAGATTCGTTCTCGACTTATCTCCCGTGGATATGATCATTCATTAGCAACTGAAGTTGTTAATCAACTTGATTATGACATGGATGAAATGGAAGAATTGATTACATGTCAAAATGAAGCATCTAAGTTAAAGAAAAGACTAGATAAAAAAGAAATGGACCCTTATAAGGCACATCAAACTTTACTAAGACAACTTGTGAGTAAAGGGTTTAGGTTTGAAACAATCCAACAAGTAATTGATGGACAGAAGGAGGAAGATTTTGATTAAAATAAAAGAATTTAAAGATAAAGAAAAATTAGAACAACCATTACTAGTAAGTAATATTATTCAAGGTGTAACTACTAAAGGTTCACCATATTTATCAATTACTTTCCAAGATAAGTCAGGTCAAATAGAAGGAAAGCTTTGGGATGTTAAACCTGACCAACTTCAACTGATTAAACAAGGTATGATTCTTCTTGTATCATTCGAAGTATTAAACTATCGTGAACAGTTGCAACTAAAGATATTTGATGTTAAAGGAATGGATCAGTCTACTGTTATGATTGATGATTTCTTACCAGAATCAAATGTTTCTTCTGAAGAGTTACAAGTCTCAATCAATAAGTTCATTGATGAGATTAAAAACCCTGTTTATCACACTTTGGTTAAATCAATTGTTGATGAGGTTGGATATGACTTTTATGTGTATCCAGCAGCAAGTAAAAATCATCACGAATACAAAGGTGGATTAGGAAGTCATGTTGTTAGTATGATCTTACTTGCAAAAGAAGTCATCCGATTGTATCCACTGTTAGATCATGACCTATTGATTAGTGGAGTTATTCTTCATGATATTGGTAAAACAATAGAATTATCTGGCCCTATACTCACTGAATACACAACGGCGGGGCGATTACTTGGTCATATTTCGATAATTAACTCTATGATTTACCATCATGCATGTAATCACAATTTAGATAAAAAGGAAGAAACGATGCTTCTACAACACTGTGTTCTTTCTCATCATGGCCAATATGATTTTGGCTCACCAGTACTTCCACTGATTCCTGAAGCTGAAGTATTACATCTTATTGATAACATTGATGCTCGTATGAATATGTTTGGTAAAGTCCTAGACAATATTGAAGAAGGTTCATTTACACCTAGAGTATTTAGTTTAGAAAACAGAAGCATATACAAGAAAAAGGTTTAAAAAAACTACATTGCCATATTTATGGTGATGTAGTTTTCTATTACTTAAATCATTTTAATACTTTCGAATGTTGTTTTAATATCAACCTCAATATGGTCGACTTTTAATGAATCAAACAAATCTTCTTTCTTGATAAAACGTGGGATGATATGAAAATGAGTGTGGAATACAGTTTGTCCTGATGATTCATTGACATTGCTTATGATGTTATAACCACTCGCATTTAGGACATCATCATAATGATTAGTAATTCTTTTAATAGTATTGAAACAATGCGTAATCGTCATAGAATCAGCTTCTAGGACATGTTCACTGTGTTTCTTGGGAACTACTAATGTGTGGCCTTGACTCATTGGTGAAATATCAAGAAATGCATAGGTGTGCTCATCCTCAAAGATTCTATAGGATGGTATTTCTTGATTTATTATTTTACAAAAGATGCACATTGATTTCTCCTTTCATAAAAAAACCGCTGATTAGCGGCTTGGTAAAAATTTAGATTGATTACCATCTTTGATGGCATTGTAAGCTTTAATATCATAAATTGCGAAATTTGCTTCTTTGAATTCTGCTACCCACATTGTGTCAATGAGAGAACTAACTGCAGATAATGATTTTATCATTTCTTCTTGGAAACGTGATGGAACAGCTTCAATAACTTCAACGATATAGAATTTTCCGTTCTCATCTTTAACTACTTCTTGAGTAAGTAGAGGAGCATTTGCATCCTTAAGAATAGTTTTTAAAGAATTAGGAATTGTGCTATCACGATGATAGGTTGCTAATTGACCAAAGAAATCAAGAGAAGTTGTATTCTCTTTTCCTAATGTTTCAGTGCTTCCACCTGCTTTAATATCTTCTAGAACTTCTTTAGCATCTGCTTCCACTGTGAACTCAATAATGCGAGCACGACGTGGGAAATAGGTTGCAGTTACAAAATCTAGATTTTCTTCAATATATTTTTTCATCATTACATTTTGCTGTGCTAAAGGAATTAGTGCACGTTCAACATACTCCTCTTCAGAGCTGAATCCTAGTTGTTTTAAACCAAGTTCAAAATCTTCTAGAAGAATATCTTTCATGACTTTTAAATCTGCAGCAGCAAGCTCTTTGATTTCATCAGTTATTTCAACTTGAGCATTTCTAATGACATTTTTTGCCATATTAATAATGACGGAGGATGTATCTCCTGATAACAAGTATTGAAAAACTTGATCTTGAGTAATCACTGTGTCACCGATTTCAAGTACTGGAGTGTTAGGAGTAGAAAGTTTTGCAGTTGCATCAGCACATCCTGCTAGAACTAGACCAAGTGATAGAAGAATTAGTATTTTTTTCATGTTATTCATCTCCTTCTTCACTATTTAAACTATTAATGTATTCCATAAAACGCGCTTCAAACTCTGCGTTTCCGAATTTAATCCCTAAATCTGAAGCTTTATTCCAAATAAGTGTTTGTTGCGCATTAGGGAACAAACTAACCATTGAACTTAAGAATTGCTCTTCTTTTATGATTTCAGATTTAGATAAAGAATCAAGACGGATAATGTGGTAACCATAAGTAGTTTTAACCCATGAAGATAATTGACCCTCTTCAGTAAGTGCTAATGAAGCAGCTAAGAACTCAGGTACAAATTGAGTCGTAGAATCAACAAGTCCTAATTTACCATTCTGAGGCACAGATCCTGTGTCATCAGAATATTCTTTTGCTAGTTCAGCAAAATCATCACCATTTTCAATAGCTGCTTTCACAGTATCCAATTTTGTTTGCTCAGCTTCAGTTGGTGAATTTGGATTAGTCATACGAACAAGAATATGGCTCACAATTCTTGGTTTTCTTACTTCAACAAACTTATTGTATTGAGCATCTTCTGAGAAGTATTCAGTAAGAATATCCTCTAACATTAATGCACTTTCAAAGAATAGATGAAGATCACTAATCTTACTGATTCCAACTCCTTTTAATGCTTCAAGTAAAAATGTTTCATACTCATCGCCATAGTAGTCTTTAAAACTAGCGACTGTAGATTCAGCTTGTAAGCGAGCGTCTGTAATAATGTCATCAGTACGATCTCCAACTTGAGCAAGAACAGCTCTTTCAAAGAGTTGATAAACCGCTTGAATTCCAAATTGACGTTCTAATTCTAAATAGTATTCATCTGCTGTAATTGATTGTCCATTAATTTCAAAGACGATATCTTTACCATCAACAGTTTTACCTGGTAATAAGTCTTTAGTTTGTTCGAGAGCAAAAAACACTGTAGCTCCAACGAACAAAATACCGATTAGAACAATGAACCAATTTTTCTTAATAAAATTGATCATGTAGACCTCCTTGTATGCCTCACTATTATAATTTAATGCATCTTAAAATGCAATTGAACATCAATTATGCATTAGTTTTCACACACATTCACAAAGAAGAAATGTGATTTGAAGCACAGTTTAATAAATTGCGACAAAGAATGTATGTTTTCAGGTGCTTTTAATTGAGAAAACCTGGCTAATTTGTTACAGTTATTGTCAGGAAGGTAGGTAAACTTAATGTCAGTTTTACAAATTAAAAATCTACACGTAGCGATAGAAGATAAAGAAATATTAAAAGGTGTCAACCTAACGATTTCAACAGGCGAGATTCATGCTCTCATGGGCCCTAATGGTAATGGTAAATCAACACTATTATCAACAATCATGGGACATCCAAAATATGAAGTGATAGAAGGTGAAATCTTATTTGATGGAGAGAACGTTCTAGAAATGGAAGTTGATGAGCGTAGTCGTGTCGGACTATTTTTAGGCATGCAATATCCACAAGAAGTTCCAGGTGTTACTAATTCAGACTTTATGAAAGCTGCAATGAATGCACGTCGTGAAACACCGATCAATCTATTCTCATTTATTAAAGAAATGGAAAAAGCTGTAAAAGCCTTAGAAATGAAACCAGATTTAGCTCATCGATATGTTAATGAAGGATTCTCGGGTGGTGAAAAGAAACGTAATGAAATTATGCAAATGCTTTTACTTAAGCCAAAAATTGCGATGCTTGATGAAATCGATTCAGGCTTAGATATTGATGCATTACGAATTGTTGCTAATGTTATTAATGATATGGTTCAGAATAAAGCAATGGGAATGTTAGTAGTTTCTCACTATGAACGTTTCTTTCAATTACTTGTTCCAACCCATACTCATATTATGATTGATGGTCGTATTGTTATGGATTCTGACGCATCACTAGTTTCTAGAATTGATGCTGAAGGATATGAATGGATTGAGAGTGAATTAGGTATCAGCATTCCTGATGATGTTGCTGTTGAAGCTCCAAAGAAACAAGTGGTAAGCGTTGGATCATGTGCAATTAATGAGTCAACCAAAGGAGCTAAAAATGTCTAATCTTGAAAGTGTGATTGTAAAGAGCTCTACCCTCGATTTAGAATCAGGTGGACTTCATACCATCAATATTCAAGTGAATGATGACATGGAAGTAACCCTCATTGCCCCAAAACGGTCCAAAGGGAATGCATTAATCAATTTTCAAGGACAAGGAAAATTGAAACTTAATGTTGTAGTTGAAGACTCTGCGGATTGGGCTATTCTTGAAATGAATCAAAGTGATCTTTCGATTCAATTTGATGAACGATGGACTCTAAACCGAAACTCAAATGTATTACTTGCTGTTGGTGAACTAACAGCAGGAAGTCATAATAAAGTTGTTAATTATGATTTAGTTGAAGAGGGAGCAGTACTTAATGTTAGAGGTGCAACCTTAGTTCAATCAAAGCTTGAAGCAATCTTAACAGCAAATCATTTAAAAGGTAACACGTATTGCGAAATCAATACTTATGGAATCGTATTAAAAGAATGTACGTTGAAACTTGATGTCGTAGGTTTTATTAAGAGCAAAGCTAAGAACTCTAAAACACATCAAACAAGTCGTATCATGAACTTTGATACAAAACCTAATACTTCTGTAAATCCTCAACTTATCATTGATGAGAATGATGTTGAAGCTTCTCACGCTGCATCTGTAGGACAACCTGATGTACTTCAAGTCTACTATCTACAATCACGTGGTATGTCACGTAGTGAGTCATTAAAACTCATTACATTAGGATACCTCATGCCAATTGTAGATGTCATCGAAAATGAAGTTGTAAAAGAAGCATTAAGAGAAGCGGTCATTCAAAAGGTCGCAGAATCATGTTTGATTTAGATCGCATTCGAGAAAACTTTCCTATTTTAAAAACAAAGATGAGTGGACAACCACTAATCTATTTTGATAATGCAGCCACAACACTAAAGCCTCTAAATGTGATACGTGAAGTTGAAAGAATATTATCAACTCAATCCGTTAACATTCACCGAGGGGATTATCAGTTGTCTTATGATATTTCAAATCAATATGAAGAAGTAAGAAAATCAGTAGCTAAGTTTATCAATGCTCAATCTGATGAAATCGTATTTACATCAGGTGCAACAGAGAGTTTGAATTATGTTGCTTATGGGTTAGAACATCTCATTGAAGAAGGGGATGTAATACTAACTACTCATACTGATCATGCTTCTAATCTATTACCATGGTTTGAAGTGGCTAAACGAAAAAACGCAACGATAGAATATTTTGAACTAACACCTGAAGGTCGTATTGATTTAACCAATCTTAATCAGCAAATCCATAATAAGGTAAAAGTCATTACTCTTGTACATGTATCAAATGTTTTAGGGTATGTTAATCCAGTTGAAGAGATCATTGAGTTGGCACATCAAAAAGATATCTGTGTTGTACTTGATGGGGCACAATCAGTTGCTCATTTGAGCATTGATGTGAAGAAAATTGATGTTGATTTCCTTGCTTGGTCAGGCCATAAGATGTGTTCGCCAACAGGAGTTGGAGTTCTATATGGCAAGAAAACTTGGTTAGATAAACTAAGAAGCATTAAACTCGGTGGTGGCGCAAATGCTGTATTTGATGAAAATGGTAATTATGAACTAAAATCATCCCCATCACGTTTTGAAGCAGGAACCCCTGCTATTGAGTCAACGATTGCATTAAAAGCTGCAATTGAGTTTCTAAGTGGAGTCGGAATGGATCAAATCCATGCCCATGAAACAATGCTTAAAGACTACTTCTTAAGTAAGATTCAACACTTTAACCATATCAAAGTGTATAATTTAAGTACAGACACCGGAATTGTGATATTTAATATTGATGGAATATTTGCCCAAGATGCTGCAGCATACCTTAGTTCAAAAGGAATTGCGGTAAGAGCAGGGAATCATTGTGCGAAGCTTATCCATCATGTTATTGGGGTTACTGAAACCCTTAGAGCTAGTTTTTATTTATACAATACTATTAGAGAAGTTGATGTCTTAGTAGAAGTACTGAAAGAAATCACGCTTGAGAAATGCGTTGATTTATACATATAGGAGGTATAACAATGGACTTACAAGATCCTCAATTAATGAGAAGTATCATCATGGACCATTATCAATACCCAAGAAACCGTAGAGAATGTCATGATCATAATTGTAAATCAGTACACATGAATTCAGAATCATGCATTGATGATATTATGGTGTTTGTAAAAGTTGATCAAGGCGTTATTAAAGATTTTTGTTTTACTGGGCAAGCATGTACAATTTCTACAGCTTCCACTTCGATTTTATCTGAGCTTGTTAAAAACAAAACATTAGCAGAAGCTAAGGTCATTGTTGATGAATATCGAAAGATGGTTAATCTAGAGTTATTTGACTCGGAGAGTTTACAAGAAGCTGTAGCGTTCTCTAATATTGGCAAGCAAGCTAATCGAATAAAGTGTGCCCTCATAGGATGGGATGCACTCTCGCAAATTATTGCAGAAAGTGAGGAGTAAAATGGCAGAAATTACATTTGAAGAGAATATTAAAAATATTCCGACGGATGAATATAAATATGGTTTTGCGGATAAAGATGTAAGTATATATCGCACCGCAAAAGGAATTAATGAATCGATTGTTGCAGAGATTTCAGATATTAAAAGCGAGCCTGAATGGATGAAAGAGTTCAGACTTACTTCTTTTAGAGCATTTGAAGCAAAAGTTATGCCTACATGGGGAGCTAATCTAAGTCAGATTGAGTTTCAAGACTTTACTTATTATGTTAAACCAAGTGAAAGACAAGAAAAGAATTGGGATGATGTTCCTGAAACTATCAAGAATACCTTTGATCGCCTTGGTCTACCTGAAGCGGAACAGAAATATTTAGCAGGGATTTCAACACAGTATGAATCAGAAGTTGTCTATCACAACATGCTTCAAGAAGTTGTAGATAAAGGAGTAATCTTTTTAGATACTGATAGTGGATTAAGAGAACATCCAGAATTATTTAAAAAATACTTTGGAACAATTATTCCCCCATCTGACAATAAATTCGCAGCACTTAACAGTGCAGTGTGGTCAGGAGGTTCTTTTATCTATGTACCAAAAGGTGTAAAGCTCGATAAACCATTGCAATCCTACTTTAGAATTAACTCAGAAAGCATGGGACAGTTTGAGCGTACATTAATTATTGTTGATGAAGGAGCGGATGTCCATTATGTTGAAGGATGTACTGCACCATCATATTCAAAAGATTCGTTACATGCTGCTGTTGTAGAAATCTATGTTGCTAAGCATGCAAAATGTCGTTATACAACGGTACAAAACTGGAGTACTAATGTATTGAATTTAGTGACTAAACGCGCCTATGTAGAAAGCCATGGCGTTATGGAGTGGATTGATGGTAACATTGGTTCCTCGATTACAATGAAATATCCAGCATGTGTTTTAGCTGGGGAATATGCTCGTGGAATGACTATCTCCATTGCGGTAGCAGGAGCAGGACAAGTTCTTGATGCGGGGGCAAAAATGATTCATCTAGCACCAAACACATCGAGCACAATTATTTCTAAATCCATTGCACGAAATGGTGGGGCAGTAAACTATAGAGGATTAGTTAAACATACCTCAAAAGCGGTTGGTGCAAAATCAAAAATAGAATGTGATACATTACTTCTTGATGATCGCTCTACGAGTGATACCTTACCGAATAATGTTGTGACTACTCATCAATCAATTGTTGAACATGAAGCTTCAGTATCAAAAATCTCGGATGATCAATTATTCTATTTAATGTCACGAGGCTTAACTGAGGAGCAAGCAGCAGAAACAATCATTCTAGGATTCCTTGAACCATTTACAAGAGAACTTCCAATGGAATATGCTGTTGAACTCAATCAATTAATGAAATTAGATATGATTGGTTCAATTGGATAATGTATAGTCAATAAGCCCAAGAGTTGTTACTTAACTCCTGGGTTTATTTTATTGCAAGTTAATGTCAAATGAACTATGATAAATCAATGAGAAAATTAATACACAACTTCTTACCGTACTCTATCTATTTCTTTGTGTTTGGATCGTTTGCGTTCATATACACACAACTGATTCCTTTTTTAACTTATTTAGGTTATTCGACATTTGAAAGAGGTTTGTTACTATCTTCTATATCATTATTGACACTAGTTATTCAAGTGTTGTATGGCTTCTTTAGTGATAAGTATAATACTATAAAACCAATTTTTAATTACTCCTATCTCACATTAGGAATTCTATCTTTTTTCTTATACCAAACTACGCAATTAAATTTTTACTTTATGCTTCTACTTGTATCTCTTGTGGGATCGCTATTTAGAACACTAGCAGGGTTTTTAGAAACTTGGACATTATTATCTAACGAATCAGTTAAGTTAAAATTTGGAGCTATTCGAGCGTTTGGTTCAATTGGTTGGGCCATTGCTGCACCGTTAACTTCAATTATCGTAATTGAATTCGGCTATCCGATGCTTTCGTATGTCATTATGGGAATGATTCTAATTAGTATTTTGATGACTAGTTTTCAGTCTGATGTGACAAGCATCGAAACAGCTAGTATTAAATTCTCGGATATCACAGAGTTATTTAGCACTCCCGACTATGTTAAGTTGATTGTGATTTTTACGATTATAAATATTGGGTTTAATACGGACAATTTTACGGTCATCGACAAAATGATAGACCTAAACGCATCAACAAATCAAATTGCATTGAAATGGTCTATCCAAGCTATCATTGAAATGCCAGCCCTTTTCTTAAGTGGATGGATACTAATGAAACTTGATATTCTAAAAGCATTAAGAATCTCTATTGCCTTTTTTATCATTAGAATTGGGTTAAATGGACTAGCTACAACTCCTACTCAAATACTATATATTTCGCTACTACAGGGGGTTACTTTTCCACTTGCATTCCTTGCTCAAAAATATATGATTGAAAAAGTAACACCAGTTCGCTTAAGAAGTAGTGCTCAAATGATTGGATTGGCAATATATGGTGCTTTCCCTGCATTCTTTACTCCTTTGGTCTCAGGGTTTCTTGTAAATTTGGTGGGGTATAATAATGCATTGTTTATATTCTCTGTTTCATTATTTAGTGGTTTGTACTTAACATTTAGGCTCACACAATTTCACAAATCGAAAACGTAATTGAGTGTCTCGTATAGACTATTATGAAGATGCAATTAAGTTGCACTGTATGGACCTCTTCTCCTACATAATATGATAAAATCAACCATACAGAATATTCTTTCCCCTTAAGAAAAAAGCGAGTACTCGCTTTTTTCTTATTCTTCGATAAATATTTCCTTGTTTAGTCTAAATATTCGATGAATTCTAATATTTAAGCAGGTTAGAATCTCATATGTGATAGTATCTGTTATTTTTGCCATTGTTTCAAAATTACTAATTAAACCACTTATCGTTACAATATTACTCGCTATCTCATTTGGAATCTTAATCATTAGTTGATCCATGCAAATCCTTCCGATAACTGGACAAGATATGTTCTCAACATAGACATTGTAGTTATTACTTAATCCGAGAGGTAATCCATCTGCATAACCTACAGGGACAATTCCGATCCACATATCTTCATCAGCTGTAAATGTAGCTCCATAACTAACAGTTTCACCTTTATGTATAAGCTTTTTTTGAGTTATTTGAGAGAAGAAGTGCATAATTGGAATAAGTTTTGTTTCTGAACTAGAATAGCCATATAATGCTAATCCAGGACGAATAGCATTTGAAATTGAATCTTCAAAATTAAGAATTGCGTCGGAATTAGATGTGTGAATCCACTTGAAATCATAATCCAATGTTTCTAAAAGTGATTTGAATTTTTCGAATTGAACTTGAGTACTATTATCATCTTTATCAGAACTGTGAAAGTGAGTATAAATACCTTCAAGATAGATATTGTTCTCCATTGATAGTTTTAACAAGTTACTAACTTCGTTAGCATCTTTAAAACCTAGACGATTCATTCCTGTATCAATCTCAATATGATAGTTTATCGTGAGAGACGAGGTATTGTAGCTCATTAATTCTAAAAACCATTCCATAGAAATAATACTTAATGAAATGTTCATCTTTGACACAGTATTTAACACTTTTTGACTAAGCTGAGTATAGCCTAAAACTAGGATGGGGGAGACTACTCCCTTTTTTCTTAGTCGCAATGCTTCATCTAGTGAAGAAACGCATAAATATGCACAGTTAAGGGTGTCAAAAAACTTTGATATGCCGATCATTCCATGTCCGTATGCGTTAGCTTTCACGACTGCGAAAACCTCTTTGTTTGAAAGGGATTTTAAATAATCATAGTTGTGTTTTAGTGCATCAAGATTAATATCTAGATAAGTAGGTCTATTATACATAGTTACACAATCCTTGAGTTGTTATAAACAATATTTATCGAGTAAATGATGATTAGTAAATTTATGACAGCTGGAATAGATGAAATATTTATCTTTTCAATTAGGATAACGGGAGTGAAAACACCTAAAAAAGCAAATGTTGGGAGCCTAAAACCAATAATGGTAAATAGATCGATGACTAACACTGAAACTATAAATATTGCGATGGCAATATAACTAGCTTGAACAGATACTGAGCGGCCATATTTCTTGAATGTATTTGCGATTATATAAGCTATAAGCAAGTAGCTTAGTGATAGTTGAATTGATATAAAATGTTGGACAATCCCAATTGCAATAGCGGTTGCTATTCCGATAGGCAAAGTATAAAGAGTTCCTCTCCATAAACGCTTACCACCGGTAAATTTATTGAAGTTATACATTTTCATAAGAACACCTCTGCACTTTAGTATAGCATAAGAAAGGTATGATTAAAAATGACCTAAAATGAAAAATAATAATTATAATTTGTGTCAATGGAAAATGAGAATGTCT
>DITO01000215.1 GCA_002422065.1 Erysipelotrichaceae bacterium UBA6182 | reverse complement strand
ACAACTCCTGCCTATACCCATGCTCCAAATGATCTACTAAATCACTATTTCTCAGCTTCAACTTCTCGATATACTGTCCCTCAATGATTCGATTGCTCTTATTTGAGTTATTCGCTTTTGATGTAATCACTAAGTTCCAAATATCATCACTGTACATAAACGACCAAGGAATCACATGATCAATGCTGATGTCATTGGGATCCAATAAATCATCTGTATAGAAATCCCTAACCTTACCATCCGGAAACTGCTTTAGCAGTGCTTGCTTGAACTTCGTAAGACTTGACCTTCTAATCTGCTCATCCGTAGAACCCTTAACCTTTAATGCAATCCTTGGACTTTGATTGAACTTCTCCAACAATTGAGCCCATCGATAATTCAACAACTGTGATAATACAAATGCATGGTCCTTTAGTAATTCGTGTTGTTGCTTGGTAAGAGTAACTGTCTTATGAACTCGATCTAGACGATACAGATCTAAGTTCTCCTTACCAATCTTGGTAAATCGCCAACACACATCAAGCTTTAATGCATTCGCAACTTCATTAAGGAAACGATCATACTGTCTTCGATCTTTCGTTAACACTGGAAAAGCCAAATCAAACCATACAGGCAGCTTTGATTGAGCCTTGCTTTGATAGTAAGCAATAACCTTCTCCGTAATCTGCTGCACCCTAGGCTTTGACTTCGAAGGACCCTGATAAAGCTAAAAAAGTACATCTGGTTTCAAAAGTACTTCAAGACGTATTCTCCTATTTGTTCAAATTTTAAAACCATCGCATCCATGTTCACATCTGTAACGTGACAAAGCTCTACANNCTTGTAGGTATTCGTATTATCCATTCCATCAATGACACTTAGCCATTCTTTGATGTATGTCTCCACCCGTTCCCCTATGATCTTTTTATGTAGTAACAACTATTCTCATTATACCTCAATAAATTTATTCATCAAACACTTATCCGTATTTTGACTTTTTAGATACTATAAAAGGAAACTTTGATAATATCTTAAAACCATAAACTGTTCTAAATATCTAACTCATCTTTAACAAGATGGATCAGTTTCAAATCTGGGTAGTTTTTTTTCAAACTCAATCCAACATAAATCACATCATCAAAATATCGAAACTCTGCACTTTCTTCCTCATCTGGATGTGCAACAAAAACCTTGTTTATTATTGCCCTTCTTAACTGATACTCATCCCCTTTCTTAATCGCATAAGCAAAAGAAAGATAGTCATTAAGTTGTTCAGTTAATTTGGTCGATTCCTGAGTGCTGAATAAATAGTGTTTTTTAACACACTTTACTTCAACTACTAAAGAACTCACGATTTCATCACCGATGAATTTAGCTATTAATATATCTGGCCTATTATGTCTTGCATTGAGATTGTAGAAATTACTACCTCGCTTATAATCATATCGGCCAATTTGGTAATCATAATACATCTCAACTCTTTGATTATCTTTAACATAGTGCATCTTAGTTTCCGGATTTAAATCAATGAATCCAATATCATTTTGATAAAACGCTGTCTCTACTCCTGTAAAACCAGAATCGATAAGCATACGATGAATTGCAAAGAATACCGTTAATTCAAATAAATAGGGTGTTTCTCTTGGACTTCGAACAGTTAGTTTATTCTTTCTTATCTCATCATTTTCATTATCCTTTAATTGAATATGATCTATTGTTCTGAATAAAGCTTGATAATTGGATGAACTTGTTTTAAATGATGGTTTTACATAATTTAGTGTTGTAACAAGTTCTAACCACTCAACTTTTTCAACCTCAAGAAAGAACCGGTTCTCTAGATTTATATATTGCTTAAATTGCTCTAATCTAGATATCTTAAGATCGATTGTACTATTCTCAATGACAAGTCTATCGATATCATCCTGTATATTCTTAATTTCATTAGGTATATTCGTATAATTCAAATTTTGATTACGACTCTCAATTTTACTTTGCAAAATATGCTTACGAGCTTTCGAGGCTATAATTTTTAAATCTACATTATTTTCTAAACCGAGAATCCTTTGATGTAAGCTGAAAATACAATACTTTAGTATTCTATTTTCCTGAATATCATATCCAAGCTCCACACTTCGACTAAGAACCTTATTTGAATCGGGAAATTGTTGACGAAATCTTTCACCTTTTGTTTCAAACCATCGCTCTGATCTTGAACCAATCATGTCACCACTGGATTTAACAGTGTATCGTTTTATTAATTCATAATTAGGATTCAATACTACTTGCATGAGCTGCTTGTGCAGAATTGCATCTAATCCTCTAAATCGATCAATAAATAAGTAATCTCCTGTCTCTTCTAACTCTTTCTTAACATCTTGGATATTGAAGGTTTTTGAAGTTTGCGTAAGAATTATATCACTTTGAAACTTTCTAAGTGTACTAAGCATCAAACGATATGATTCGTTGTCAATATTCAAAGGGCTAACCTGAAAAAGCACTCTATGATTATATTGGTTTATGAAGAAATCAATTGAATATAATCCTGGTACATAACTTGGTTCGTTTGGCCTACTTATTCTCATGAATGGGTGTTCATTGTCGAGAACATAAATATTCGCGTCCGGTCCATCAATCCTTATCAGATCTCCATTGTCACCTTGAAACTTAACTGATAAGCCTTGATTTTCTACCATATCGAAAACAGCTATATCTTGATCTATACAGCTTGTAATTGTAGCCATGTCTAAGTTAACGTCAACAACTTGACCGTTTTGATGTTGGATTTTAACTAGTACGCTAACGGGTGTAGCCATAGTAACTCATGTCGCGAAGCTTCTTTTCAATCTCAACTCTTGATTCTTCGAATTCACTCACAGAACTATATCTATTCATAACTTCTTGTAACTTACCTACGTGAAAAACATTCTTTGACCGATCATATGTCCCAAGCAACTCACTTAACTGATTCTCCGTACCTTTAATTTTACTTAGCACCGTTTGCTTAAACAACAAATCAATGCTGTGTTCCCTTCTAAAATAAAGGTTATTGCTATCCACTCTTGGAACATTAACTAAATACTGTTGGATATTTCTTAATATTCTAAAGGATATCCCCTTCTGCCGATCAAAACAGCTTATCGCTTGATGTGCTTCTTCGAAGAATGACAACTCTTGATCCGTGAAATCATTCATTGATACTGAATCAGTAGGAACTCTCCACATGTTATATTCTGCGGTACTCCTGCACTTATTCACTTCTATTCTTTTATTAATATCACTTTCAATATCATCATTTGGTTTATTAAACAATGCAAAATCTTGCTTCTTAAGCGAGACAATAAATGAGCGATCCAGCATTCGATCCGAAATATCCTTTGTAGTCTCATCGAGATTGACAGTTCCAATAAAAATGACATTTTCATTGATTTTAACACGACTTGGATAGTTTTGATTATTAACACAGTTCTCATTCGCACTATAAAGCTGAATGAATCGATCTTGTGGATTTCTTTCCAAAATTGAAATGAATGGTGAAAACCAATGTTCGATTTGCGATAAATTCATCTCATCAAATATGACCATGTGCATTTTATTTACGTTGTTTTGAGCCTGAACAAGCAGATCTACTAATCCAGTTGCAGCTGGTACATACTTATTACTTAAGTTACTGTAATAGCCAAGGACATCTTCTGGTTCAGTATAAGAAGGTGATATCGGTAGAAATAATAGATTTCTGTTTTCTTCACTAAGATCTAACATTTGAGCATAGGAAATTGCCAGCTGAGTTTTACCAGTTCCGGACATGCCTGCAATTATCGTCAAAGTATTAGTCTTGATACAAACATGTAAATTGATTAAATCATCTTTATGATACTTAAGTCCCTGAGATTTTGTATATAAATCAAATGCACTCAAAAAATCTCTCTCATGAATATGATTGACTACACCCTCTTCAATTTGCTCATCTTCAGCCTCATATTCTACCTGTTGTGGCTCAACTTTAATTTCGGCTTTATAGTCACCAACTTGTATCGCAATTAAGGCATCGTTCTCAATAAAGCATAAATTATCTGTAGCACGTATCAATTTCCCTTCATTCTCAAGCAAGTTACTATTTATCTTATATGTACTAATCATATCAAAGTCATCACATCTCCAGAGTTTCCCCTGGTTATCATGTCTAACCCAATCTTTTTGATTAAAATACAAAGTATCTCCACAAAGAATGAAAGTCGGTGAATTAAGAACATTGCTGTTAAAATTATTGAGTGAAAAATAGGCTAAATCCTTCAATTTCGACTCAAAGGATTGTACATCCATCGTTATACATGGAATCATTTGATATCTTGTTGTATCCGTTACTTCTATATCTAAAACATCGACAATGACTAAGTTCTTATGAATATTTTCTGAGTTTACTCTACTGTACGTTATACGTGGTCGAAAAATGATCAATTTATTCTCAAGCAAATCTTGTAGCATATCTAAACGATCATTATTGGGTATGTTTCGATTATAATCATCTGGAAGAATTGAATTTGATTGGTGAAAATCAATCCCAATAAATAATTCCGAGTCTGAGTTATTCATCAATACATCTGGCTCTTCGCACAAGGGTTTAATTGTAAATGAGTTTATAAACCTCTGTTGATCCATTACTTGAATTAATGGATAATTCTCATCATCATGTGCTAAAACACCAATTAAATAGCACTCGCTCGTTGCTTCCAGAATCTTTTTTGTTGCATAGTCGTCTTTGGCAATAAATATTTGAGGCATTAGTCCTTACCTCCTACTAATGTTAGTGCATATTTTACAGCCAGTATTTTTCTCAAATCATCAGAATTCGTTCTATTTAGATTGTTCACAATATTACTCTCTTTATTTGAAAGAATTTCCCAAAGTGCACGTATCGTCTTTGACCTACTATTAGGAACATTCTCAATTTCGACATTATAATCAAAGGCTAAGTTCTTCTTTACTTCATCCAACATTGAATCTATGTATTTTCCATATCCAAGTTTTGTTTCTTTCAATATTGATTCATTTTCAGCTTTCATTTGACTGACTTGTAACTCATACTTTTTTATTGCTTTTTTGTGTGATTCTTCAAGTTTTCTTATTGTATCCTCTAATTTAGCTAATTTCAGAGGCATCTCAGTTGATTCCTTAAATTTTTGCATCGCTTTATCGATTAACTCTTGTTTAATGGGATCAATCATTTCTTGTCGTTCTGGAAGTTTATCCTCTCCATCTTGATTAAGAATACGAATCCAATTGTATGGATCAGATTTGATTCCGTTCAACTCAAATATTTTGATATAAGATTGGTATAACTCTTCTATATTACCTTCTGTAAGATATTTCACCGTCGCATCATAAAACATTTCTCCGTCTAAGTGTTTTATCAATAATTCTGTTACCAATGAATTTACATCATTCCGCTTTTTCCGAATATTTTTGATTAGAACAGGAATCAGCTGATCAAGTCTAATTGTTTGAGGTCGAAATCCTTTCAACTCTTCGAATGCAATATGTTGTTTATGTATATTTTGCTTAAGCTTCTCGCGATATATATTTATGTTGATTTGAGACAATACATCTTTAAGTTCATCGTCATTAAGTTTGTCTATGTTGCGAGCGATTATTAAAACTGATCCATTCTTTGTCATAATTTTCCCTTTCGAAATATATCTTTAATGTCTTCTGTAAAACTCACTATTACCATATTTGTGATTTCATCTGGAAATAATTTTGGTTTTTTTGGAATAATAAGCGATTGTATGAAAACCTCCAAATCTTTGATGATTTCATAGATACGTATCCTTTTACCATATAAATTGACGGGAATTGGTATACCCTTGTCTTTGAAATCACTCAAGGTGAATTGATAATACTCACTTTCACTTGATCTTAATGCAATTTTGACAGATTGATTTGGATACTTCTCATTTTTCAATCTAATGTGCAGTTCTTCTTGAATAACGATCACTTCTCTTACTTCACTCACAACAATTCCCTCGACTTTCGATTTTTCCTATATATAAAACTAACTTTATTAATACAAATATTTTCCCTTATTGAACAAATGAACGTAAACTATAATCATAGGGGGATAAATATGATTACAAAACTAAGTGAAGTTGTTGCAATAAGTGACTTCTTGCAAAATTGGAATGGGCACATGAGTAGAGCAATTCCAACAACTAACGCGAAGATTCAGAAATATCATTCTGAAGGGAAAGACGATCTAATTGGGGTTGTGCTTTTTAAATTATTGGCAAATTATGACAAGGATACTTATACAGAACTTATTAAGCAAGGTGTCGTTCTAAAATATCAAACTTCAACTTTCGAAGTGACTCAACAAGATGAATTAATCATTTGCAAAATATTTAATAAGCTTGGTGCTTCTGTTGGACTTGTCCACATCGATGATGAAAATATTAGAATCATCGAGAGCATCCAACTGAGTGGCATTTTTTCTACAATTACATCTTTGTTTCAAGAGAATCTCAATGGTAAACTTAGAATTTTACATTTATAGGATGAATACACTTATATTTTAATATCATCGAGTATTTCAAAATTTAGTGGATATTGATAATCTTCTAAATGTTGATGCTTTATTTTAACTGTTACATACAAGCTATCTTCATCAACATTAAGAATATTCTTTTCGATTTCGACTCCTTCAATATAAATGTTTTCAATGAATTCAAGTGTTTCTTCAACTTTTCTTTGTGGCTCTTCTCCTTCACCAAAGAAAACAAATGTTCCTATCTCTGTCGTATAGCTCTTGATTAAGTGAATGATAGACCTAAAACTATTGTGTGGGATAAGAGATTCTTGAATTCCCCTTATAAAAGACTCCCAGTTTAATTCGTTCTGTTCGTTAATACTTGGTTCAGAATATGATATCTCTCTATACTCTTCATTGTTTGCTACATTCTCTTTTAAAAGTTCTGCTAACTCATGCATCGCTTCTCTTTCTTCACGATCTTTCTCTGGGTTTGGATAATAACTTTCAAGTAAATAAGGTTCAATTTTAAAACTGCCAAAATCTAATTTACTAACCAAATCTGTGATATCAGTATTGTCGAAATCAGACTTCTTAATAAATTTCTTGAATTCCATAATCTCTGGTTTATAACCTATTTTCTTACTTATATTTTGAAATGCTAAGCACTTTAAATAGGATAGATATAGTTTAACTTTTATGTCCTTCTCCCAATTAAAACGATAAGTTTCAATAAGCTCAACCGCTCTTTTATAGTAAAGCATAACTGGTTTGACATGTTCATTGATTACTATTCCTGATTTTGCATCATCATATACATCATTAAGAATATCTCTGTTAAATAAAAGGACACAAAAAACATGATGTTCAAGAACTAACAACTCATGAACACGTGAATAGTCATTTTCATTTATAGAATTAAATACATCTTCACACTTTTTAACATACTCATTAGATTTCATTTTTCCCTCGCGCAACGATTTTCGTAGCTCTTACCTTTATTTAAATAGATTTTATTCAATAACATACAGTTTACTTAACGCTCTTGTATAAGCTACATATTTCATATTTCGTGTCATATTTTCTGTAAATACGAAAACAACATCATATTCAAGACCTTTAATTCCGAAAACAGGAATAAGATCAACAGATTCTAAGATCTTTCTATCATTAGTCAATCCAATTTGCTCAGCAGGATCAACTTCATCTTGTTGCATGTATGTGACCAATACTCTATTACTCTTATCCGAAATCTCATTTTTAAGTCTTTCAAGAAAAGTCTCTTTATTTACCGTCTGTACTTCCTCTCCTGAGATCGAAATTGGATACATATTTAGGTCCAGCTTCTTGTTCGCATACTCTGTTATTTTAACTGAGTTCCTATAATTCTCAGTAAGCTCATACTCATCTAGTAAAAACATTTTTCTAATTGTGTTCTCTTCGACTGTCTTTTTGTTCATTGACTGATTTGAGTCACCATAAAAGTTAAACACTGCATTTACGTTTGCCAAGTTCTTCAAAATCTGTAATTGTCTGAGTGAAAAATCTTGATATTCATCAACGTGTACATATTTGTATTTAATTAGTCTGAATTCTTTTGTGATTGTGTAGTAAAGATAATGAACAAAATTATTAATTGTATTTTTTGATTGAAAGATATTCTTTGATTCTTCACGAAACTCGTTTGGTAACGATAACTCAACAATCTTAGGAATTAAGTTGCTTGGAGTTTCAAATGTTTTTAAGTAAGCAATATTCTTTTCAATTGTCTGTTCATCTTCTTCATCGAGCAACATTCTTTGAAGTTCATTCAATTTGTGCTCAACTTTAATTTTCCGTGATTCAAGATCCTTATAGACTAAAGCCAAGTACTCAGCTTCCTTACTTAGATAAAACAGATTGTATCTATCTGCCATTGAGCCTTCTTCATTCTTTGCTTTAACTTGTGAGTCTTTATTCTGTAAAACTTCAATTTTAAAATTCACTTCAACAATTTTCGCGTTGACCTCTTTCATGTATTTAGTTATCGAGAATTCATTTGGATTCTCTAGTAAATCTTTCAAATCAGCAAATTCATTGTTGATTTTCTTGTTTTTTCTTCGTGCCTCGACGTAACTGTTTTCTAGATATACCAAATCACGCGCAGAAGTTTCCGCATTAAAGTTGACTTTCATCCTGAGCTTTTCGGTTATCCTGCTTAATGATTCAACAACTCTAGAATCAAATACTCTTTTGAATCTATCTAAATAGTTATTTTTTAGCATGATACTGAATTCTTCATTATAAACATAATCAATCAAATTTTTGCTAATTCTTACATTTGACTTATTAACAACTTCATTAACGTAAATAAATGAAGAATTGACTCCCAATATGTGTAAAATTACTTCATCAAAGGTCATTGTTTTTAAACCCTTAAGATTTAAACTATCAATAATTCCAGATATTTGTTCCCTATATTTTTCACTTGGAATAATTAGGAGAATGCTATCTAACGACAAGTACTTTTCTTTATAGAGTAGATACGAAATCTTATGCAAAATAATCATAGTTTTACCAGATCCAGCACATCCTTTAAGAAGAATGCCTTTACTTAGAGCTGAACGAATTATATAGTTCTGTTTTGATTGAATTGTTTGGATGATATCTAAATACTCTTTCCTACTTTTTCTTTCTTCTAGTACTTTTAATAGAAACGGATCAGTAATATCTATTCCCGCTTCTGTTTCTTGACCCTCACTATCCTTAATTTGCAAATTGGAGATAATATTAATATCGCTAATATCAACGATATTTCTATTCTCAATTTTCACATTTCTTTTCTTCTCAATTTTATGAGGTCTTTTATTAAAATCTACTTCACTAATGTTATTTAAATAGAAGAGGTTTCCTACGTCGCTTCGCCAATCATAAACATACGTTTTACCATGACTTCCATAAAAATTACGGCCAATAGCAAAATTTTCAGACTCCTGATTATTACTAAATAGTTTTTTTATAAAAATCCTACCAAAGTAAGGTTCTTTAGCCACTTGAAGAAGTTGACTTCTAATTCCTATTGAAGCATTTCGGTCAGTTCTAGCATCAATAAATTCCTCATCTGATACAAAAGTCTCATAACCAGATGTTTTTGGCTGATAAATCTCTAAATCTTTGTCAATTCGTTCAAATATAATAGAAAGCTGGTTCTTCTCATACTCAAAAGCTTCATTGTCCATTGGCACCCCTCCAATTTAAATTCT
>DITO01000013.1 GCA_002422065.1 Erysipelotrichaceae bacterium UBA6182 | reverse complement strand
AATCAGGTAAAGATTATGTCATGGGAGATGCACATTTATTTTGTTGCTGTGACATAGATATTCAAAAGCGAATCATCAACTCGTTTTAAATGAAAAGATAAGGATGTGTGCCCATGAAAAAGAACATGATTTATTTAGCTCTTATATTTATGATTGTTCTTGTTTTACTTTATATCTTTATGCCAAGTGGTATCTTGATAGAACCCAACATCACACCAGCTGAATATTTAAATAGTATTCCCTATGTGACAATCTTCAATAGATGGATCATCATTACCCCATTATCTACAATCATTGTCTATGCACTGGGTATACAGATTATGTTGATTGGTTCACTATTCATAAAGAACCATCAGACAGTATGGGGAATCAGTTTGCTTTTTTGGGGATTGGGTACTTTACTTGCGGGAACGAGTTATCAAGGGTTAGGTTATGAGTTAAAATGTCGTGATCTAATCTTTTGTCAGTTTACCAGTTGGTTTGAACTCAGCTATTTATTTGTTACAGCCATCAGCATTGCCATGATGGCGATTGCATTTGCTCAAGAATTCTTAAATAAGGATCATCAAAAATACTTAATTAGATATGCGAAGTATGCTTTGATTGTTTTCTAATATGTTTCAGAAAACTCCCTCTTCAAATAATTAATTGGGAGATGAATGAAACACTCCTTATCTAATTTTTAAAATATCTATAAATAAGCAAACATCCTTATATCATTATATGATATAATATAAGTATAGAAATCGCGATATAAGGGGATGGATGATATGAATGAAACCATGAAAGGTTATGTCTATAGACTGAAACCTACAACCAAACAAATTGATCTCATTCAGCAAACATTTGGCTGTGTCAGAAAAATGTGGAATATGCTCCTTTTCGAACGTCAGTCTATCTATGAACTTTACGGGAAGTATCCAGAGCTACTCAACAGTCATGACTATCTCAATCCTAAACGTATCAAAGAAGAGTTTCCTTATATGTATGACGTCGACTCTCAAAGTTTGACTACTGCTTGGTTACATCTGAAACAAGCCTATAGTAACTTCTTTAACAAGTCTCATGATGAACCTAAATATAAATCTAGACATAACCCTATACAATCTTATACAACACATACCACCAATGATAATATTCGTTTAGAAGGTTCTTATCTTAAACTTCCTAAATTGGGACTGGTTAAGATTAAACTCCATAGAGCGTTACCTCAAGGTTCTATCCTTAAAGCGGCTACAATCAAGAAAGATGGAAAGCATTACTATGTATCACTTCGAGTTGAGTATAGTCACATCACACAACCAGTAAAAGCATTAGAAAAAGCGATTGGTCTAGATTATACACTACAAGGTCTTTATATGGATAGTGAAGGACATCAGGCTAATTATCCCAATTACTATAAAGAATCCCTTAAAAAGCTCAAGAAGGAACAACAGATCTTATCAAGAAGAGTTAAGGAATCGAGTAACTACCTGAAACAAAAAGAAAAATTATCAACTCTACACCTTCACATCAAGAATCAGCGCAAGGACTTTTTACACAAAGCATCTAGATATTTAGTGAATACCTATGATCTAATCAGTATCGAAACACTGGATTTAACTGAAATGGCGAAAACCAAGCATTTCAGAAAATCCATCTCTGATACATCATTTGGACTATTTACAAGATATCTTGAGTATAAAACAAAAGATGAAGGGAAATCCTTAATCAAGATTGATCAATATTATCCATCAACAAAGACCTGCAGTCAATGTGGTAGGGAGCAAAAAATCAGACTCTCTGAACGCACCTATAACTGTACCTGTGGACACGTGATGGATAGAGACCTAAATGCAGCGATTAACATCGGTGTTCAAGGTCTTATCAACTATGCAACAAAAGCGTATGGAACAGACGCAATAGCTTGGTAAACTAATAGACATTAGTCTGTTTTACCCAAGAAGCCCCCACTTCTAATGAGTCTCATTAAGTGGTGGGAGTAGTTCACGCCTTTGTTTGTTGTCTTTTTTGTCATCAACATCATCAACTATAGAAAGCATCAAGATCAGTTAAATCGATCCTTCATTCAGTTATGGATTTGGTTTCTGATTGTCAATGTCGCATATTACGCATATTATATACCTGGATTTACCGAAAGCTTATTTGAAAACACAGGTGTTTATTTCAGTGCGAATGATGTATTGCACATTGGACTCATGGGATGGTTTGGTTTGATGTTGTTCAATTTCAAAAAACATTTACTTCACTCACATACATCTTAATGATTTGTTTTCAATCATCCCGCACGCATATTTCTTTAGTGATGAATTGACAAAATAACTAATATCAAGTATAATATAAGCATAAAAGACAAGAAGGTGTTAAGATGTCAAAAGAAAAATTAGAAAAACTAATTAAAAAACAGAATGGTTATATCACGACTCAGGATGCAATGTATGAAGGCATTCATCGGGAGTACTTAACCATGTTCGTTGAAGAAGAAAAGTTGATTAGGACAGCACCAGGTGTTTATCAATCCCCCAATGCATGGGAAGACAAACTCTATAGTTATCAACAAAAAAAGAAGCGGATGATCTATTCACATGAAACAGCTTTATATCTTCACGGCTTATCAGATAGAGATCCCTATCAATATACTGTGACACTACCCACTGGTTATAATACATCTCAAATCAAACAAAATGATTTGAGAACGTATACGATCAAACCATCTTTATTTGAACTCGGAAAAATGGTCATGAAATCACCATTTGGAAACGAAGTCATTCTTTATGACAAAGAAAGAACAGTTTGTGATATCATTCGTTCCAGGAGTCGTATCGATAAGCAAGTCTTCAATGAGGGCTTAAAGCGTTATTTAAACGATACCTCCAAAGATTTAAACAAATTATTAACATACGCTAAAAAGATGGGGATTGAAACTGTGTTAAGAGATTATATGGAAATCTTATTATGATATCAAGTGAACAAGTAAAAGCTCTGATCAGAAATAAATCAAAAATAAGCAATATCAATCCTAACATCATATTAAGAACCGTTATTTTTGAATTCTTTTTGGAAAAACTTTCAAAATCAAAATATAGAGATAGATTTATAATTAAAGGCGGCTTCTTAGTTTCTGCAATCACAAAAATAGACTTAAGAACAACAATGGATTTAGATGTTACGTTAAAGTCTTTGTCGATTCAAAAGGAAGACTTAAAAACATACATTGAAGAGATTATCGTCATTCCATCACATGACAATTTGATAATGGAACTTGTAAGTATTGATGAGATTCATGAGGGTGCAGATTATCCGGGTTTAAGAGTTTCGCTTTCCATCTATTTTGATGGACTAATAGAGAATATCAAGATTGATTTCACAACGGGAGACATCATTACACCAAATGAAACAAGATTTCAATATAAATCATTACTATACGATAAAACGATAGAACTTAGAGCTTACAATATTGAAACAGTATTAGCAGAGAAAATTGAAACCATTTTGTCTAGAGGGCCATTAAACACTAGAATGAGAGATTTCTATGATGTACATATTTTATGGGAACTTAGGGAAAATGATGTTGATAGGGTTGTATTAAGAACAGCATTGATTAACACTTCAACATATCGAAAAACTTATAATCAAATATTTCCAGAATACTCTGATATTATGACATCAATTGAAAATGATCAATCGATGATGAAACTTTGGAGTTCTTATCAAAATAATTATCTATTCGCTAAAGATGTTTCATGGGAAGATGTAATTAATTCATTGAAGTCAATAATAGAAATTATATTAAGTAAGGGGTCATCATATTGACCTCTTTATTATAATAAAACAACTCTAGACGCATCTGATATGTATAAAAAAGCACTTATTCGTCGTTTTCAATAAGAACTGCATGAACCTATGCAGTTTTTTCGCAACCAAAAGTTGCTTGCTATCAATCATCATGCGTCGTATACTAAAGGTGTAAGGAGGTTGGACATGCTTAATTTAGATTTAATCAGTAAAAAAATCATAGAGAAAAGAAAACAGAAGGGTATGACTCAAAACGAACTGGCTGATGCTTTATTTGTCACGAGACAAGCGGTCAGCAAGTGGGAAATGGGGAATTCATTACCCAGTATTGAAGTACTCCTAGAAATGACAGAACTTTTTGATGTTACCATTGATTATATGCTTGATGGCTCAGAGCTCAGCGATCATGACTATCCATCAATGTTTATGCAATATCCAAGAGAATCAGTCATCTATCATTTTCTAAACTCCAATCACTTAAATGAAGATATTAAAAACATCTTTTACCTCCTCACAACAAAGGAGAGAAAACAAATGAT
>DITO01000057.1 GCA_002422065.1 Erysipelotrichaceae bacterium UBA6182 | reverse complement strand
ACCGTGTTAATATTTGACGTTTACGTTACAATTTTGGCAGATAGGGGAAAATGTTCCTTTCTGAAAACAAAAAAGGCTTGATACTAGGGCGAATTACTAATTCGCTTATGTATCAAACCTGTATTTCTTATATGGTGTCATAAGAGCACAAATAAACTCGCATAATTTAGCGAAAACACTTAAAAGTGTTCTTTTGTCCACCAACATACCTTTTAGAGGACAACAGAGGAAAGTGTAGGACAATGAAAGAAAAGTGTTCTTTTGTCCACCAACATACCCTTTGGAGGACACGGTGGGAAAGTATAGCCAAAAAACACTAAATGACAATATATCTAGACCATCAACAAGTATATGCAATCACTCATTATCGTTTTGGACAATTGTATATGAAAATTTATACTCTGTTGCCTCTTTACTAGATTCAAAATCCTTTATATATTTTGGTCCGTTGATTTGCTTGGTTTTTATATCCACCAACCAAATCTCATATAGTTGACCTTGAAGATTTGCTAGCTCGTATTCAGCTGAACTCATATAAAAAGATCCAGTAGAACTTTTAATCTCTATTAGTATTTTTTCATTTATTGAGTTCACATAATACATATCATTGGATGTAGAAGTGTTTCTTTCAGGTAAGTGCGAATAAGCATTTTCACTAGTCCATCTTAGGTTTGGATATTTTTCTAACAGTAGTGGATATGCTATCTCTTCCGCTTGTTTTCCATTAACCTCTTTTTGCTGATTTTCCTTATTAAGCTGTGATTTTGATTTACCAGGTAAACCGTTCTTATGTTTTTTGTATTTTTTGATTTTAACTATAGGGAAAACTGGCTTATCCACGATTTGACCTTGCTTATTATCTTCAGGATAATCACCAAGTAATTTATCATCAGTAGAAATTCCTTTCATAAAATTGATTTCAATATACTCTATGATTTCATCACTCATAAAATATATCAGTGATTTCATATGATTATTATCAGAAATAAAATCATCAATTCGGTTATCTTGAAAATCTATAGACTCATAGTTTTTCTTATAAATTTCATCAACGCTAATAATTCTTTGTGTGGTATCAAAATCAAAGTTAAAGGAGTCCGCAAGAATGGTTTGAATACTCACATAAACGGTATTATCAAATGATTGCTCAAAAGAAATGAACTTATTAACTAAGTCAATAAACTCCTTTTGGTCATTAATTTCTTTTTCTTTAAGTCCTAGATATACTTTTGATTTATAACCATCAGAACATTTTACTAAATTTTCATCCAGTTTTTTTTGCCAATAAGGTCTGATATCAATGTGTGGGAAAATATCTAGATTATTTAAATCTGTAATATCTCCTTGAATAACTCTTAACGAATCGATCAAAATGGGATATTCTTCATATTTGATATATGAATCAAAATTAATAGTGTTTAATAGACTAATTTGATTTTCAGATAAACTATGGTTTTTGAAGTAATCTATAATCTTTTTTTGGTTATTATTATCATTATAGAGTAATTCTTCTGTTATATTCCATTTATCAACACCATATTCAGAAGTAATATAGTCAATCTTCTGATTTTTACTCAACATAATTAACAACTGAATCTGAGAATCATCAAAATTATACACAAAGACATTCCTAAAAATATCTGTGAGCAATGGGGAAATCTTTAATTGATCATAACTATTAGGAATCTTTAAATAAACGATACTATTACTACTAAAAATATGATAATACTCATCTTCAATAATAATTTCATTATTGTATTCATCTGTTACTGTTAATGAAGAACTTGGTATTATCCTCAGCCTTTTCATGTTTTCAATATTATTGCTATGTTGATCCATTGAAGAAAGTAGTGCTATTTTTAGTTCCTTAATATCGTTTTCAATTTTCTTATTTTCTAATGGTGTAGAAGATTTATACTTTAACTCTATTTCAAATTTCTTGACACCAAACCAATCATAGATTGTCTTAGTTCCACGTTTTGAATCAATGTCAATGAAATGATTTTTAGAATCACTTGTATATACTCTTGGAACGATTTTATCAGCATACCAAACTTCAGTAGTTCTATAGTATTTCCCATCTTTACATAGTACTTTAAATTCTGAAGGTTTATAATCATTATCTGTAGGTTTTTGCTCTCTTTTTCCACGAACAATGTCATCATAGAGTTTTGGTGCTATCGTTTTATCTGAGATTTTACTCAAACTAATGATCATCGTTCTTAATTGAATATCTGTTAAATCAGCAAATGTCTTTCTAAAGTCTAGTTCACTAAACAGCATTTCTCCAACCAGTTTTCTAAGATTGGTTCTGCTTATTCCATAAAAACCCTGTACTGAATCTGATAATTTTTCGAATAAAATAAAATCAACCGGTGCATATTTACTGCCATTTATATTAATCCATTTTGTCGAATTTAGAATGTGAAGGATATAAGCATTCGAACGAAATTTTTCATGATAAGAGTTGCTTTGCAGTTGTGCATAAGAATTTTCCTCTATTGATGGGATAATCGATGATAGATAATTATCAGATGTAATCCATCGAATAATCTTCTCAGTATCCAATGTTTGAATTAATTCTTCAAAATTATCGCAACTAAATGAATAAATATATCGTGCATGGGTTTTACCGATTTTGATTTTGAAATCTAAATAATCCGCTCGTTTTAGTGTGAAAATAGGATATTGTGATACTCCAAATTCTCTCGCAAAATTAACAAATATATCTATTTCAGCTGAGGGGATATCTAATATTTCATTACTTTCTAATTCTTGGTATTTTTCTTTGTTAAATAAATAATCAGCTATCTGATTGTTCCAACATGATCCTATAAAAATTTCGCTTGATTTCTTAACACCATTTTTTATTGGAAAATTAAAACTAATCTCTTTTAAAGATTGTGATGTGAGATCACCTTTTTTATATAGAGTAAAAAGCCATTTGATAAATTCAACAGATATTTCATATGTTGTAACTTGATTATTGATCTCTCTAATAATCATCTCTCTGCTGCTTTGTTCATTAAATCTAATGGAAAGTTTTTCTTCACTATATTTATCTAGAATACGTTTGTCTGATGGGTTAGTATACTGTTTCTGAATTTCCGACCACAAACTAGTTTTCTTTAATCGGTCGATAAGCAAATCAACAAAATCTTGTGAAATGATTTTTAGTTTAACGTGTGATTTTAATGATAGGGGTAAATCGCCTATCCCATCTTGAGATGGCAAGAATATTCTTTCACCATTTGTATTTGAAATAAATTCACCATCAATCTCAATAACATTGGGAATAGATACTATCTTTGGATAACTATTACTCCACCAAATAAAAGTTTCCACTCTTTCTTCTAAGCTTAGAACCTTTTTATTTAGAGTCTTGATTAGTTCTCCAGATTCAATATATGTCGATATCCCTTTTCTAGTTAGCAACCTTTTTACAAAACTATAAGAACGTTCATTTGAAATGTTTTCTAGTAATAATTCAAATCCTTCTCCAGCGAAAAATGACGGTGTCGGTACTTCAAAGATTTTAATTCCACTAACAATATTTGTAAAACCACCATTCCTAAGAGGAATCACTTTTGCTTCAATTAAATTATTTAGATAATAATCCAGCAAATTGAAATCTTTAATAACATCAGTAAATCCCCAATTATAGCGGTCAAGTGCATTAGGTGTTAAAGCAAATAGAGGAAATTCTCGATTATCTTGAATCTTGGTTAATTCTATTGCTAACGAAATTGATTCATCAAGTATCTTCGAGAACATTTCTTTGTTATGACCATTTATGTCTGTAGTTATTCTATTTCTATCTTGTGACAAGATAAATGGAGCATGAACTAACAGGGGTAGAGAAAAATATTGCTTTGTTGGGAAATAGCAGTAAACAGGGTACGATTCCAACGGTTTCGTTGGAGCTGCTATGATGATTTGCTTATTAGTATCTTTTTTATCAATTAATCTCTTAAGTACATAGAATTCTTCTGCCAAGTCAATATGATTGCTAATTATAACTTTGCTGACACTATCATGCTTGGTAGATGTTTTGGATAATGTTATTATTTCATCTTCTATTATTATGGTTAATTTAGAAAGATTTGGTAGAAACAATAGAGTTCTATGGTCAAACTCTTTTAATTGATTCACAACATTAAAATCATCTTTATTTTTTTCATCATCTATAGCAATCTCAATTGTTGTTGAATAATTACCAATATCTTTTTCTGGAATATAATTAGGCATCGAAAAAATGGGAAAAGATAGAGCTTTTTCACCACGTCTCATTCTCATTTTTTCCTGGCGTATTATTGAAGTTTTATTTTTAACATTATCATATTCTAAATCGGCATATCCTCTAGAAAATCCAACACTATATTGACCGGAGTATATCTTGATGTCATTGCTCCAATTTAACACACCACGAAATCCAGAACCTTTATTTCCAATCAATGTTTTATCTTTAGTACTTAAGTGACCTAATACAATTGATTTTATGCCATCAATAGTAAAAGATGTTCCAGTGTTAGAAACTTTAAGCACACCACCAATAAATGATATTTCGGCTTCGACAGGCGACAACGCAGTTCCTGACTGTACTGATAGTTCGTATGCATCATCAATGTTTTGTAAAAGTTCTAATATCTCTCGGCCATGATAACCGTTAACATCATTTTCTTCTATACTTAAGTCTCTGCTTAGATCATCTATTTTCTCGTTTAAGTACCTTTCAATCATACTTTGTCTAATTTCATTAATTTGTTCTTCTACAAGTTTAGTTGCCAAGTTTATCACCTATCCACTCTTTAAATATTATTAGAGTTATGAAATTGTATTTATTAATATTATATCATTGGTTCATATAGAAGTTTTGATAAATAAAAAATGACCAGTAATTTCAATGATGGTCATTTTTGAGTTCTATTGTTTTAACGAAGAGATTGTTGCTTCAATTTGATTTGTAATAAATGCATTCAAATCGCCATAATTGTTCACTATAGTTTTAATTTTTGAATAATACAAAATCAATTATTATTCCATCTCCATCATTATCCATTCTAGAACCCAATAAAATTTCAATATCTTTCCTAAATTGTGATCGGATAAATTTAATAGATTGCTCGATATAATTCAAAGAAGTCTTTTTATTTGTATTAATATTCATAATAATTCTCTTTGTGTTTTCTCTGCAAAAGTCACTAATCTCAACACTTGTAACTTCTTCTTTGTAAGTAATAGTTTTATGATCAATAATCTCTTCTAAAGGCAGAAAATCACCATAAGATAGTGATATTTGATCACTTTCATTCGACATCATTTCGATAAACTTAATTAGACTAATGTCCTGATGCATTCAAAATCATCCCCTTTCCATTTCATCACCTATAGTTATAAGGTGTGTGCAATTTTGCCTGATATAAATCTTCGTTTCCATTTATAAAATCTGATGCTTCTTCAAAGGAACTACCGTAAAAATTGATTTCAAGAAGATTTTCAATTTTTCGAATATATCTTAGTTGATTTTCGGTAGCTGGTTTCTCTCCATAATTTTCTATATTATTAGATGAAACATCGTTATGACAACCACATTCTGCACAAGTCCATTCACCACTGTCAGTACTGAAACCAATTTGATAATTCATGATGATTCCACAACTATCGCAATACCAATCATAACCACTCATTTTAAATTCCTCCATAATTTGATATCTCAAGTAAAATGTCTTTATCAACAAAATATGGATTATTTGAGTCGTTGATTATTTCGATTAAAATCGAATTGTTATCCTCTTCTAAGACTCTATATAGATCACCAACATTAAAATGTGCACCAAGACTATCAACAAATTCTGAATGTACATAAAATAATGGTGATTCAACACTAGTACTACTTTTCCTTTTTTTGTTAGTGATGACTTTTATTATTCTATCCAAATTCGAAACTAATATACCTGTTCCAAAAACGAGAAGCAGAAGGTTTTCTGGTCCACCTACTTTTTTAGACATAATAGTTAGTGCTTTGTAACTTCCAAGATTATTCATTTTTTCAACCTCCCTATTTAAAAAATCTTAACCAATTCTTTGATTTAATAAAAATGGCTACCCCAATTGTTGCTATAACTGGAATTGACATGATGAGAACATCAAAAAACTTTTTTAAATTTTTACTTGGTGTCCCACTTGCTGCTGAAGCAGCTACCGTATTTACTACTTCTTGTGCTTTCATATAAGTTTCATCATCTAATTGATCACTGTTATCTATTAATAAACCAACTACTTTAGATAATAGCTCGTTAGATTTATTGCTCTCCATTTCATCATCCAGAACCTTGCGTATTGCTATATATTGGGTTAAATTCATAATGGTTTTTCTATTTTCAAGATTGCTAATCGTTTGTTTAGTCAAACCAATTCTATCACCCAAGTCTTGCATGGTCCATCCCGCTATTTTTCTAATCGAAGATAAATTTTGTTGCAATTTGTAAATTTGATTTTCCTTATTAACAACTAAATTAGACATTATTATTCCTCCGTTTCTTATAGCATACATTTATTTTTTTACTTTGTCAATATATTTGACTAGGTATAATTTAAATTAATGTTTTTTTTGCTTATACAGGATTAAAAACCTGTATTTTAGGAATATTCAAGAACCCAATTATATATTGAGACACATAGGAATCATGATAAATAAAAAATGACCATAGATTTTATCATTTTGGTCATTATTGTATTTAATGCTTTAATAAGTTAATTGTCGATTCAATCTGATTAGTAATAAATACATTTAAATCTCCGTAGTTGTTCATTATAAACTCTTTAGCTTCAATATTGAGTTCACGCACAACTTCTTGCTTGGCGATGACTAAAGCCGTTTTTTGGGCTTCTTTATCGAAGGTTCCGTTCTTCTTCAAGGATTCAACATAAGTTTGAAATACAACCCTTACTGCTCTTTCTACGCTTGCTGCAATTGAAGATAAAATTCTTTTAGTATGTTCATCCTCTATCTTGCTGTTGAGGTATTGTATCAGTTTTGCTCCACCTAAAGTGATGAGGGGTAATACAACTGTTGTTACGACAATACTGATAATGGATGTGACTATTTCGTTCATATGTTCCTGGTCTCCTTTGCTGGACTATGTCTTTTGGATAAGTTTTTAACATCACTTTCTAGGATTGCAACTCGTGTGTTCAAATCAGAAAACCCATTATCGAGTTTATCCATTCTTTTCTCGATACGTTCTGTACTAGACTTGATGTATCCCAAATCGGAAATCAGAATGCCTTCGTTCTTTCCTGCATTCTTATCTTCTCTTCTATCAGCTCTTCGAAAGGCTAGATATGCAAACAGAATACTTGAGAAAGTACCTGAAACACCAATAATCATTAAAGTAACTTCTAACTCACTCATGTTGGAGCACCTCATCTCTTATTTCTTTGATTTCTAGTAAAAATTGTCTTAATGTTGATAGATATATTCCATCATCTGATTTATCCCAATTGGTTTTTAGTTCATCAATACGCTTCATCCAATCATCTGAAAGTATAAGCGTATAGTCACCAGTTTCAAGATAGGTATCTAGAATCGCTCTGATTCTTAAGATATGGTACGCTCTTTTTACGAGCATATTATCCTTATTGATAATTTGATCATAATATTCAATAACAGTATCGAGATATTTGTCGAGATAACTGGTGAAGTCAATCTCCACCAAATCATTGAATTCATTCTCAAATAAAGGATTTAAAAAGACAAGATGTTCTTTTGCATTGATGATATCATCTGCATGAAGTCGGTTATAAAGAGGGATGTCAGAGTTCATTTCTTGTCTTTTACAAAAATCTTCATACCCATAACCAAAAATATCGATGCCTTCAAGTGATGTATGAATCAACCCTTTAAATCCGCTCAATACCACTGTAATATCGACATCAGAGTTACTTGATGTTGTGTGGTACGCAATGGATCCACAAAAATAGATAAACATCACTTCATGTTCTGGAAACATATTAACCACAATCGTTTTCAAACGTTCCTTATCGAGGATGGGCTTATTCTGATTCATAAATATGTTCCTCGTTTTTTTCTAAATCATCAGCTGAGTCATCAAACCCAATCACATTTTCTTTAAGCCACAAATAGGCTAATGCGATGGGATTTTCATCTTTAAATAAATCGAAATCTTTAACCGGCACTTCGATATCAACAGCTTCCAAGGGATTAAATCCATTGATACGTTTTTCTTTATCTAAGTAAGAAGCTAAACAAATTACTACCTTCTTATCTCTATAATTGAGATTGACTCCAATAATGCGATGATAGTTGACATTGATTCCTATTCTTGATTCTAAACTTTTGATGATGGCCATTGTTATGTCCTCTTCTTTCTATAAATTGAGATTTGAAGTGTATCTGGGGAACCAAGGTTCAAACCAGGATTAATATAAAGTCTACCGATAGCTCCATCAATCACATGGACAAATTCTGCCATAGCAACTGTTGGGCTTGAGTCATCAGATAGCGTTGTAATAGATTTCCCTTTTGCAACCCAACTGTATGTAGTTGAGGTATTGGATTGAAAGGTTGGGATTAACTCTAGGGTGATTGTTTTCGTGATTCCAAATGTAGGTGTTTTACTACCTGAGAACTGATCGTTAATGTAGAACGTGCTTGCAGCTCTACCACTCATCCTGGTTAGTCCAGTATTGTAGTCATCATCGTATCTTAGGCTCATGTAACTACCTAGGAAGTATGAACCTCCTGAAGACATATAGTTTATATATGAAGATGAAGTATCACTCACTGTTCCAGCTGTAGATGCGAGAATGTAAATTTCATAAATGTAGTTGTTGTCAAAAATATGTGATACTGTTTGATAATACAATGTCCCTTGATATGAATAAACGAGTTCTCCGATACCACCACCTACTTTTACCACAGATGAATTGCCTCTAATGAACAGTTCATTGGTTGTGGTGTTAAACCCCATTTCGCCTACATAAAGCAAATTTGAAGTTGTCGGATTAGCAGTACCTCTTTTAACACGAATGATTGCCATTAATACGTTCCACCATCAATGGTTGATGCGTGAGTCAATACAACATCCTTATCAAGACCAACGAAAAAGATTTCTTTATTTGGTGTGTAAGTTGTATTTATTTCTTTAAACAGTACTAACCCTGAAGTGATTGTTTTCGCTAAAAAGTTAGCCTTTGTATCTGTAAATACCATAGCAGTACTCGCTGATACAGACACATTCTTGACATTTACAATTCGAGTTCTTTGATCATCTGTTAAGTGAAGATTGCTTGACACGTGGGCATTATATGTTGTTGTCGATACACCACCCAATTCGGATAAAGTAATCGTTACAGCTCCAGTTTTAGCGTTTACCGAGGTGACTGGACTAACATCTGGGATGATTGATGATGGTAGTTTTCCATCTGAACCAATCAAAGGTACAGTTCCATTGGTTGTACCTGTATTTTTCTTTGATGCAGTACCTAATGCGAGTGCTGTGATTTTTGAATCCATACTCGTTTCTGCATTTGCTTTATTTAAGTATTCGATATAATCTGCTACCGCTAAAGGATTACCTGCAGTACCTGTTTTATCTTGTTTTGATACATAGAGGTTCCCACCATTTAAATCGACTAGTGGCTCACCAGCTTTAATTGTTCCTGTTGATCCAATGAGTGGTCCAGTTCCAGCAGATGTTCTCCGTTTAATTTGTATAATAGCCATGTTTTTTGTTTCCCTTCTTATAGTTTATAAATGATTACTTTATTAATGATGTGTGATGTGCTACCACAAGTCATTGTTAAGTACCCATTTTCGTACTTGAGATAAAGTGAGAATGTTGAGCCATAAATACTGTAAGATATACTATTTGATGACCCTATTTGATAAAACAAACTTGCACCAGGCACTGTCACAATATTTGAGTTTCCTATAGTGATCAATAGGATTGAACGATAGAGTTCATAGGATGAGGTATCTGTGATTCTAAATACACCTGGTGATATCGTGGATGGACTTTTTACCCTAGGTTCGAGACCTGAGTGAATCTTCAGTTCTAGATTATAAATTATCTCAGCATATGATGTAATTACTGGCCGTTCGAAGTTTTGAGTTAGCGTAACTGATGTGGATGTTTTCGAATAAGATGCTAGAGGGAACTCGTAAATGCCATCTCCATTGATTAGTTGATTAAGTGTAAGTGTTGGAAAACCACTTGTTTGTTCCTTAAGATACATACTGACTTCATTGGAGTTTGTATCAACTCCAAGGATGACATAACCGTTCTTTGTTGAATCAGGACTAACTAGTATCGAAGTATTGTTTTCAACATAAATCAATCTTCCATACACCGCAATATAGCCATCTTGAAAGGTTATTGTATTGTTTGAGAGTGTATACGTTACTCCACTTTTGATACCTTTTAATATGCCGATTCGATTTGAAAATAGAAAGTAATATAAGTCTGCATCTTTCTTGGCAGATACGTTTCCACCTTCAAACGTTATTTTTTGTAATCCCATTTAGAATTCACCTCCATCTAAATCTGTGGTACTGCTTTTGTTAATCGATATATGTCCAATTTGCGAGATTACACTCTTGCTTAAAATTTGGATTTTTTCTGTAAGTTTTATTCTGTATTCACCAAGTGTGATTTGGCATGAAAGCATTTGATTTTGAAACTTTATTCCTGTGACGATTGAATCATATAGTTTTCCTTTAAATCGAAACTCTATGAAATCACCCAAATTCACGTTATCAAAGACTCTAATGATTTTGTGATCTATATTCACAGTAAATGTAATTTGATGATTGGTTCTTGTTATACTTAGTTCACTTTGTGCCTTGCTAACTAATGTATCAAAATCATTATCGCCATAAGTTTTGCCCACTGATTGAACATCAGTAAACCTTAAGGGATGTGTCAAATCTTGAGTAATAGTACCATCAACAAGCAAGTAATAAATCTTAATATCCATGTGAATCACATTTTCACTTTTCGGATAGTAGATGACTTTGTTAACTGAAGTTTCAGTTGTATCGTTAATGACCAAGTCTGCAAGTGCTAATTGGTCACCTTTTAGCTTAACACCTTGACTGACATTGATTATTCTTAGCAATATACCAACAAGTACTCCATTTTGGATTACTATTTCTTCTTTGATGTTGACACCATAACTCTTTGATATCAGTTCCATGACCTCATGAATGGTCATGATTTTGTCATCTTCGAATGTTAATTCTCCAAGTTTTGATGTTTCTTTACTGATGCTAAGATATGTTATGTTCTCCTTGATATCATCATTGGTTACAAATTCTTGTCTGACCAACGTTTCAATGTAATCTGCAAGAATACCTGAATAGGAATTAACTTTGACACTTTTCTTTAACATCTCTTTGAATTCAACTGTGCCGATGACAAGTCCATCATCTTCATCATCAATGCTCTCGATAATACCTATGTAGTTAAACTCACTAGTATGTAGATAGACAATATCTTTGATGGCTGCGTTAACTGTGATGGTGGATAACTTAAACGTAGATTTTTGGGATATAACCAAGTCGAGTTTGATTTCGAACGCATCTGATACGTTAACATGATCTTTGATTTGAAAAGTTTTTTTGTCGAGTATGATGAGTTCCATAAATTACCCCAGGTAGTACTCGAATATTTTGATTTTACAGATGGTTTGTTCTGAAACTCCTGGCTTAAATTCAAACTCTATTGCACCAGGTTCAATCCATAGTAAATTTTCTTTATCAAAATCTTGAAATCGATAGATATCATGTTTTTCATCATTGATAATCTCATACATAGTCAAGTCCTGAATCAAACTTGAAACGACTATGTGTGCATCGGTTCTATTCATAAGCAATCTTAATTCATCCGAAACTACTCCATTTCTTTTGACAAGCAGTTCAGGTTCATCAATCGATCCAATCATTTCAACGACTACATTGGCTTTAATATGTCCTCCAATTTCAACGTTGCTTAATCCCATGGATGCATTTGAATAGATAAAACCATAGGTATATGGGTAAATCTTTCCACCAGTATCAACATTTAAAGTAATCAAAACACTTCTTTCCTTTATCCAAAATGATTTTTTNNACAATCTCGGATTGTAATCCACCAGCTTTGAGTTCTGTTTTTGTCAGGGACACAATATCTACATAACAATATTTCATATCATGACTCTCGTAGTGAAGTTTCATATCATGTTGTCCTTTTTCTAGGAAGGACAGCATTTTTTTATATCCCTGGTAGCCATCTAGGAAAGTAATAACTCCTCGGATTTCAGAGAGTTCAAAGTTGTTTTTTAAAGTACTGAAGTGATTATCATATTTTAGATAGGTATAATTCTTTGAAAACCCCAAACCACTTATATTGGTGAAGAGTACTTTGTTGAAGTATGTAAACTGAAAAGTGACACCATAATTGTTCTCTAGGATAAACCTTCTCATAGATATGCACCTCCAAGTGCTCGATTCAAAGCATCGATGTCTATACTTGAGGACGATGTATTAACAGTCAAATTGTTAGTTGTATAACTACTGTTGGATGAATTCGAATTTGTCTGAAAGATTTTCCCTGAAAATAAATCTCCAAAGAAATTTCCTACTTTACCAAATACCTTTCCAACTCCATCAAATGCTTTTGCGATGTTTTCGATTATCCATTTCACTGCATCAATAATTTTCGTAAGCAACCATAGAACAGGTTCTAAAACTGCCAATAGAAGTCTAAGAGCTGGTGCTAGTAACACACCGATGACTTCTCCTATCAACTTCAATAATGGACTAAATGCTTCGAGTAAAAACTTGATAAAATCAAGTTGTGTAATGAGTGGAGCTAAGAGTAGGTCTATCAGCGGCATCAAGAGAACCATTACCCCTACTATTGCTTCAATGATGATGGTGATTAACTCAAGGATTGGTTCTAGGATTGCAATTAAGACATCTAAAATAGGGGTTAGGATTTGAACAAGAATATCAACCAGGATTAAGATTACATCTGAAACCACTTTAAATAGGGCTCCAAGGACTTCTAGTACACGATTGAGTGGCTCTATAAATGAAGTTACCAGGTTAGCAATTGCAACCATAATGATGCTAAGGACGCCAATGATAACTTCAATAATTGCTTTGACTGGTTCTAGTAACTGGAATAGTACAACAAGAACTGTGGATAAAACATTCCCAACTAGTTCAACTACTATTTGAATGAAGGGAATAAGTGAAACGATAACACCGGACAACATTTTCAAAATGGATATCAATGGAGGTAATAGTTCATCAAGCAATCCCATGAACGCATTTGCTAATTCACTGACTACAATGATCACAACATCTAGGATGTCAATGAGTGGATCCATAACTCCTTCCAAGAGTTCAACAAAATTATCAATCAAAGCTTCAACGATACCCATAAGAACTTCAAACACCGGGGCTAAGTGGGAACTCAATTTCGTTATAAGTTCTGTAATAGGAACTAAGAGTTTCTGAATCGCATCGAATACCTTTTTCAATAACTCTTGAAACTTTTCGTTTTTTAACAGTAGTACAACAAGAGCAGCAATAAGACCGACAATTGCTAGTTTACCAATTGCCAATCCTTTGAATAGTTCAGCACCTTTAAAGATTCTGAGTACACTTTTGAGTTGTCCAAACAATGGAATAGCTTTTGCAACAATAACTAATATAGGTCCAATGCTAGCGAGTAAAACTACTAGAATACCAATTATTTTTTTAGTTGATGAAGAAAGATTATTCCACCAATTTAATACATTTCTGATTGCAGGAACCAATTTTTCTTGCATCGTATCTATTACTTTTTGAACCACAGGCAGAAATGCAACACCCAAAGTAATACTTAAGCTCGTAAATGATTGTTTTAGATTATCAAGTGAATCAGTGAACTTCCCTGCGATTTCAGCCTCTTTTTGCGAAACTAATCCTAGTTCTACCGCTTCTTGTTTGAGACGATTCACTTCATCTGATGTCACACCAATGACTTGTGCAAGTTCAGCTCCGACTTTATCGCCAAAGATTTGATTTGCTATGGCAACCCTTAAAGTTGCATCTTCTAGATTTGATAAACTATCACGAATAAGATCGAATGCTTGGTCACTATTAAGACCAATCAAATCGTTTGTCGTTAACCCTATCTGGCTTAGATAATCTTCATATTTAGATCCGTTGCCAGTAACAATATCGCCAAGTACACCATTTAGTTTGACAAATGCTTTTTGCATTGTTGTTTCATCAACAGCAAGGATTTTAAAGGCATGACTCCATTTTTGATAGGCTTCTACAGATAAATAGACTTTTGATGCATTATCAGCAATTGCATCGGCTGTCTGCATCGATTTCACAGTTAATGCACTTAAAGCAGAAACAGCACCTAGAATCGGTGCAGTCACATACTTTGTCATAGATGAACCTACTTTAGCAAGTTTTTCAACATTGATAGCACCTAGTGACTTAATCTTCTTAGCAGTCATCTCAAGTTCGTTGTTAAGTTTGTTGATATCTGCTTCAGTGTATTGAACAGAACGTTTTAAAGCATTGAATTCTTGTTCTGAAATTGCACCAATCTTAACTGCTTTCTTTGCTTCTTCAAGCTTGGCATTTTGTGCTTCTAATTTTTTCTCCGATGTTTCTAGGGTTTGATTCAGTTTATCCTGCTTATCTTTCCAAAGTGAAAGATTGGAACTATCAAACTTTAAGGAATTGTTGATGGCTTTTAAGTCTTTTTGCTCTTCTTTCAGTTCTGCAGTAATTTCTTTTAAGTTTCTATCCAGTTCGGTCGTGTCAAGACCAAGCTTGATGTTTAAACCTTTAATGGTCTCTGCCACGATGTTCCCTTCTTTCTATAACAAAAATTTATCTATATCAGATTGTATTGCATTTCGACTTCCCACCCCACCATGTGTCTCTAGTTCGATGTTAACGATTTCTCCATAAGTATTGATATCAAAGAACTGACTCTCACTGATTTGAATACCTAGTTTTGCTAAGTTATAAATGATGGATGCGGTGATGGGAATGTTTCCTACTTTTTTGTATTGCTACCTTCTTTGACTGTACCAAGCAGTTCTGCAATGGTGTTTGCTATAGTTTCTAGTTCTTGTGTGTTGCTCAAGACACCGAAATCAAATCCTTGAAGAAATTCATCATAGCTTGATTTCGTAAATGGCTTGTGAAGAATGTATGTAATTCTAAAGATGACATCAATCACTGTGGATAAAGCAGATAAATTATTATGTTGAGACAATTGATCTAATACAGAGATATCGGAAAACAATTCCGTACCAAATGTGCTTTTATAAGAAATTATTGTAAAAAGGCTTGATTTGAGTTTGTAATCTGTATCTTGAATATGCAATGTTTTTTCCATTTAGATACTCCTAACTACCAAAAGTTGGTAATACTGGTGATGCTTCAAGGAATGTCTGATAATTGGTATCTCCAAGGTTCGCAATCACATGAGTCACTAAGTAGTTGCCTACCTCAATTGGTCTAGCTACAATGCTAAGTGTGATGGAGTTTGCCTCGACAGATTCACCTTTTGTTTTTGTTGCTTCATTAACTGGTGTTACCGAGCATAGATAAAACCATACACGTCTTGCTTTTGCATCTCCTTGGAACTCGAAACCAAGTGCAAAAGTTTCTACACTATTGTTTGTAACTTCCACTAAGTTTCCATTAACGAGTTTCTTATAACCTAAAATATCCACTTTAAATGTATCGGATAGTTCTGATAACTTAAGAGTGATGTTTCTTCCAGCATTTTGAACTAGGGTTGCGATCACTGAATCATCGGCATAAATGGATTGACTTCCACCAATAATTTCACTTGAGAACTCTTGAGCACCAAGTAATGCAACCGGTGTTGCAAAAATCCACGAGCCATCTTCTGATTGTGTCGCTCTAGAATAGTGAACATTTTTTAATCCGAATGTGACTTTATTTTGTGACATGTTTAATATCCTCCTTTGGATAAGATGTTGATTTGATAAACACGATTGATTGAATAATCATCGTTTTGATATGTGCTAACCAGGACTGGAATGATTTCCTTCTGATTAAAAGTTTCTTCAAAAAGGTGAACCAACGCTTCATTTCGTGACCTTGTAACAAGTGTCACTTGATATTCAACTGAATAGATAATGACTTTGTTATCGGCTGTAATGGGTCTTTTGGATATGATTTGATAAACAATATATGGTAACTGATTACTCGTTTCGGTATTGTCATTGCGATTAGATAAGTAATACACATTATCCGTAATTTCCGTAAGTGTGTTATAGATGATATCGTTATGAAGTGCCATTGATTATAATCCTCTTGATTTCTTCTAGCATTTTCGGTGTGAAATAATCATATGATGGCCGTAGAAAGGGTCTTCCAGGAATATGCTTACCTGATGTATGTCTAAACCCAAGTTCAATCAAATGAACGAGTTGATATTTTGTCTTACTTGATATATAGATAATCTTGTTTGTTCCCTGTCCTACTTCCGTTTTTATAAACGAGTCAGCAAGATGTTTACCCATTTGATTACTTCTTGGGGCATTTTCTTTAATGTAGGAAAGGACTTGATCTGCACACTGATTCACACGTTCAAGAATAGTTTCTTTTGTTTCATTGGAATAGTCATTGACAAGTTCAGATATTTTTCCAGCAAGTTCACTTAAATTGATTGTTCCCATAGGAAGTCACCATCACTTAGTCCAGTTTTGGATAAATAGAGTTCCACATATTGACCACCAAAAAAGGTTCTTTCAACACGATAATAAGAATCGTTCATCTTAACTAGTTTTTCTTCTTGATAAGAAAATGTATTCAGCTGCACTTTGATTTCTATTTTTATCTTGGTTTCAACTGAAACTTTCCATTCTTCTCTGGTGAGTGATCTGATAATTCCAATGACTTCTCTGCTAGTCAATACTTTGTATTTTTCTCTAACTTGCTGAACAGAAATCAAGTTCAGTCTAGTGTTGGGACTATTAGGGAATGGCATATTAAGTACCTTTAGATATGGATACTTGTTTTAAAAGGAAATAGAATGCTTGAGGTAATTCTTTTACAGAACCATCGCCTTTAAATCCGAAAAAGGTTTTCACATAAATGAGAACCAGGCTTTGAACATCGTGGTCTAAAAGATGAGTATCACTCACCCCAGTTGATTTAACGAGGGTGAGTGCACTTTCAATTAGAGCGCTTAATTCAGTGTCCGCAAATGATTCGGATTCACTAATCATCAATGAGGATTTTACCAGGTTCAGTAAACTTGATGAAACGCTCATAGGACTATTCACCAGTTGGTGTTACTGCACCTTTTTTAACACGAACAAATCCTTTGTACCCAACAACGTTCCCACCAGCAAAGACAGATGCTTTATAGCAAATAATTCCTTGCTTGAACTTGTAATCAGTTGATTTGCTGATTTCAATTGGTGAAAAGATTGCTGTTTCATAGTTTTTAAGTGAACCATATGCGATGCAATATGATCCAGTAGACGTAGCTGAATTGCTAATTGATTCGCAATTCGAGTTGATGATATAGAAAATTCCATCGATGGTGTGATTCACATAGTCAATCGTATGAACCTTACGTCCTTCTTCAGTGCGTAGTCTTGCAAAAGCACGAAGGTCTGCTTTACTTAGGATAAGAATCGCACTACCTTCAACTTCTTCAGGTCCACCATAAGCGTAAATGATATCATCAAGCGTGTCTTCGTTAATCTCTGATACTTCAACATCAGTAGTATCTGCTAGAGCAGTTGCATTTTGACTAAAAATACCAGTGAACTGATTAGATCCACCTGCACCTTTAAGAATTTCAAGAGACAACTTCTTTTTAAGACTTGTTTTGATATTTTTAATGACTTCATTTTGATAATTGATTGCTGGCAACTTTTCAAGTTCTTCAGTAATCTCAGTGTAAGCAGTTAATTTGCACTTGGTGATTGTCAAATAGCCAAATGATGGCTCTGATTCATTGTAATCAGCACCTTCTTGTGTGTATCCTGCCGTTCCTGAACCTTTAACAAAGGTCTTTTTATATGTTTCTCCACCAACTAGGTTAACCAAATTGATGTTATCGACCAATGTTGATACTTCACTGAATGGATAAACTGCTAGTTTTCCATCGATGTGTTCAGGTAATAGGATTTCATCTTGTGATACTTGGATAGTGCGTTTTTCACGCAAATCGAGTCCACGCTTTTCAAGTGCTTCTTTTGGCAATCCACCTGACTTTGTTTCAATCACTGGAGTTGGGTCAAATTTCTTTGCCATCTCAATCTTTTTGGATAAGACATTTCTTTCTTCATTTAACTTATCCACTTCCAATTCAAGATTTTCTAATTCTTCAAGCGATGCAGCATCCGAGATTTTTCTGATTTCTGCAATTCGCCCTTCAATTTCTTTCATACGCACATTTGCATTCATAATGTTAGTGTTCCTTTCAATTTTATGTTTAGTCTTTTTCTTACAAGATTTGTTTTTCGATTGATCTCTTCCTTATCCAAGGCATCTAATTCCATATCCATGGTATCTAGACTACGAGCATATATCGATGTATCTTCATAAGCTGGGGTATCTACAATCGAGACATCATACAGTCTTTCGATTGACTTGATGGTTCTTTTTGGGATTTCACCACTTCTATCCCATGATTGTTCTTTCACACTAAAAGCAAAAGACATCTTATCTAGAAGACCATTTTGAACCATTTTGTAGATGTCCTGGTTCGAAGCAGTATCTAGTAGTTTTGCTCTTACTTTGAGTCCTACATCATCCACTTCTAGTGTGAGTGATTCATTACGTGTTCTCGCAATAACAAGAAAGTTATCTTGGTGATTGTATTTGAGAGGGACATCTTTCATATTGGTAAACAATAGAGCATTTCGATCTATAACTTCTATGAATCCACGTTTCTCATCCCCAATAACTGTTTCTTTGTTAAAAACGATGGCATAGCCTTCTAAAACCATTTCTTCGTTTTCGTTATTAAGTCTTAATTCTGATAATCTAATCTCTTTATTCATAATAAAAACTCCTTCGATATATCAATTGTATCGAAAGAGTTTCAAATATTTGGGGGTCAAACTGAAGACTTGTTGATATAATATTAATAAATGAACTTTTGGAGGATAAAATATGTGTAGAGATGATGTGTTTGATTTACTAAATGACATGATTAACGATCAATCTGACATAACACTTGAAGAATTAATAGATTTTACATATCAAAATTGCTCTGACTTATCTACGAATAATATTAGAGATTTGTTTTCAAGGGTAAATCATAAAATGGGTAAAAAATATATTATTGATGATGCGATTAAATTGTGGGTTAAACTTAAAGGTTGAAGTGCTTAATTACTTACCAATCTGGTAATCATTTGCCTTTGTTGAATCAACATAATTTAAACTTTGAAGTCGTTTGTTTCCATCTTCAACTGGTTCAAGACCCAGTAATGCTCTAGATTCATTCAAACTCATGAGACCTAGTCCCATGAGTTTTTCTATTGCATTGACTTTAGTATTCCAGGATGCATATTGTAATCTCTCACTGTAGAAGATGATTTGTTCGCCATCTTCTTTCTGTTTTCTTGATAATAGAATTCTAGAAAACTCTTCTGATAGTTTGATGGATAATTGTTCAATTGTTCCTTCATAAAAAGAGTTGAACTGTTCTTCGGTATAGTTGTTGTTATAAATTGGTTCTGACACTCGGAAATAAGAAAGGATTTTTTTGTTGAGGAAATCAAGTGTTGCTGCATCCACAAGTTTAGGATCACTAGAAAGTGGAACGTAATCTGCTTTTAAATCTACAGGGATTATCGCTGAATTGTTTTCTTTGATGCTCGTTCTTAGTGCATTATCAAAGATTTCCTTTTGTTTGTTCTTATCTTCTTGCGACAACATAGCATTCATTTTGAGCAATCCCTTGATTTGAAATGATGATTTGATTGCATTATCAATACCTTGCAGAATTGAATCATTAATTGCAATCGTTTTGAGTACAGCTCTATGATCTGCAATCGCTCCATTCCCACCGAATATTTCGTTACTATAAAAGTATCTTTTCAAATGGATGAGTGAATCATATGAAATGAGATAACTCTTTCCATCATCAAAATACATTTCTAGAAAGGTTGTTCCACTCGTATCTTTCTTAACTTCAACAGTATTTGGTTTAATTGGGTATAGTGCTTCTATTTCATTACGATCGTTAAATTTCGGATAGATAAAGACATTATTGTTGAGATATAACAAAGACACAATCTTATAAATAAAATCACTTGGACTCATAAGCTCATTTGGTTGGTGTTTTAATAAGTATGACAAAGAACCCTTTTGTTCTTCTACAAGAGTCTTTGATTCTTTAATGTGTCTAGGCTTCAATTTTGACGCATGACTTGCTATGCAATCAATACATATCTTCACTGTGTCAGAGTTTAGGATATTCGAACCAAAGTCACTAAAAATCTCAGCGACATTCACTGATAAAAATGATTGTGACAAATCTTTTGTTTTCTTACGATTGAAGACTCCCATTATCTCACCATCTGTTCATATTCGATTCTGTATCGATTTAGTACTGCATAAGCAATAATCAAAGCAACAGTACCATCAATTCTACGAAACTTGCTGCTTAACTTGCTTGGTTGAATATTTCCATTTATATCAATTTTTGCTTGAGTATTTGCTAGATTCCATTTTAAGATTGGATTGTTGTTATAGTTAACAATCTTGTTCTTTAAATCAGCTTCCAATTGCTTCATGGGTTCTGATAAAGTGTAAACACCTTGTCTTACTTTTTCCATGGTGAATCCCATTTCTTCCATTTCTTTAACCCAGTAGAGTGCATTCCAAGGATCATATCCAACCCACAATGGTCTTATACCATCTTTTTGGACTCTCTCAAGAAACCATTTAGTGACTAGCGAAAAATCATTTTGATTTCCATCTGTAAGTGTGATGAACCCTTGTTGATGCCATAGATTGTATGGAACTGAGTCTTCTTCAATTCGTTTGAACATGACATCTTTTGGCATAAAGAAATGTGGGAGGATATACTTTGTATTGTCTTTTTGAATAAGTAGCAATGCACAAGTTAAATCTGTCGTATTGGATAAGTCTACAGCTCCAATTGCATATGTGTTTTTTAATGATATCAAATGCTTTATCTCATTGTTTAAATCCGAGAAGGTCAGCCAAGAACCGGATTCAGTTTGTTTTATGTTGAAGTCCTTACACAGCATAGTAACTCGAGTAGATAAGTCGTTTTTAGACTTGTTCATGATATCTTCTAGATAACTATTGAGCTTGATACTACCTAATGAGGGATTTGATTTTTGCCATGTCTTCTTATTTGCATAAATCTCATCTTGTGAATCTTGGGTGTATAACCAAGCTAATAATTTTTCATCTTCTATCTCGCCCTTAATCATTTTTCTACAGTATTGAAGCTTCTTATCAAGAAATCCTTCTGTCACTGTACCTTCTGTTGTGATGATGAAGATTAGTGGTTCTTTTTTAGTTGATTGGCTTTGTTTGATTGCATCATAAACTTTTGAGTCAGTCATCTCATGAACTTCATCGATACAACCTACTTCAATGTTATATCCATCCTTATTTCTAGATTGAGCTGAGAGTTTCTTAATTTTGTTCTTTGTTTTGGGTGAGTATATGTAGAATATATTCTTCTTGCTTCTCTTTTCGCTAGATAGTGCTTTTGAACCCTCACGCATATTATTAATTTCTTCAAATAAGATACTTGCCTGGTCAGAGGTGTTACTGGCACAAACAATATCAACTCCACCACGTGATAGGAAAAATTCAGCCAAGTCGATTCCAGCAACAAATGTAGTTTTTCCATTCTTTCGAGCGATTAACAAAATGACTTCATTGAATCTTCTGAATCCTGTATCTGCATACTTAAAACCATATGCCGTTTGTAGTAGTGCTTTCTCCCATAGTTCTAAAAGAAATGGATGTCCATTAAATGGCGATTTCGTATGTTTGCAAAATGTTTCGATAAAACGGATTCTAATATCTCCTGCGTGTAAGTCGAATATGAACTTAGGATTATCTAGATCTAAAACAAGTTGATCCAGGACTGACCTCAGTTCTTGGCCAACTAGGATGCTCCCATTCTTAATCTCTTCATAGTAATCTAAGAGATAGTTCATAAACCTTTTAGGAACTTATCAAGTTCATCATCTTCTTCACCACTATTTTTACCCATTATTGCACTAATTGTTTTTAACGTAGAGGAGAACGAAGACATCAGTTTAGTATAGTATTTCGCTGGTTCGCTCTGACGTTGTTTTCCACTTGTTGATATTTGAACAGCCCCATATCTATGTATCTGCTCTTTTAATATTTCGAGTTCCATTTTCATGAATGCTGCCTGTTGAAGCAATTCTTCAACCAAGGTTCGTTTTCCTGAGTCTAGACTATCTAAAGCAAAAAGGCTTGAAAGCCTTATGTACTCTTCATAGACACAATTTAGTTTACTCATAATTTGGCACCTCGAATATTCTTTCTGGACATAATAGAACATTGCCTAATAATCCAATACCTGTTAGTTGGCGAAATGACTCGTTTCTTTTTCTTCGCTTAAGAAGTCCTTCTTCATCACATACTATATAGTGATTCAAATATCTTGCAGGATAGAGTTCAATATATCCCTCTACAAGGCTTTGAAGTTCATCCAGTGTGAAGTACTCATCCTTAGGTGTAATCGTTGTTACGGTTCCATCTTCTTTGAATAAAACTGCGTTTTTTGGTTCTTTAGTGATCTGATAAATTCTTAAAGGTACAACATAGTTTCGATTACATTCATCACAACACTTTTCTCCATTAAATGGTGCTGGGTTATTCCCATGTCCTATGAATGTTTTATTGCAGATTGAACATCTACTCATAGCTCGTTTCTCCTACTTTCACTTTATAGATACTGTGTATCTAACAATACAAATACCACAAAGAATTTAAATATCCAGTGAATAGAGAAATATTCGACCGGCATAAGCGAACCTCCATCAAGTGATTTGTAGTCATTCAAGATGGAGGAGAAGCGAAACCAGTAACGTAATCTCATATCAGGATCACCTTGTTTAAGGGGTCAAAA
>DITO01000245.1 GCA_002422065.1 Erysipelotrichaceae bacterium UBA6182 | reverse complement strand
GTGAAGGGTTCTTTAGTAACATCTATATTGACTTGCTCCTGATTATTAGACACTTTTGTCGTGTACTCATGAACGATTTTAGTTTTATCAAGATAATCAAGATATCCTTCATAATCACTGAACTGATTATAGTAGTCTGCAGGTAAAGCGGCTACATCTATTTCATTATCAAAAAGTCCAAGCAACATATCGTTATACGATAAGTATTCCATAAAAGAAATATTTATACCTTTTGCTTCTATTTCTGCTTTCACGAAACTATTTCGGTCATTGTCATCAGAGTTAGACAATATTCCCATTTTCTTTCCACTCAAATCATTTACATTAGAAAATTCACTAGAGTCGTAGACTACGAAAGCTGTTTTTAGCTCAGTATCACTTGAAGGATTTACAATGACATTACCAATACTACTATTGATTCTACTTACATAAAAAATACCAACAAAAAGTAGCAATGATATGACACCCAAAACACCAATCCCAATTAACTTCAGTTTATTGTTCTTTTCGATGATGCCTTCAAACGATACAACACCAAAAAGTAAAATTAAGACGAACAATAAGCCGAACACAACAAAATACACCGTTTGATTCAAACGACTATAGCGAATCGTCAAAAAGAATGCAATAAAATAGAAAATATAGGTTATTGCAAAAACAACAATATTGGGCAAATTCCTAAGGCTCAGAAAATCTTTAACTTTATAGTTCATAAAACCTCACAATTTCGTAACGTCCACTTTCAGTAATAACGATTACAAAAGCAGCGCGTGTTGGAAACACACTCGTATCAATTTTGGTGTTTTCCTTATATGTCCAGCTAGTCTCAACATAAAATGTTGAAAATGTTTGCCCATAATAGTCATAATTGCTCGCAAAATCCGCTATTGCTGGCGCAATTGTCTCAACCTCTATTAGATCAGTATTACTTAGTCCACTTGAAATATAAGGTTCCATGTAAGAATAAAAATATCTTCGTGATGTTTGCTTAAAATTTAAGTTTTCATGTCCAAAGATAAACTCACCCCCGCCAATATCATATGGACCTTGTTTATTCGTCCAAGTATAGTAATCCGCAATAAAATTTTTTACGACCAATCCTACCAAATCCAAATCATATTCGACATCTTTATCAACTTGTATTGTTAATTCTTTAAAAAGGTCTTTCTGAAGTTGAGTAGGTTTACCTTTTAAAGCATAAAACTTGTTTGATAAAATGACTTGTTCACCTGCAGAAGACATCGCATTGTTCAAATTGAAGAAAATGATACCTGAAAATAAAGCAATGCTTATTGCTAATGTAACGATCAAATATCGAAAGTATAAATGCATCTTATTTGTCTTTTTTCTGCTCATATTGTACCTACCGTTTAAAATCATAGCATATGCAAGTAATCATGTCTAATTCGCACTATTGGCTTATTTTATCAAATCCAACGTTTATTTTTAATTAAGAAAAGTAGTCCAAGCGAGACTAACGAAACTAGCAAGCTCAAATAAACATTGAATGGTTCATAGGAACCTTCAATCTTTAAATCACCAGTACCTACTTCAAAACCCAAGAACCCACCATTAACTTTGACGACATCAACTTTCTCCCCATTGACTTTGATGACCCAGTTCTTATCGTAAGCAATCGATGACACGACCCACTGTTTCTGTTTTGATTTCAACGTACCTGTGAACGTGTTCGAATCAATCTTTATGTCCTCTACAAATCCTTCACTTTTAATGTTATACCATGTCTCAAAATCAGATGGATCTTCTATATAAGCAGAATTGATAAACTCTTCTGATGGAACTCCATATAAATTCGTGACAGAAAACACAACTTCATCGAATGCCTCCGTCACGAAGACACTTGAATAATTCGGCTCATAACTATAGAAATCTCGTACAACTTCTCCATTTAATTTGAACGTCATCCTCACTTCTTCACTTCGCGGTAGAACAACATAAGCAATTACATCCTTTTGAATCGTATCAAACTTCTGGATTAGCTCATTTTCAAAGTCACCCAATTTATTCAAATCATTCGAGAATTGTACACTTGTATCAGCATCATCGTATAGAATGACTTGATCCATGATGCTTCTCATCTTATCGAGTCCATTTAAAGCACGCCAAGTTGAATAGTCAAGTGTCTCTGTTTGAGTATAAAGGAGTGGAACAGGATACTTATTCTTATAGACTTGAACTGGTTGACTTCCATACATGATTGTTGAATCGTAGGAGTAGCCAAACGGAATATTGGTTCCACCCGTTAAATCAAACCAATATTTTGAGGCAAACATTTCTTTGAACTGCCACTTACCCGAATTGCCCGTGACAACCCATCCACCTGCACTTGCAATATTATCTTGTATGAAATCATCCACTTGGAAATTATACACAGAACTATAGAATGTAAATCCCATGTAATCCTTGCTCATTGGATTGTTAAATCCATAATTTTCCAAAACATCAATGCGATATACGTCAGGATCTTTATTCTGGATATTTCTGAAAACAACATCGTTTGTTAGTTGATAAGAAGGTATCTCTTCCAAACGCATGGATGTGCTCGATAACGGATTGAAAAATATGTTGTAAAGAGAGACATATCCTTCCAAAACAATCAAACATACGATAAGCAAAGTAATTAGTTGTTTGTGTTTCAGGTAGTATAGAGCCAACGCATACAAGAATGCAATCACACCCAAAATCAAGATGTTTCGTTTTGCTATTGAATAATAGATTTCTGTGATATGTAGTCCATTTGATCTTGAATAATAATAGGTTCCAATCATCACTATTCCTAGTGCTATTAATGAGAACATAAGGTTAAACTTATCAATTCGTTTAAAATCATCGAGTAAATAGCTGATCGTATACACATTCATGAAAATGAACATGACCATCCATCGCGTATCGTTATTGCCTTGTAATAGGAAGTATAGATTTGGAAACAGTGCAAAAACTGCCAAAAAACCATATAAAACCAAAAGTGAAGCTCGGTGCTTCAATTCTTTCTTTAAATTAAGTAACTGAGGTAATAGTAATGGAGTGATGATGAATGAATATACGGCTGCTCCTCCACTATGTCCAAAAGATGGAACAACATACTTACTTACGAGAGGATTAAAATCATTTCGATCCACTACGGGTTGTAGAAAACCTGTTACATAGCGAAAAAGATCTCTTAAACTAATGGTTTCGAAAATATTCTTAAGTTCTGAAATTCTAGATGAACTTAGCATCAATTGCAGATTTGGTAGAAATATAATTGACCCTACACCAATTCCAAGAACAAAGATGGCAATGAACTTTAGTGCCTTGATACTCATTGATTTAACTTCGATCGTTTCATGAATCACGATATATCTGAAAAGAACATAAAAGAACAAGTACGGTGTAAAGAGTACCAGAAGGTATACATTGATCATTGCCATGATTGCGATAACAATACTGAACCCAACAAATCGACCATCTTCAAGGAAACACTCAATGAAATATAATGCCAATGGTACAAACAGTAACGTATCTGTAAAAAACGTGTAGTTATAGTATCCCATGGTAAATCCACTAAACGTTAAAATAGATGCACCAACAAAAACGGCAAGCTTAGTCGTCCTAATCTTTGATAAATATAAACACGTTGTGCCAAAGAGGAATACCAATTTCAACATGTTCACATACATGAAAATGTATGGAATGTCCCCTTTATCTGGTAAAATGGCAAAAAACAACCAGAACGGTGTAAACAAGAAATAAAATCCGTAGGAGAAAATACTGGATCCCATGAAATGTGTCCAATCCCACCATTCCAATTCAGGAGTACGTATCAGTTCATAACCACGCAAAATGAAGCGAATCACCTGCTCCATCATGTCATAGTGAAATACCTGGACTCCCCCATTAAAAATCACATAATAAAGAACAATGCTCAAAATTATCATTGTCCCTAGTGCCATAGGCCAATATTTAAGAATAGTTTGCTTTAGTTTACTCATTTCGTTTTGATCTGTTCAATCGAATCATAGACGTATGTCTTATTAATCGATTTGTCTCTGAGAAGCATATCCAAGTACTTCAAAATCATTGATAAGACCAAGAAGAGTCCTGAGAAGCTGATGGTTAGAAACATCATGGTGGTTGTCCAACCACTCGCGATGTTTTGAACGATGATGAACGATGCGATGACGTATCCAATCATGAAAACAGAGAAGGCAAAGAAGAAGAAAGATAAACCAATGGAGATCGTTGATGCGATATGCGAATAACGGATCATGATTTCATAAGCCAGATTAAACTTGGAACCAAAGCTTAATTCATTGTATTGGCTGTCTTTCAAAGGTTCATAAAACACATTCTTAGTTGGTAGTCCTGAATAGTGATAGGTAGCTTTACGATAATTGACCGAGG
>DITO01000288.1:6228-9628 GCA_002422065.1 Erysipelotrichaceae bacterium UBA6182 | reverse complement strand
CACTTAATGGTGGGGGCCTCCGGGCCATTGCTTTTAAACACGATGATGTTCATTTTATAGCAAAAATAATCAATGAACTTGATATGTCTGATGGAAACTACTATTATGCATTATCCATAGTTCAATATCATTGTAATAAAGATTATGAAAAAAGAGATTATAGTAAAGACGCATCAAATAGAATAAAAATGATGAGAAAATTAATGCGTGATTTAGGAAAAACCAAACTCAATAAATCAATCACTTATCGAGATGAATATATTTATATAAATCTGCTAAGTATAAAATAAAAGGAGATTATGATGAAAAAGATTATATATGTTGATATGGATAATGTACTTGTAGATTTTAAAACTGGTATAGAAAAACTTGATGAGGATACAAGGACACAATATGAGGGAAGACTAGATGAGGTTCCCCATATATTTAGTTTAATGGACCCAGTGGAAGGTTCTATTGAAGCTATAAAAGAACTCGCTCTTAAATATGAATTATTTATACTTTCAACATCTCCATGGTTAAATCCTACAGCACTTCAAGATAAGTTAGACTGGATTAAGAAATACTTTGGAGAAGATCCCGAATCAATCTTTTATAAAAAGGTGATTTTTACACATCGGAAAGATCTACTAAGAGGTGACTATTTAATTGATGATAGAACAAAAAATGGTGCAGATTGTTTTGAAGGAAAACTCATTCAATTTGGCAATCATGAATTTGAGAATTGGGATTCAGTTCTAGATTTTCTATTGAAATTATAATGATAACAACACCTACATTTTATTCTTGGTTATAAGTAAATCATAAGTCTTTAATTCGTTCATATTCATTTATTACTGTTTTTTACTATAAACTCTACTTTACAGAAAGGTTTTTATTATCAAGTATTTGATAAATAATAGTTATCTAAAACGACTGTTGAAAATACCCTGTCAGTCCAAGATTCTCATATACCTACAAAAATCTATGCAACTAATGTTATTTACGTAACTCAGTTGACCCGTCAACTAAATTGATGGTTAGTAAGGATATTTTTTTTGCAATAACGTAATCACCTCTTCTTGTTATGGAATTTGGATTGCGTCAGATTCTCAAGTCGTAAATAAATAAATACCGTGTTCAACTAATAGATAATAAGAAACTTCATAGAGAGTGTTTTCTATAAAATACATTAAGTTATACAAAGCAGTGGTATTTGATACAGGGAAATTATTTACATAATCTTGTAAATTTGTTGTTGTAAAAAAGAATAGCCCTGCCTCTTTATCAAACTCGATTATTGTAGTACCTTTTGTTGCACCCATTATATAGTTTTCTGATTCTATCCTAATATATGGATCTGTTATTGTATTATTAGCAATATCATCATATATTATAGCAAAAGTTATCTCCATTTCAATGTTTGGATCGTTAACTCCAACATAAGTGAAAGTTACATTAACAATTTTACTTAAATAAACTCTAATTATTTGTTCTTTAGATTCAACCAATATATTATTAGGACTAATGTTTCTAATTGTTAAGTTCATAGTTATTTCGTAATAATACCCTAACTCATCATTTTTAAGACTACTTTGTGTTTTAGCAAACTCATATAAGTGATTCCATTTCCAAGCTAAAGAGTTTGGCTCATCTTCTGTTCTTTGCAATACTATATCTAGATAATTACTATTTTTAAATGTAATTTGATCATTAACACTATTATATGAAATTGTGAAATATATTGTTCCAGCATCCACATAATTAACACCCATTTTATTGCCATATAAAGTGAACGATCCCCAATTATAGTCAAAGTCTCGCATACCGCTAGTTCTTTGTCCTTCTAAGTCATAGAAATATCCGTCAAATTCAATAAAGCTAAAACCATAAGCTTTAGAACTTGCATAAACAGCTTCCCATCTTCCTATTAAAACATCTTCATAGTTTGGTAACTCCCATTGTGCTTTAAGATTTAGATTACCAGTCACCTGTGTATTAATATCAAATTCCACATCATTAAACAACCATCCAACAAAATTATGACCATCTTTTGTTGGGATAATTGTTGTAATTTTGTCGTTATAGTCTAGAGATTGTTCGTCACTTCTAGACCAAACACCACCATCCAAATCAAATGATACTGTATACTTAACTGCTGTCCAATTAGCAGTAAGTGTATAATCTTGTTTTACATTTGTTGTTGAATCGAATTGTGTATCAGACCAAAATCCTTTTATTACCCAACCAGCAAAGTCATAGCCATTTTTCGATGGAATTGTGCTAGTAATTAAACCGTTATAGAGAATACTCTGTGTATTTTCCAATTCCCATTGTCCACCGTCTAAATCATAATTGACAATAAAACTATTTTCAACTTCAACAAATGCTGCTGTGTAAGTTTCATTTTCAGTGACTGGCTCAAGTTCGGGAGTCCAACCACTAAAAGTGTACTTAATCTCATTCGTTGATGTTTTAACTGGAACTTCACCTGTATAACTAGGAATATTTCCCCATAATACATCTTCAATTTTTATAACAGTTCCATCTTCATATTGCCACGTTATTGTATATTTTTGTTTTGTTGGATCATTAGAAACCTTCATTGAATATGTGACCAATACTGAGACATTCTTATCATAAACATCACCAGATGTAAAACTTTCTGATCCACCAATCTTTACGCTCTTTGTAGTGCCTTCTTTTGTAATGCCCCAAACAATGTCATACACCGCTTCTGTTTCGATGTTGGTAAAACCCCAAGCTTCAAGTTGTTCGACAACTTCTTCGTATTGTGTTCCAACCAGTGAAGATGCAGATGCTTTAACTTTTACTTCGTTATCACCAAGTTCAACTGTTCCCTCACACCCAGATAAAACAAATCCTAAGAAAATAAGCATCACTAAAGATATAAATCTAAATGTTTTCATCAGTTTTTGGTATACCTGATTTACTAAAAATATTAAACATGGAATACTCCCCCTTCTTTATCTTTTAATGGTATTTTTAATCAAATTTTAGGAGGAAATATTCCTGAAAGTTCGCTTTGCATACTAGCTTTCTGCCATTCGGGCATTCCCTCTTTCCAAACCAAACTATCAGGACTCAAATTGCCACTTGCAACCATATTTCGTAAATTGTTAAGGTCATATGGCCCAACAGGCTTACCCTCTTTTGAAACGTAATATTTAGTTATTGGTACTGCTGGTGGAACACCTTGTTTAGCATCATTTTGATTGATAGAATTATCTAGAGTTCCAGCGATATTTTTACCTACTGCAGAACCAACAGCTATACCTGCCATCATCGTAACAGGGTTAAAACCTGCACCCTGTCCGCCTAAATCAATGTTTCCAGCACCTTTTTCTCCCATCTTACCTAACGCTTCAGCCCCAGCAACTCCGACCTGACCACTGATTTC
>DITO01000288.1:0-6204 GCA_002422065.1 Erysipelotrichaceae bacterium UBA6182 | reverse complement strand
ATTCTTAACTCTTCTTGATAGTTAAGAAGCTCAGTTTCAGTTTTTATAGTTGTAATGTCTTTAGTTACTCTTTTAAGTTCAATATATGATTCATTGTCTTTATCAACTTCAATAGCATTTATATCTATACCAGTAACCGATATGCCAAATAGATCTAAAAGTCGATCTTTAACATATAATTCTACTTTTTCATTAATAAGATCAATTTTTGATTCAATTGCGATGACTGGAATATCGTGTTCAGATGATGCATTAGTAACGATTTCTTTAACATATCGTGTTACAGAAGCATTTATCTTATTTTTCAATTCTTCAATACTAAAATTAATCATTTGATGATAGTTACCAAATGTTTTATAGTCCTCAACCTTAAATGTTAATGCTCCTCTAACCGCAACAGGAACTGGAAAGTCTGGAAATCTCGAATCTACAACATCAAAATATGGGATTCCAAATCTAGTTTGTATCGCCATTGATGTATTAATGAAAAAAACCTCTGCTTGGAATGGTGTATCACCTTCATACCATTGTCCAATAATTGAAGATAAGATAGGGAAGTTTTTCGTCTTAAGTTTTTCATCAAATGGACCTACGATATAGTCCTGCATAATACCGTTTTTTTGTTTATACACAAAAACAGCAATTTCGCCGGTTTTTACCCTTAGTATAGAGTTAGTTCTAATTGCCGTTTCTCTTTTTAACTCTCTCTCGTTTACTCCATTTGGATGCCACTTCCAAACTAAGTAATTCGTTTCATCACATCGGATGACATCACTGAATCCACCTTTTTTTCTTAAAAAACTCATGTGTAAGTTCTCCATTCTTATTATGATTTGTTGATCTATTTTTCTACTGCATCAGTATTCTTCTTCATCTTCCTCGTTTTCAGAGTTAGAAGAATTTTTATTTTGTGAACTCTTTATAAACAATACTGGACCAGTTATTGATAACATTAAACCAATAATACCAACCACGTAGAATGGAGAATCTTCATCCCCAGATTCTGATCCCTTGAAAAAACCAAAAATTATTAGAGCAATACCAATTACAACTATTAAAGCTCCTAAGAAATACTTCCATCCCTTTTTTAAACTGCGATTAAGGGATTTACTTTTATAGTCTTTCATTGTTTTAGTATATATTTTATCTATGTATTCAAACTCAGAAGTTTTACCAAAAGATAGTTTTGCTTTATGATATGTTTGTTCTAGTTTAGACTTCCATGCTTCCTCACATTTAAAATCAGTTGTCAAATTGGATGTAGCCAAGATGAAAAACTCATAAATGTCTTCCTTTGTATTGGGAATATAAAAGTTACTAATCAATTCATTTTTTTTAGCAACCGTATCAGTTTTATCTAATTTATCAGCAAACTCTTTAACCACGTTAGTAACATTTGAACCTCTTAATTCATAACCGCAATCTTTACACTTGTGTTCAAACGAATCTAAACGAGATCCACAATTTGGGCATTTATGAATTTTTCCATCAAAGATTATTTTTCTTTTTGAATCAGAGGTGGTTTGTTCACTACTTCCAACTTGACTGCCACAACTATTACAAAACTTTGACCCATCTTCTAATTGTTTGCCACAATACGAACAGAACATACCATCACCCCTTATTAAGCTCATTATTGTCAATTTTTACAGCATCACAAATGTCTCCAATATTGCAATTGAGATATTCACAAATCCTCAACAAGACAGAAAGGGCGACTTCTTCGTTTCTTCTAAGTTTAGTCATTGTACCAGTTGCAATATTCAGATCTCTTCGTAAATTTGCTGGCGTAATATCTTTTTCAATTAGAACAATCCACAGTTTTTTATAACTGATATCCATATTATCGCTTTACCTTTCTATAGTCTATTACCTAAATGATAGCACGTAATAATTGATTATACAATATGAGAACACGAATATTTCGCAACTTATTGCGATTTAATCTCTATTTAAGGGTATTCTTAGCTAGTATAATTTCCTTTTTATGTTTTTTTATAGTTCTTATGATAAACCAATATAAACTTTTACTAATTAAGAAAAATAGCCCATAGTTTTGTGTTATGAGCTATTTCGTTGCGAACTTTTTTCAATCGTTTTTAAACGTATCCATTCACGTACTTGTATGCGGAACATCACCATAACCTAGTGTTATTTGGGAAGCATTCTAATAATTGCTAAACAGCATATCATGTTAATCAAAGTACCCATTAAGGCATTTATCTGATCAAACTATTCTTCATGTGGTTCTATACCAAAATAGTCACACAAAACAAGATAACCAGCGTATTTTCTTAGCACCTTTCTTCGACTTAGAGTGTGCTGCTTTTGTAATGGACATACTTCTAACATAACAGGAGTATGACCACTAGTATTCACCATCATTAATCACTTGCTCTTCAGGAATATCGTATTGTGGTATGGAGCATCTGCCACTTTCAGCTAACTCTTTAAGAGTGCTAACAGCATTATCTTGTGTTAAGTTTTTGAACTGATAACAAAAAGTCAAAAATAAAAAGTGATAATTCATGCTCAATATTTTGTAATCGTGTAAATGGTTACAAGTGAATTTCTAGCAAACCATGAAAAAGCTTAATTTTTGACAGTTTCATGTTTCATGGAAAATGGCAGATAGGGAGAAAACGCCCTTTCTACATAAAAAAAGACCTGATGCAAATTGTATCAAACCTGCGTTTTTTATATGGTATTGACAATGACATTCTAACTCTCAAAATACCCTTGATTATAAATAAAAATAAAGGAACCATCCACAGATGATTCCATTAAATCCTAAATGGCGATGCACGAGAGATTCGAACTCCCGACCGACGGCTTAGAAGGCCGTTGCTCTATCCAGCTGAGCTAGTGCACCAATAATCGGCAATGACTATTATATCGTAATCACTGCCGAATGTAAAGCGTTAACTGGCATCAAATTGACTATAATACAGTTTGGAATAGAATCCGTTTCTTGCAAGTAAGTCTTCGTGATTGCCTTGTTCTGTGATATTGCCATCATTCATGACGAAGATCACGTCAGCATCCTTGATCGTCGATAGACGATGAGCGATGACAAAACTGGTTCGATCTTTCATGAGTGCCTCCATGGCACGTTGAATGAGGACTTCGGTTCTGGTATCAACCGATGATGTCGCTTCATCTAAAATGAGCATCGGACGATTGGCGAGCATCGCTCTAGAAATCGTTAAGAGCTGTCTTTGACCTTGGCTGATGTTTTGACCATTTTCGCCTAACCCGAACTGATAACCTTCCGGTAGACTTTCAATGAAGTGATGTGTCTGTGCAAGTTTTGCTGCTTTGATGATGTCATCCATGTCTTTATCTTGTGAGCCGTAAGTGATGTTATCATAGACCGATCCATCAAAGAGCCATGTATCCTGTAATACCATACCAAAGAGTGCTCTGACATCTCTTCTGGACATATTTCTGATATCGACACCGTCGATTTCAATCGAACCGCGCTTGATTTCATAAAATCTCATGAGTAGATTAACAATTGTTGTCTTGCCTGCTCCAGTCGGTCCGACAATCGCGACTTTCTGTCCTGGCTTGATTTCTGCTGAGAATCCTTTGATGACATCGGTTTCCGGATTGTATCCGAAATAGACATCTTTGAACACGACATGACCTGAAACCTTGTTCAAGGTCTTCAGTTCGCTTCTGTCCGGTGATTCATCTGATTGTGCGAGCATATTGAAGATACGTTCGGATGCTGCTGCAGTCGATTGAAGGACATTTGCGATGGATCCGATTTGTTGGATCGGTTGGTTAATCTGACGCGTGTACTGAATGAACGTTAAGATGATACCGACTTGAATTGCAATCAGTGGATTATTCGATAAGACCAAGAATGCACCAATCACAGCGATACCGATATAAGCCAAGTTACCAAAGAAAAACTGGACTGGCATCATGATGCCTGAAATGAACTGGCTTTTCACAGCACTGCCATATAAGTCATTGTTGATCTGGCTGAATCTTTCATAGGATGCTTTTTGATGATTGAAGACTTTGACGACGGTGTGCCCACTATAAGTTTCTTCGATGTGACCATTGAGCATACCGCTACTTCTGGCTTGGCTTCTGAAATAGCCTTGAGAAAGTTTCACGAACTTGCTTGCTGAATAGAGTGCCATTGCTGTGGTGAAGAAGACAACCACTGTCAAGATCGGTGACAAGACAATCATCATGCCGAAGATCCCAATGATTAAGGCAATCGATCTGAAAATTTCAGAAATACTTTGAGTGAGGGTACCGTTGATCGTTTCAACGTCATTCGTGATTCTGCCTAAGATATCACCAAACTGTTCTCTATCGAAAAACTGTAAGGGTAACGTATTCAATTTCGCAGAGAGTTCTCTTCTCATCGAATAGGTCAGATGTTGCGTCATGCCAATCAGCATGAAGGATTGGAAATAGTTAAAGAATGCAGATAAGATATAAGTTGCAAGAATCAAGAGCGCAACTTCACCAATTGATAATCCGTATCCTAACACAGGAATGCTGATCATCGGAAATCCGCCTGCAAAGAGTCCTGCCTGATAGGCTTCTGCAACTTCTGAAGTGATTAGACCTAACAACCAAGGCGATAATACCGATAACAGTGCTGCGATGATTGCCATCACACCTGAAATCATGATCTTCAGATTATAAGGCTTTAAATAGGTGAGCAACTTCTTCATCGTGCCCTTGAAATCCTTGGGCTTTTCAAAGTTCATCCCGCCATGACGACCGCCACCCATCATCTGGCGTGGTGCATTCTGGTCTTTTTTCGCTTGAGCTTGTTGATGTTGGTTCATGATAATTCCTCCTTCGATAATTGTGAGGAGGCAATTTCATTGTAGACTGAGCAGGTCTTCATGAGTTCTTCATGTGTGCCAAGGCCAACGATGGTGCCTTGATCAAGGACAACAATTCGGTCCGCATGACGAATCGTGTTGATGCGTTGTGCGACGATCAGTTTCGTCGCATTGATTTCAGCATTCAGCATCTTTCTTAATTTCTGATCGGTCTTGTAATCGAGTGCTGAAAATGAATCGTCAAAGATATAAATCAAGGGGCGTTTTGCAATCGCTCTTGCAATGGATAATCTCTGGCGTTGTCCGCCTGAGACATTCGTGCCACCTTGGGCAATCTCATAATCAAATTTCTTTTCATTCGAGTTGATGAATTCGCTCGCTTGAGCGATTTCAGCAGCTTTTTCCATGAGTTCTAGATCATCATGATCTTGACCAAATAAGATGTTATCTTTGATCGTTCCACCAAAGAGCACACCCTTCTGAGGCACATAGCCAATCAGTTGATGCAGTGTCTCTTGTTTCATGTCTTTGATGTCGATACCATCGACTAAGATCCGTCCACATGTTCTTTCATAGAATCTTGGGATTAAATTGATGAGCGTTGACTTACCAGACCCTGTAGAACCGATGAATGCGGTCGTCTGGCCTGCTTTTGCTGTAAAGTTGATGTGGGACAGCACTGGAGCGTTAGCACCCGGATACTGGAAACAAACGTCTTCAAAGGTGACTTCGCCTTTGAATGTTTCAGGTAATTCAGCTTCAACTTCAGGATCATTGATTTCGACTTCGGTTTCCAAGACTTCCATGATACGTCTTGCGGAAATCGCAGCACGTGGGACCATGATGAAAATCATCGTCATGAACATGAAGGCCATGATGGCGCGCATCGAATATTGGAGGAGTGCCATCATCGAGCCCGGATTGAATCCGTCAACGACACCAATGAAATAAGTAGAACCTAAATAAACGATTGCAAGCGATGTCGCACCCATGATGAGACCCATGACAGGCCACATCAGACTGTTGATACGGTTCACAAAGATATTCAGTCTCATTGATTCTTTGGAGGCTTCGTCGATTCTCCCTGCCTGATAGCTTTGGGTATTGTAAGCACGAACAACTCTGAGACCTGATAAATTTTCACGGATGACTAAGTTCAGTCTGTCGACTAACTTTTGCATGATTTGGAATCTTGGAAGCGTGATCGAGAAAATGATCACGATCATGACGAGCAGACTCACAATCGATACAATCAATAACATCGATAAGGTTGGGTTTTCACGGACTGAGAATATGATCGCGCCGACCGCTAAAAACGGTGCCAAAATGATCATTCGAAGAAGCACATTGACTGTACCTTGAAGTTGTTGAATGTCATTGGTGG
>DITO01000018.1:39465-54810 GCA_002422065.1 Erysipelotrichaceae bacterium UBA6182 | reverse complement strand
AAGTTCTCAGAGAATCTGATCTGGGTAAAAAACTCGTTCAACCTCAGCCGACATGATTACCACTGGAGACATGAACCAATCTTGTATGGTTGGAAAGAAGGGGTAGGTCATTACTTTGTTGATGATCGAACCCAGGCTACTGTATTCGATGACACTCAGAGTATTGAAAAGATGAAAAAAGAAGAACTTATTGAAATTCTCAAGAAGATCATGGATGACAATCAAACGACTGTCCTCTATGAAAACAAACCACTCAAAAGTGATCTACACCCAACCATGAAGCCTATACCGCTGATTGGGAAGCTGATTAAGAATAGCAGCCTAAGAGGTCAACTCGTTTATGAACCCTTCGCTGGTAGCGGCTCTACCCTCATAGCTGCAGATCAGCTAGAGAGAACCTGTTACGCCATGGAATTAGATCCTAGATACGTTGATGTGATCGTAACCCGGTGGGAAGAACTCACAAAGGATAAAGCCATACAATTATAAAAACGAGCAATAGATGTGATATTCGGTAAACCTGTTTTATAGTGGACATAGAATCTAGCACTATTTCTCATTCCTCTTTATTATGTAAATGCGCTTAACTCCTTTCCTGATTTGGTGTATTTGCGGTATTGGATGACATTGTATAGTATTCGTGAGCCGACAACGTTATCCCCTAAACGCTGTCGGTTCTATTTTTTTGTAAATTCTGGAAAGAAAACTTAAAAATGTGTACTTTTAGCTGAAATGCGTTATGATAAACCCATGAATGAACCCAGGTTAATATCCGATAATGGACTCGATCGAAATAAAATCGAGTATGTTGAAGTCAGTGAAGTACTCCTAAAAACCATCGATCCTTTATTTGAAGAATCTTTGGTTGTTTTATCTTTAAATATCGCCGATCCTTTATTTCTAAGTGATCGATTTATTCGTGAATTTGCTCGGTTTGGTCAACATAACGTACTTAAGATATTGAAGAACAACTACATACAAACTGAATTGTCCGAGTTTAGTTTGGTCTTATTACACCTGGGTATCAAATATGATACTTGGTTCGCAAAATTAACGTTGTGTATCAGAACTCTCAAGGGATACTATTTGTACTATCGAAATCAACAGCTTTTCAAGTGGGTCTATCAGCATATGAGAAGATAACACAGGTTAGTTTAGCACTTTTGAAGTTGAATAATGCGATTGATATCGGTGATGACATCGGGAAAACCTTATCACTAGTTCTCACTGAAGCCATAAAAGTATTTGAAAATGGGCATTTTGGGGCTGTATTTGTTGTTCAAGGGAATTATTTCAAAATCATCTCTAATATAGGCTATAGCAGCGATATTGATAATTTCCTTTTACCCATAACGGATTCGTTTTTGTATCAGTCAACAAATGGGAAAATGGATGACTTGGTAATGATCAATGACTTAAGCACAAATTTTAAAATTTATCCTATCAAATCAAACACCGGTGAAGTATCAATAATCAAATCATCTATTGTTGCGCCAATTTATCATAAAGATTCACTGTATGGAACTTTGGGGATCGATTCCAATCGATTGAACGCTTATGACGAGAATGACCTGATTGTCATGCGTTTTATCAGAGACAATATCCAAACAATCATCTCGAATCAACTTACTTTTTTAGAAAGATCCAATCAAGCCCTTACGGATCATATGACCGGCCTGTATAATCGTCACTTTTTTGTTGAGAACTTTAATGGAATACTTGAAAGAGCTAAACGCTACGATGAGTGTTTTTGCTTGGCAATGTTCGATCTGGATAATTTAAAAGCTGTTAATGACAGTCAGGGTCACCTTGCTGGAGATCTTATCATCAAGGCGTTAGCTAAGACGCTCCAGAAACTTGCTCGTCGGAGTGATATTGTAGCTCGTTTTGGTGGTGATGAATTCATTGCTATTTTTCTACATTGTGAACCAGAAGAAATTGAACAAAGATTAGCACAAATACCTTTGGAATCAGCAATCAATGATTTGAGCCAAATACCGATAGAACTAAAGTATTCATTCAGTTATGGGATAGCTGTTTATCCAAAGGATGGGCAAGCATCAAGCGATCTCGTTAATGTGGCTGATACCAGAATGTATGATCAGAAATCAAGCAAGGATGTAAGGGGTAACTAGAAATATTGTGCTCGATAGTAATGTAAACATTTTTCTAAAAAAGGATTGATTTTTGAATAAAGTAGTAGTGCCTCAAAGACCGCAAAATCGCTATTAAGTGAGCGGTATAATGGTGATAATTGGTTTGAATTATAATTATTATTAAGGTGAGCTCTCATCAAAAGAAGTGCACAAATACAACAATTTATCACAAATGGTACAAATGTGTTAATCTAATGTTGTACTCAGTATTGGATAACAGGTTCATTATGAATCTGGATGATGTACTGGTGTAAGGTGGTATATGAACTTTAGTCTTAATGAGTTTCTCATTTCCATATCAAATACCTTGGATGCTATAGAGGCAGATCTTTTTGGAGTTCCAACTAATCACTCTAAACGTATAGCATATATTGCAGCCAGAGTAGGTCACAGGCTAATGATACGGTCCGAAGGGATATTTGATTTGGCGGCACTTTCTTTAATGCACGACAATGGTGCCACAATGAAAATACTTGATGATAAGCTCAATTATTCGATTAAGGTCAAAATTGCAATTTCAGAAAGCCGTAAGGAGCATTGTCTAATCGGTGAAAACAACTTAAGACACTTTCCTTTCCTTACCAATCCAATCGATGTAATTAAGTATCATCATGAGAATTACGATGGGAGTGGATTCTTTGGCTTGAAAGAGGATGAGATTCCATTATTTTCTCAGATTATTCATTTAGCAGATAGTCTTGATTTAAATTTTGATTTGAATCACATCTCAAAAGATGTCATTGTGAAATATATTGCTTCAAATCGGCAAATTAAGTTTTCTACACCAATCTCTGATATTGTTTTAAATTTGTTGGAAGAGAGAAATTTCTGGGATGATCTAAATGATGTGAACATTAATATGGCTCTAGCTAATCAGATCACATCGTTTTCAAATGCATTAAGCTACAAGAAAATCCGAGAATTAACTAAAACATTATCAAGAATCATTGATGCCAAATCAATATTTACAAGAAGACACTCTACTGGTTTATCCAACCGTATGTTAAAAATGTCTCAATTTTATCATTTTGATGTTACGACGAAATATAAGTTGTTAATAACGACTGATTTGCACGATTTAGGCAAATTATCCATAAGCAATGCAATCCTTGATAAACCTGGGAATTTGACTGCCGATGAGTTTGAAGTGATTAAAAAGCACCCAATTGTAACTAAAGAATGCTTGCAAGATTTAAAAGGCTTTGAAGATATCGCGAGGTGGGCTGGAAATCATCACGAGAAATTGGATGGTTCTGGTTATCCAAATTTGTTAACTGCGGCAGACTTAGATTTTTCATCCAGACTTGTAACATGTCTGGACATTTATCAGGCATTACGAGAAAAAAGACCATATCGGAATGCAATGAATCATAATAACGCAATTAAGATTCTCTACCACATGGGTGAAAAAGGCCAGATCGATCTTCAAATCATTGATGATATAGATCGAGTGTTTTCTAAACCAGTAAAATCAGCTTTGCACATTTAACTTCGGTACTTACTGGAGTTTTTTGTTAGGCTACAAATAGATTAGATCATTTATCGCAGCATTATGAAAAATTTATCAGTGATAGAAACACTATGAATTGCATAAAGATGAGAAAAAAACGTAGAAAAAACACCCCGATAATCCCAGAAAGTATTGCATCGCAAAAACAACTGTTTAAGCCATTAAAAATAAGGGTATAATGCTATTAAATGATGTGAATTATAATATTAAGGTTATATTGCATGAATTTCTAAAAGATTAATAGTTAATAAAATTAACTTTAGTGTTTAAACATAAAAATATTGACATCGTACACAGAAAACTATATTATTACTAATATATTAGGACGAACGTCCGAATTATAAGGAGTGCGCGATGAATCAAAATTGTGAAACGATGAGTCAGAAAGACCGAATTTTGCTGGCTGCATATGATTATATCTCAAACGAAGGATATGCTAACGCTTCTTTACGCGAAATAGCAGCAAAAGCAGGAGTCGTACTAAGCCAATTAAATTACTATTTTAAAAACAAAGAGGGATTGCTTATCGAGGTCATTCAGTTAATGATTGACAAATATTTGCTTGAAGTTGAGGAACGACTCAAACGAGGAGCAAATGCCAAAGAACGAGTATCTTATTTCATAAAATACTTTCAAGAAATGCTGAGTGAAAATCCTAAGCTTTTCCGACTACTGTATGACTTCTCAAGTATGGCACTATGGTCAGATGTTTTTGGGAAGCAACTAAGTAATCTATTTGAAAAATTATCAATCTTGGTCGAAAAGTATATTTTAATCGATATTCCAGAGGATAGTTTTCTCAAAAATGAATCCCCAAATGCGATTGCTCGCATTCTATTTGGAACAATGTTTGGTACTGCAATCCAAGTTTTATTAGACCCAAAAGAGGAAAGACTACCTGAGTCTCTTACTGCAATCGAAGCGATATTTTAGTGAACTAATTTCGAGATTACGGAATAATCAAAGATTAATCAAACATCACTAACTAATGCTACAGTAGGCCAACTATTTGAGATCAAACCGATATTAAGATTAGATAAAGAAGGGAAGATTGTTATTGCTGAAAAAGTACGAGGAAGGAAAAATTCAGTGACAAAATTATCGAAGAAATTTATTGAACTTGCCGCAGGTCATGAACCTAAAACAATTTTTATCCATCATGCCGATTGTATCGAGGAGGCGGAGTATTTAAAACGTCTACTGTTCAAAGTATCCAATGTTAAAAAAGTAATTATCAATAATATGGGCGCGGTTATCGGTTCTCACACTGGTCCAGGTTCAATCGCAATTTCATTTATTGGAAACCAAGTAACGTGATATCACACGTCAACCGAGAGGGAAAAACATGAGAAAAATTTGTATAGTGACCGACACCGCGAGTGGATTAACATCTAATGAAGCGGTAGTAAATAATATTGTTTTAGTTCCGCTATCCGTACTCGTGAATGGGAAAGAGTACCAAGATTATTTTGAATTAACCTACAATAAATTAAATGATTTTCTTCGAGCAAAGGCGGACATCAAGACATCGCAACCCAATCTTGGACTGCTTAACGAAGTAATGGTTAATTTGAAATCTAAAGACTATGACGATATTTTGATTTTTCCAATTTCAAGTAAACTATCGGGCACCTATCAAGCCTTTGCTTTAGCTACAGTGCAGAACCAAATGACAAATGTGAGTATTGTAGATACTGGTACCTTAGTTGGATCTCAGCGCTATGTCACACTCTGTGCTGCCGAAATGGCAAAAGCAGGAAAATCTAAGGAAGAAATTATAAATGTTACCATGCGAATTTTACGTGAAACGATCACATATGTTTTACCGGAAAATCTGGATCAACTGAAACGCGGAGGTAGAATATCGAGTAGTGCGGCAATATTAAGCGGTTTGCTGAAAGTCAAAATTGGACTTGTTTTGGGAAATTACGGAGACGCATTTGAAAAATTTGCGACGACAAGAACGGATGAGAGATTATTTCAAACAATATTTGAAAGCATGAAAAAAGAAGGGTTCAATGTGGACAGTCACAAGGCATATATCTTGCATGCAGAAGGAATTCCAAAGTTGGATAAGTTCATTTCATCATTTAATAGAGCTTTTCCCAATGCGAATTATGAAATATATGACTTACCATCCGTAATCGCTGCACATGCAGGATTAAATACAGTGGCAATTCAATTTATTCAAAAATTATAAATGTTGCTTCACACCTTATTATCGTTGGATACAAAATGAATGAGTTCAAACATCTTTTCATCAATGAAAATAGGAAGTAACGAGGTAATCCGAATGCTCATTTGGAAAACAAATGTACCGGTTGTTTACGATTTTCATTTGTAGAAGTGCTCAATTCACATGTAAGACAGCATATGAATTATTATCAAATCTTTCAAGAAAGACTAACACTAGGAGGACGCAATGTTAGAACTAAGAAACGTAACCAAAAGTTATACCACAGGTAATTTTACCCAAGTTGCACTAGATGAGATAAATCTAAGTTTTCGACAAAATGAGTTTGTCGCGATTTTCGGACCGAGCGGATCAGGGAAAACGACCTGTCTTAATATCATTGGTGGTCTAGATCACTATGATAGTGGGGATCTAATAATCAATGGTAAATCCACTAAAAAATTCAAAGATTTGGATTGGGATGCTTATCGAAATAATAGTATTGGTTTTATTTTCCAAAACTACAATCTGATCACTCACTTAAGTGTTGTCGAAAATGTAGAACTCGGAATGACGCTCAGTGGTGTTTCTTTCGAGGAAAAACACAGTAAAGCTAGAGAGGTATTGGAAAGAGTTGGTTTGAAGGATCATATTCATAAAAAACCAAACCAATTGTCAGGAGGTCAAATGCAACGTGTCGCAATCGCTAGGGCACTTGCAAATGATCCTGACATTATCCTTGCGGACGAACCTACCGGAGCACTTGATTCAATCACCAGTCTTCAAATCATGGATTTAATCAAAGAAATTGCTAGTGAGAAGCTAGTGATTATGGTAACGCATAACCCGGAACTATCACATCGCTATGCAGATCGGATTGTTGAGTTTAAGGATGGTAAAGTCGTATCCGACACAAATCCGCTTGAACAGACTGTCGAGAGCAGTATCTATAAATTAAAAATGACTAGCATGAGTTTCTTTACCGCGCTCAAATTATCTGGACGGAATATTGCTACCAAAAAATGGAGAACAACGCTGACAGCCTTTGCATCGAGTATCGGTATCATTGGGATTGCATTGATTCTTAGCTTATCCTCTGGATTTCAGCGACAAATTGATAAATTCCAAAATGATGCACTGTCCGAATTCCCAATCATCATTTCACAAACCTCTGTGGATATCAACAAGAATACGATGGCTCAAATTCAAGGCGAAATAACATCGATTATTACGAATAATAAAGAATATGTCAATTCCGATGAGGTTTTTCTTTACGATCCCGCCGCAGAAACCATCACGCACACTAATATATTTACTCAAGATTTTTTGGATTATGTAACTAAGGTAGACCCAGAAGTATGCAATAGTATTGGCTATACTCGTATTGTTGGAATGAATCTAGTCAGAAAAGTTAATGATGTTGTCCAACCTGTCTCAATGGCAATCGGGATCAATATGGGAAGTTCGGATGGCGGTATGGATATCCGTTCAATGTTGTCGAATTTCACGAGTATAAGTGATGTTGGTTTGGCGTCATACCCAACACCACTTAAGGAAGGAGAACTATCCTATTTAGAAAAGAATTATGATGTACTTTATGGCACTTATCCAAAAGATGAAAGAGGTCTTGTTCTTGTAGTTGATAATCAAAACAGAATAAACACAAGCGTATTAAAAAAACTTGGATTTAATGTTGAGAGTATTAAAACCATTAAATTTGATAAAATCGTAGGTACAGAGTTAAAAGTTGTTCTAAACAATGATTATTTCGTGAAAGGGCAATATGGCAACTTCATTCCGAATTCAGATTATGAAGCAATGTATAATTCGAAGAATAATATCTCGCTAAAAATTGAAGGAATCGTCAGACTCAAGAAAGATGTAACAATTGGCATTCTTGGGAATGGAATTGCTTACAGTGATAGTCTTATTCAACGAATCATTAATGATTCAAGCAAATCAGAAATTGTCAAAGCACAAAATGCAGTCGATTACAATATCGTCACAATGGAACCGGTAGATTCCATCGCTAAGAAGATGATTGTTTCTTATTTAGGTGGTGATGCAACTCCTTATTTAATCTACCTTTATCCTACGACTTTTGAATCCAAGGATGCCGTTTTGAGTTATCTTGATGCTTATAATTTAAATAAAGATCAAAAGGATGTTATTATTTATTCCGATCTAGCTGAACGAATTACCGGAATGACGGGTGGAATAATGGATGCAATTACAATTGTATTAATTGCCTTCGCAGCTATTTCGCTAGTTGTATCACTTATAATGATCGGCATTATTACATATATATCGGTACTAGAGAGAACGAAAGAAATTGGTGTGCTTCGCGCATTAGGTGCAAGAAAGAAAGATATCACACGCGTATTCAATGCGGAAACATTCATCATAGGTACAGTATCTGGCCTTCTCGGCATTGGAATTGCTTATCTTCTGACTATCCCTATAAACTGGTTCATTTTAAATACGACAAGCTTAGCAAATGTTGCTCAACTTCAACCTCTTCATGCATTATTGCTTCTTGTGATTAGTGTTGTTCTCACTTTGCTTGGCGGTATGATTCCTGCACGTATGGCTGCGGAAAAAGATCCTGTTGAAGCGTTAAGAACTGAGTAATAGCTTACTGAAAAGTATGAGAACTGATTCTACTAGTATTGATTTTGTTCAAAACTTCGGTACATACCGAGGTTTTTTTATTTGATAAGGTTTGATGTGAAGAGGTGATCAAATTGGCCAAGAGTAAATGGGAATCAGTAAAAGCCAAATTACACCTGGTAGAGAAATGGGCTAGAGATGGAATTAGTGAAGAAAAGATCGCTAAAAACCTCGGGATCGCTGTCTCAACCCTAGAAGTTTATAAGAAAGAATATCCGGAGTTATCAAAGTCCCTTAAAAAAGGGAAAGAAACGCTAATTACTGAACTCGAGAATGCTTTGATCAAAAAAGCGCTTGGATATGACTATGAAGAAAAGAAAGTCTACACCAAAACCGAGAATGGTCAGGCAGTTACTTACACCGAGATTACTAAGAAACATCAACCACCTGATACCGGAGCTTTGTTTGGACTTTTGAAAAACAAGGATCCTGAACACTACTCCGATAATCCTCAAATGTTGCAGCTGAAGAAACAAGAGCTGGAACTAAGAGAACGTCTGGCCAAAGAAGGTAATTGGTAATGGCGAGATTCAAGACCTTATCAGACTTCTATAAATCACCCGAATGGATCACCTTAAGAAAGCGATTGATGATCGAACAAAGCACTCCTGAAAAGGGATTACTTTGTCAGAAATGTCATGAACCAATCCTGAAGGATCTGGAATGTATTGCTCACCACATCATTGAGTTAAGCCCAATGAATGTGAACGATGTAAAAGTAAGTCTTAATCCAAACAATATCCTACTGGTCCATCATCAATGTCATAACACGATCCATGAACGATTCGGTCAAGGATCAGGAAAGCAAGTCTACCTGGTCTATGGAGCACCACTCTCAGGGAAGACCAGTTATGTTAAGGCTCATAAGAAGCGCAGTGATCTAGTCCTAGACCTAGATGAACTCTATCAAGCCATCACACTACTACCTGCCTATGACAAGCCACTGGAACTATCTACCAATGTCTTCTTACTCAGAGATGCCTTACTTGATCAGATCAAAACCAGAACAGGGAAGTGGTCTCAAGCTTGGATCATCGGTGGGTATCCACTCAATACAGACAGAGAACGCTTAGCCACTAGTCTTGGGGCTGAGCTGATCTTCATTCAGGCAACTGAAGAAGAATGTTTATCAAGACTCTACAACGATAGGGATAAACTGCCATATCAAGTTGAATGGCAGCGCTATATCCACGAGTGGTTCCTTAAGTTTCGCCCGAGCCTCCCACCGGTCGAAACTTAGGGTAAACGCTTGGGAACTGGACAAGGGACAACGGATGCACGCAAACCCAAATTTTGAGATTTCCTCCCACGATTTGGAAAAAGTTATGAAACCGAATGAACTTCCAAGAACTCCGGAAAGAAGTGCTCAAATTTATGGCATTAAATACTGGGGTAATATTGGGTCACAGTAAGAAATGCCGACGGTAATAAGGTTCATCGTATATTTATAAGTTTGGAAATATGACAAATCAAAAGGAGATCAATTCCACAACTAAGCACTTTTACAGATAAATATCCGATAAAAATCATATTGTTGTCCGAACAATCAGATTGAATGCTATTAATTTCAAGAATAGAATATTCTCAAGGAGGTCTCATGAAACGAAAATTAGGGATCGCTTTAGCTGGGGGAGGAATAAGAGCATATGTGCAAATTGGTGTTTTGAAGGTTTTGGAAGAAAAGGATATCAAAATCGATTGTATTGCTGGTACAAGCATGGGCTCAATAATCGCTGCTCTTACAGCGGCCGGAGCTAAAAGTGAGCAATTAACGATGGCTATGTTCGAACTGGAAAAACAGTTTGCAGATAGGAAAGTATTTTTACGTCCCAATCTTCGAGTGTTACCATTCGCAAAAAATAAACTCGATGGATTTGTTGATGCGGATACTTTCGAAAGTATGATACAAGAGCAATTCGAAAAGTTTGATGTAAATAAAATAAGTGATTTAAAAATGCTTATAGCGATAACTGCGGTAGACCTCGTAAGTGGGAAACTAGTTGTCTTTACCAATGTACCCAATAGATTCATAAATGACAATGATAAGATCATCATTTCGGACGGATTAATCACACAGGCAGTTCGTGCATCTTGCTCATTCCCAATAGTTTTTAGTACAAAGAAATATGAAAAAATGCAACTAGTAGATGGAGGAGTTAAAATGAATTTGCCAGTCCAATTACTTAAAACGATGCAATCAAATAGAATCCTTTCAGTTACTATGGACGGACAACCAATCTTTTAAGTCTCAGCACGCATGAGTGATGTAGTTCTTCGAATCATAGATTTGATGTCGAGTGATACGCAGGAAAGCGCAAAATCTTTATCAGATTTTAATCTTAACATTGATACTAGTAAATTCTCTATTTTTGATGCTGGGAAAGGAGAGTATATAGCTAATCTTGGATACATATCAGCGAAAGAAAAGTGGGACGACATAGAAAAAGTAATTTCAGTAAAAACAGTATTAAGTGCAGTCAAAGACGAATTGAACAAATATATCTAAGAGAGAAATATGATATTTCATTTAAGGAAAGTATAATTAGAGAGATCATTTCTAAATTCATCTAGTTCATCTGATTCATTAGAAGATTCATCAGAAGTATTTGACAATAAGCCATTGCAGGTGTACACTTTAATCAATTAAAACGGTTGTCCGAATTAATTGGAGGGATGTCAATGCATTATGATAAACAAGAAGTTCATCAGTCACAAAGGATATTGAATGCCGCGTTCGACCACATCTCAAAGAAAGGATATGCCAATGTATCGTTAAGAGAAATCGCCGATGAAGCGGGAGTTGTACTTAGTCAGCTGAATTACTATTATAAGAATAAGGAAGGTTTACTTGTTGAAGTAATCCGTATGACTATCAAAAAGTACATTGTTGAAGTTGAAAGGATTCTCATGATTGGATCAACCGCTAAAGAGAAGATGAACAACCTTATAAGGTACTTCCAGGATATGTTGCGGGAAAACCCGAATTTATTCCGATTACTGTTTGATTTAACAAGTATGGCTATGTGGTCTGAGAGTTTTAGAAATTTACTAAATGAATTGTTCGACAATGTAGCTCAATTGATTGAAGACAATATTCTGAACATTGCCACTCCGGAATTTCGATTATCTGGATACACATCACATACAGCTGCTAGAATGCTATTTGGTGCACTTTTTGGGACATCGATTCAAGTATTGTTGAATTCAGATGAGAAGGAATTACCGGAGGCACTAAGTGTAATCGGGTCTATGTTTTAGCAATTAGAAAGTTAAGTTTTTAATTGTAAAGTAGTTTTCGAGTATCAAACATATTAACATCCTCGCATATGGCGGGGTACTGTTATAGCCATTTATCGGACGGACGACCGAATTACAATACTGATAGAATGATTCTCACAATTAAGATGAGAATTCAACGGAGGAAAAATGTCAGAACTAAACTTTAATGAGAAAATAAAATCTTTTAGTCTCAAAACAGTCCTATCCCTAATTGATTCAAATCCAGACAAAAATATTCCTATTATTATTGATCTACTAGAAAAGTTTGACGAAGATAAAATTATAGGTGGAGAGTTGCAAGCCGTTAAGTCAATTATCAAGAACAAAGAAGGGAATTGGTACTCGTTAATATCTAGCCTTTGGACAGATATCGACAATGATGTACGAAAGAAAATATTTGAGAATATGATTATTAATGCATCGATCATTGGTGGTAAAAGACAGGAGAAAAATCGCATCGAAAACGAATGCAATATTCCTTGGGCTATTTTATTGGATCCTACATCCGCGTGTAACTTAAAATGCACTGGTTGTTGGGCGGCAGACTATGGTAATCAATTATCAATGAATTATGAGACACTTAATTCTATTGTTAAGCAAGGAAAAGAGTTGGGTACTTTTATGTATATATTCTCAGGCGGAGAACCATTAACGAGGAAGGATGACATTATTAAATTATGCGCGGAGCACAATGACTGTGGATTCCTTGCCTTCACGAACGGAACACTTGTTGATGAAGCCTTCACGGAAGATATGCTTAAAGTAAAGAATTTGATTTTAGCTTTCAGTATTGAAGGATTTGAAGATTCCACTGATTCACGTAGAGGGATTGGAACCTATTCAAAAGTCATTAAATCGATGGAGCTTCTAAAATCAAAAAAACTTCCATTCGGATTCTCTACATGTTACACAAGTACAAATACGGAGATAATTGGGAGTGAAGCCTATTTTGACGACATGATAGCAAGAGGTGCAAAATTCGGCTGGTTTTTCACTTATATGCCTGTTGGAATAGATACTCATACCGATTTGATGGCAAATGCTGAGCAAAGGGAATACATGTTCGATCAGATTCGGAAGTTCCGCAACACGAAGCCACTCTTCACAATTGATTTTTGGAATGACGGGGAATATGTCAAAGGTTGCATAGCCGGCGGTAGAAACTACCTGCATATTAATGCGAATGGTGACATCGAGCCTTGTGCATTCATTCATTATTCGGATTCCAACATTCATGAGAAATCGTTGCTTGAAGCATATAAATCACCCTTATTTCAGCAATATTTTAGAAATCAACCATTCAATGATAATCATCTTCGCCCGTGTCCATTACTTGATAATCCTGAAAAATTGGAAAGCATGGTTCTGGAGTCTGGCGCAAAATCTACCGAAATGCTTCACCCAGAAGATGTTCGCGATTTATGTGGAAAATGCAAGAATGCATCAGAAAGCTGGGCGACTAAGGCTGAAGAAATCAAAAATAGAATGTAGCCAGAATAATGATTGTTTTGATTTAATAATTCCTCAAATAAGGAGAACAAATGAAAATAAAGATAATAACAGATTCTACTTGTGAGCTTTCAAAAGAATATATTGATGAAAACAGAATACATGTTGTACCATTTTCTTTTCAATTAAGTGGAATTGAATATGAAGATAATTTTGGGATAGAATTAAATTATAAGGATTTTTACAATAAACTTAGGAAAGGTGAGATGTCGTCCACCACGCAAATTACACCCTTTATATTCGAAAAGATATTTGAAGAATACGTAAACAAAGGGTATGCCGTTATCTATATTGGATTTTCTTCAGCGCTTAGTGAAACATTTAATTGTGCGCAGATTGCCAGAAATACTATTATGTCGCGAGAGAGTGATGCCGACATTACCATTTTTGATACTCGGAGTGCTTCTGCTGGCCAAGGATTAATCGTATATCAGGTAATTGAAATGCTTAAACAGGGAAGAACTAAGGATGAAATAATTGATGGTTTGAAATTATTGAGAAAGAAAGTAAATTCATGGTTTATCGTAGATAATCTCAATCATCTGAAACGAGGTGGGAGAATCTCTGCCACTAACGCAGCCCTCGGCTATTTACTGGAAATCAAACCAATTCTCAAACTGGATAATGAAGGTAAAATCGTTGTTGCAGATAAAGTCAGAGGGAGGAAGAAATCAATTAGATCCCTGTTTGACAAATTTGATGAGTTTGCTTCTGATAAGGAATTGCAAACAGTATTCATTCATCATGCAGATTGCTTAGAAGAGGCGGAATTTCTAAAAACGATGATTATTAGTAGTAATAAAGTAAAAGAAGTCTTTGTCAATGATATGGGCCCAATAATTGGTTCTCATACCGGACCCGGTTCGTTAGCTATTGCGTTTGTAGGAAATTAGAAAAATTGAGTATGAAAATGGATAAAAAAAGAAGTATATATATTCTACTGAGTGATACTGGCACTGTTTTGGGAGTGTAAAGAAGTTTGTGTTCTTTCATAGGGAACTGCCAGATAAATAGCTTCTTTCTTCAAACATCTCAGCTAATTTAGGGTAAGCTAATTCAAAACCTTTCATTATTCTACTATTTAGTTTCTCATTTTGAATCGTAAATAGGTTAACCAAGAATCGTTCTGCGGAGCCTTCATTTGGAAACTGTTCCTTCTTCTTGATTTGACGTTTCAGCTGCTTATTCGTGTTTTCAATCCAATTTGTGGTTCGAATGGATCTCCAAATATAGACGGGATACTTGAAGTAAGTAAACATGTTTGGCCGGTTAAGGTAATCTTCAAATAGCTTGGGATAATCTTTCTTCCACTTTCGTTTCATCGCTTCGCAGAGCTCTAAGGCTTGAGTTTCATTTTGACTGGCGAAGATTTCTTTAAGATCTGTGGCCACCTCAAGACGATCTTGAACCCTTACGCGCTTACAGATATTACGCATAAAGTGGACCGTGCAGCGCTGGATATCCGCCTTCGGAAAATAACTCAAAAATGATTCGTCCAGTCCCTTCAGTCCATCCATGACGCCTAGTAGAACTTCCTTTACCCCTCGGTTCTTAAGATCTTCAAAGACATCCTTCCAGATCTCGCTGGATTCGTTTGGGGTAATACAATAACTCAAAATCTCTCGTTTCCCGTCCTCATCGATCCCCAAAACCAGGTATACAGCCTCACTGGAGACCGTAGAACGGCGAATCTTCGTGAAGGTGGCATCGATATACAGAATACTATATCGCGGTTTCAGAGCTCTTTGATTGAAGCGTTCAACCAGTTCCTGAGTCGCTTCAGTGATATTACTGACGGTCTGTTTAGAGTAGTGGTGGCCATACAGTTTCTCAATCAGCTCACAGATTTCAGAGGTCGTAGAGCCTTTCTGATAGAGTGCGATGACCATATCTTCTAACCAATGACTACGTCTCTGATAGGCATCAAATAAGGCTGTATTGAATTCATTCTTTCGATCTCTTGGGACGTTTAGTTCAACAGCCCCATATTCCGTATCGAAGGTGCGCTGATAACTACCGTTTCGACAATTCTCACTGCCTTCAGTTTC
>DITO01000018.1:0-39429 GCA_002422065.1 Erysipelotrichaceae bacterium UBA6182 | reverse complement strand
ATTGACTCCCGTAATTCCTCGGGCGAGGATAGTAATTTTAATAAATCTAGGGTAGAATTGGACATGGGCATATCTCCTTGGGTTAGTGTCGTAACTTTATCCTAGCAGATATGTCCCTTTATTTTAATTAAATTCGAATTCACACATACTATTTTACGCTCTCAAGAAATATAAAGGAGGAGTTAAATGAATAACATTATTGTCAACAATTTAACGAAAGATTACGGCTCTGGCCGAGGTGTTTTTAATGTTTCGTTCAAAGTAAATGAAGGAGATGTTTTTGGATTTTTAGGACCAAACGGTTCGGGAAAGTCAACGACAATCAGGCATCTGATGGGGTTTTCAAAACCAGACAGTGGTGAAACGGAAATATTTGGTAAAGAATCATTTGATAATTATGACTCAATCTGCTCTAATGTGGGTTATTTACCAGGTGAGATTGCTCTGCCGGATGGATTAACCGGATATGAATTTATCGATATGATGAAAAAATTGAAGCACGTAGAAAATGATGAGCGATTAAATTATTTGATTAAATTATTTGAATTGGATCCTCAAGGCGAAACCAAAAGGATGAGTCTGGGAATTAAGCGAAAACTCGCGATTGTAACAGCATTTATGAGCGATCCCGATGTTTTAATCCTCGATGAACCTACAAGCGGACTAGACCCAATAATGCAAGAAGTATTTATTGATTTCGTCAGAGAAGAAAAGAAGCGCGGGAAAACAATTTTAATGTCTAGTCATATCTTTTCAGAAGTCAATGCCACATGCAGTAGAATAGCAATCATCAAAGATGGACGCATTGTCTCAGAGTTTTTGGCTGACGATTTAAAACGCAAATCAAATAAGAACTATATTGTGGAATTTTTTCAAAAAGACGATATGAAGGAATTTGTTACCTTAGCTAAACAGAATAATCACTATAAAATTTTCGATATAAATGATGAAAAGAAAATGGTTTCTCTCAATATTGATGACAAAAACATAAACGAACTGATCAAATCTCTATCTAAATATAAAATCAAGGGCTTTAGCCATATAAAAGAAACACTTGAAGACTACTTTATGAGTTATTACAAAGAAGATCGAGATTTTGGAGGTGCCTTATAATGGCTATTATTGAAATAGTAAATCTTACAAAGGATTACGGCAATAATCGAGGAGTTTTTGAACTAAATCTTTCTGTTGAAAAAGGTGAGATGATTGGTTTTGTCGGAACTAATGGTGCAGGCAAAACAACAACAATCAGAACCATTATGGGTTTTCTTAAACCTGATAAAGGCCAAGTGCGAGTAAATGGTCTTGATTGTTGGAAAAACGCGAGTGAGATCAAAGAAAATATCGGATATGTACCAGGTGAAATTGCCTTCCCAGATTTAGGTTTAGGAACTGTTTTTTTGAAATCTCAAGCTGAATTTCTAAATATGGTTGATATGAGTTACGCAAATGAACTAATTGAGAAGCTTCAGTTGGATCCTACGGCAAATTTAAAGAGAATGAGTAAAGGTATGAAGCAAAAAACGGCTATTGTTGCTGCGTTTATGGCAGATAAAAATATCATTATACTAGATGAGCCAACAACGGGGCTTGACCCCTTAATGAGAATTGCCTTTATGGACATCATCAAGCGGGAAAGGGCAAAAGGGAAAACAATTCTTATGAGCAGTCATATGTTTGAAGAGTTGGAAAACACATGTGACAGAGTAGCATTAATTCAAGAAGGTCGAATTATTGACATTGCAGACATGAACAAGATCAGAAATCGTCAATCAAGGGAGTTCAAGATTGAATTCATTAATCAAGACGATTATGAGAAATTCAAGTTATTGAATTATGAAGTTATTAGAGATCATATGAGGTACAGTCAAGTGACAATTAGTATTAAAAAAAATGAAATAGATAGTTTGTTTAAAAATTTAGTCAATTTCGATGTAAAGTTTGTGTCGGAAATTAAGTATACACTAGAGACATATTTTAGAGAAATTTTCAAAACTGAAAGAGAGAAATCGATATGATCAGTAGACCTTTATTCAAACAATCCTTTAAAGCAAATTGGTTAATGTGGGTTCTTGTGACCAGTGCTACTTGTGTAATGCTTTCAACCATAATACTGATTATGGGTAACCCAAGTATTAATGAAATGAAAACATCCATGATGGAGATGTTTACTAAAAACACAGTTGATGCTCAAATAGAAAAATCAGCTATGAATTTTTACTATATGACAGATTCTGCTTTATCAAGCTACGAAGGAAATGTAGCAAACGTAACCATTATCTCAAACAGATATGAACAACTTATCAATAGTGGGTATACAAATGAAATGGCGAAAGTTGCCTTAACGTTGAATACTACTAATGATCAAGAAAAATCATTCATAATTGCCATTGCTGATTTATGCTCTTCAAATGGGAACAAATTAACAAATACGCAGATATCTTCTTTCGTACTAAACCATATTGCCGATGGAGTATATGACAAAGTGCTTGTTGATAATAACCTAGAAATCGCAAACCAGGCAAAAATAATTATAAATACTGCGATTACTTCATTTCTAGCGACAGATAATGTTTCGACTAGCGATTTTGCTACAGAATTCATTTCAAGAACGATGTCTGAACAAATGTTTGATAAATTAGCTGAGATTGAAGGTGTGAATTATACAAAAGAAGATATCCATAATGTATCGTATCAGGCGATTGAGAGTTTTAGAGCTCAGCTAATGGTCAATCCGAGTCAGAATGTTGAAACGTTAATATCGGATCTTTCTGAGAGCCTTCTTGACAAGTTGCCGACCTCAGTATCAACCTCTTTGATAGAGATAAAAGATATGAATATTTACGGTTTGGTTGTTGGAACAATTTTTTATAGAATCGCTGGTTTGCTGCTTCCAATTGTTTTTACGATAATGACAGCCAACTCATTACTTGCTGGACAAGTCGATTCAGGTTCTTTGGCATACGTATTATCTACTCCAACCAAAAGACGCAAAGTAACAGTGACTCAGATGATGTTCCTTGTTTCATCACTGTTTGCTATGTTTTCAATGACAACCATAACAAGTTTGATTGCTATATCATTTGTTGATAAATCTATTGCAAAAATAAGCACCTTTCAATTGGTAATGCTTAACGCAGGAGCTTTCTTCACTATGTTTGCAATCTCTGGTGTCTGTTTTCTGGCTTCAGCTTGGTTTAATAGAAGCAAAAATGCTTTGGGTGTGGGTGGTGGATTATCAATATCATTTTTAGTATTTACAATACTTGGTCTGTTCGGATCTAAGGTTATCCCATCCGTTATAAGAATTGACTCCATGAATATGTTCAACTATGTTTCAATTATATCATTGTTTGACTCCTTATCTATTTTAAATGGAACGACAGACTACCTATGGAAATTTGGGATTTTGATGACTATCGGGATAATTACTTATGCTGTCGGAATCGTATGGTTTGAGAAGAAAGATTTGCCTTTGTAAAGTATACAAACATGAATTCGCATATAGAAAACGTTTTGGTTCATAAAAGAGGTTTTACTTCTTTAGAAATTTGAAATCCAGTCATAGATAAATTCATTTTGTTTCTATACGAATTAGTCGAACTTATTTTAAAGTTTTTAGCGTTTAGTGTGTGCATGTATACGAGATTAGAAAGGAGTGTACTAAGGTGGTAAGCAATTTCAAAGTTTATATTCTTTTACAACAATACAAAGGATTCTTAGGAAGTTTGGAAAGGCAACAGTAAACTAGACAGTTTTTATAAGTGATATGTTTTTATACTCAATGGGACTTAGATACCCGAGTGTCGAATGGATTCTTTTTTGATTGAACCAGGATACAAATGAACTAAGTTCGATATTTAACTGATCCAAAGATCTGAACTGCCTGTGTTTAACGAATTCAGTTTTGATGAGTTTGAAGGTCGCTTCGGCGACCGCGTTATCGTAAGGACAACCCTTCATACTTAAGGAACGCTGAATCTCGAAAACTGTCATAACGTCGTCTATTAAACCATTCTTGAATTCATTTCCCCGGTCGGTATGAAAGATCTGAATCTGATTAAGATTGACTTTAACTTTAGCGAAAGCACGATAGACTAAATCCGCATTCTTATGTCTTCCACAACTGTACCCAATGATTTCTCGATTGAATAGATCCGTTAATAAACAGATGTAGTTCCACTTCCCATCCACTCTTACGTAAGTCAGGTCACTGACGACTGCCTTCAGAGTGGTCGTAGGATTGAACTCACGATTCAAGATATTGGGTGTTTCTGATTCGTTACAGCTTTCTTTATGAACTTTGAATTGAGCGATTGTATACGGAGAAACTAACCCGTTTAACTTCATTATTTTGCCTATTCTTCGTCTTGAGACAAGTAATCCAGCTTTTTTGAGTTCAATTTTGATTTTCCGAGTTCCATAAACCTTCTCATTCTCATTGAAGATCCGGACCACTTCTTTCTCAATCGTGTCATTCTGAATTTCAGCCACCTTTGAATGATAGTAGTAAACACTGCGATTAACTTTTAGGACTTTACACAGCGCTGATACCGAATACTTGTGGGCATTTCGCCTTATCACCACTATCTTCGTCCTAAGATCAGCGCCGCCTGCTTTAATACATCATTCTCCATCTTCAATTGCGTTACTTCTTTACGCAATCGAATCAATTCATTCTCTTCAGGTGTTCGGTTATCTTTCTCTTTGAAAGACCCGCTGCCTTCGCCCTGTTTGATCCAGCGATCAAGTGCTGTTGGGCTCAGTTCATATTCTCTGATGATTTCTGATCTTGGTTTCCCATTTTCAAACAGTTTAACCATCTGGAACTTGAATTCAGTCGTATACGTTCTTCTTTCTCTTCGGCTAGACATTAATAGACCTCTTTCTTTTCTTCTAAGTTTACAGGTTCCTATTTTTTCTGTCCAGTTTAGTGTAGCCTATCCAGTTTTTATTGTTTAATGAAAGGTGGTAAATATAATCATGCATCTGTTGGTATAAGCGAAAAAATGAACGAATTTTATAGTTTTCGATCTAAATGGGGATTCTGTGAAGAACATCCATTCTATTTTGATAAGGAATACAAAAGGACAATATTATGTTCAATCTATGAAATAAATGTGTCATCAGAAGTGTACTATAAACTTAAAGAAGAAATTAAAGAATTTAAATCTAAAAAGAATGATTTACACTATTCCCACATTAGCTTCTTCCTAGGCTTTTTTGGAATTAAACATAATCTTTCTAAAGGATATTATTGTTCGAATTTCGTCGCTGAAATACTTTGCAAATCAGGTGCTTTAAATTTAGCAAAAGATTCATCTGTTTATTTGCCAAATGATTTTTTGAAAGAAGAAGTGAATTTGCAATTTGAAGGGCTTGCACAAGAGTTGTGTTTGCAAAATTGGTTTCAATACTCTAATCTAAAAGAAATGATTGATTAAGGTTTTATATCAATTTGATTAATTGATCAATCATGCAAATCTGTTAATTCTTTGGTTAGATCACATTAAATAGTATAATTTAATTGGTATAACTCAATAGCATAAGGCCAAATTTGGGACAGGTCAGAATTGACACGATCAAGTGAAGATAATCAAGAGTATAATGTACCAATCAATGAGGTCTTCAATTTCATTCAACTCAACCAATTCGTCCAAAACACTCACTATTCTGTTTGCCCAGTATGCGAAGTGAATGTGTCTCGCATCATCTAGAAGGAATTTCTGGGTGGGAAGCAAATCGTCCTAAGTAAAGAGTGTGGACATAAGTTTGTGACGACGTGTTGCAGACTGAACTAGAACTTGCATCAAAGTGAATCGAGTTGATCCATCCTCATCGTGGACACTTTGAATGCCATCCCACTTCATGAAACCGCTGCCCAAATCGATTGTTCGGAGGACACGGTGTTCCTTATGCGTCACAAGTTTCTGATTTTGCTTGAACAGCCCCTCTTTAAGCAGGGTGAGGTGATGGAAGGGATCGTGGAAATTGACGAAATCTACCTCCCGGATAGATGTAAAGAGATTAAACTAATGGTAGGACGAAAAGCCCGGAAACACGGAACACCCGCTAAAAAACGAGGTTTATCCGACGAAAAGATGTGTGTTTTNNCCAACCGGATGGGTAAGGAAGTGGCGCAATGTGTGAACCGCGCATGGCCGAGTTCGCAGGAAGTGATCGAGGTTTTCGGTTCGACGATCAAAGAAAAATCGATGTTAGTCAATAATGGGTTCTTCTCAAACTACGAAATGATCAAACAAAATCACTTGACCAACATGGTCGTCTCGATCACATTGAATTCACCGAAGTGCTTCACTTGAATACGGTGAACAACATGCATATCGGATTCAAGTGCCTCTATAGGTATTGCAGCAGCGTTTCCTCGAAGTATCTAAATCGTCATCTTGCACTCTATGTGATTATACGTCGTTTCACCGGAAAGGACAACCAAGAGAAATTGATGATTCTCCTCCAAAAAACGAAAGTATTCAAGATTTCACTGACAAACAAAAGTGTGAAGGGACAGATTCTACTGATGGTCTAAAGACTTCAAAATCTAAAGGTCCTGATTTACTGAGTTAACACCAATACCTTTAAATAAACGGTAATTTCTGTGTTTTCACAATTTGATTCGTTGGTGTGATCATTTTAAGACACTAGATAGCTAAGTTTAAGCTATTCACTTAAAAATCATGTCAAAAAGTTTCCTGAATTTTATTATCATGTTTAGTTGAAAAAGATTTGTATGGTCATTGTATGGTCACTAATGGCTCAAAAATGCAAAAACCCGCTGTTTATAAACTATCCCCCATGTAAAGGACACGGAAAGAAAAACCACCTTAGATCGACAGAAATGTCGGTCTTTTTTATGTTTGGAGCTGAATTTGTGGAATAACTGCCGGTAGATATCGTGATGTGGACCTTGGATTTGAGAGATATTCATCGTATTCGTGAGGTGTCATTTTGTGAAGATCCCATTGTGGACGATCGTAATTGTAGTAGTTGATGTATGAAATAAGATAGTCAGCCAATCGATCGTAAGAATGGATTTTGACGAGATCCAATTCCGTTTTTAGCACGGCGTAGAAGGATTCCTGCGGTGCGTTATCCCAACAGTTTCCCCGACGAGACATCGATTGAGTGATGTCATGTTTGGAGAGAAGATCCTGATAGGCGATACTGGTGTAGTGACTGCCCTGATCGGAATGAAGGATGAACTTCATATGCAGCTCACCGTGATAATTCTCGAGAAGCTGATTCACCGTATCGATGACGAAATCCAACTCAAGGGTCGTGGAGAGTTGCCAGGCTAAGATTTTCTTGGTCGAGGCGTCTTTGATGGTGGATAGATAAGCTCGCTTCCCGTTGCTGTATTTGATATACGTGATGTCCGTCAATAAGACCTTCTTGGCTGCGCCTTGGGAGAAGTTTCGATCCAGGATGTTACTGAAGACTTTGTTGCTGTGCTGAGCTCTAATCATCGCGATGATCGGGTTCGCCTTTCGGATCGGACAGATCAGAACGTATTTGCTCATCAGTCGACGGATCTTTTTGAGGTTCATAGTGACTCCGTAGTCCCTCATAAGCCTCATTTTAATCTGTTTTGCGCCCTTTTTGAATCCTTTATACTCATAAGCCGCCTTGATCGCGATAAAGTCGAGATTGTCTGTCATTTCTCTTTCACCCATTGTCAGTCTGCGCTTCTTATACGCATAGTACCCTGATCGGGATACTTTGGCTTGGGCACACATATACTTTATGTCCAGCCGGTTTTTCCTTCGACCTTCCATGGCCCAAATGATCTCATATTTCCTTTCTGCGCTAAGCTGCTTTACTCCCCCCTTTCCAGCGCTTTCAGTTTTTTTAAGAATTCATTCTCCTGTTCAAGATATTCGTTCCGGTCTTTCAGATACCGGTTCTCTTCCTCCGCACTACTGAAAGTCAGCTTCTTGGGCCGGCCTGGTGATTTGAGTCGTTGAAATCCTTCGGGTCGCTTCGCTTGTTGCCTTGCTCTATGAAAGAGCGATTCCAGTCGCTCTTTCCCAAACACCTCCGAGTCGATACTAAGCTCTTTTAAGATCTGTTTCTGTGTCTTTCCTTGCCTACTTTCACTGATGATGATCGCTTTAAATTCCGGGGTAAACCGTACTGAACTCTCTGTCACCTTATCCACGTATTTATTGTTTTTTAACTGCCCGATTACTTCAGAACTGAATTTGATTTTTCCCATTTTTAACCTCTTTCTTAAGTATATGAAAACCCCATAGAACTGTCACGAGGTTTTTCTTTTCGTGTCTATTCTATGGGGTATAGTTTATTATGCGGGTTTACTTACCTATGGCGGAGGACATGAGAATTGAATTCAAATGTGATCTTATCCGATCAGCTTTGTAAACGAAAATGGATACATCGTTAGTTTGCTACCATATCAAACAGAATTAACCTTGATGACATGCAGCGGGTGAGTCTATACAAAAGAAAATGATTTAAACATGTATGTGAGCGACATAATCACTCTACTTATGGTGGACTATTCCGGTATGTAATTTACGAGAAAAACTCAACATAATTTGTGAATATTGATCAATAAAGAACACCTTGCATCAAAGAGTGTGCATAAATCATTTCTTGTATGATTATTCGATCAATTTATGCTACTTTCTGATTGACAAGAAAAGCTTGAACTTGTAGATTGATACTATACGATATTGATTACTTAAGCATGTAAAACATTGGGGGTGGGCGATTTCGATATGCAATAACTATATTTTGTAATGATATTTTGGTAGTGATATTATTTTTTGTTTGAAGATGTAAACCTAAAAAGGAGGTTATATGAAACATCTAAAGTTCATGCTAATTCTCATTGTGTTGTTTACTGTTAATGTATTCGCTGGGTCAGTTGGATTTGGAATAACATTACCGGCTTTCCAGGGTACCACATACTTAGTGAATACAAAAACCACTAATACTGCTAAATCATCAGTAAGTCTCAATTTGAATGGTTCGGTAAGAGATACAGTTGTTGTAGATACAATGGCTGAAGTAAGAGTATCATGTATTGCCCCTTCAATTATTGCTGTTGAAGGTGGTGGTCTCGTCACAGTAGACTATTATTCCGCATCGAATGGCACAACAGGAACCGTTGTGTCACACGTGTTTAGAAGTTACAACTATAATTGGGGTTCCTACTCAATATCTGGGAATTTGAACTATTATTAATGCTTAAGAACATAAAATTTGATTTTAGGGTACTTTTTCATAGCACCCAATTTAAAGTTACGATCCTGTTTTCTGTGCTGGGAGCATTTATGCTCCCTTTTATCCTGTATTTCAATGTAGATGTTCAAAGTGTTGGGAATTCTTATGATTCATTTTGGTTTTACAATCCAAATACCAGGACTGTGATGTTTGCTTTCATGATCGTAGTTTCACTTTTTTCTGTTTTGGGTAACTCCACTATTTATTTAGAAGAATCACAATTTGTATCTCAGCTTTTTAGTAGAACAAGTCCCAAAAAATACTACATTTCGAAGTTTGTCACTACGTTCTTCTCTGGCTTCGCTATTATATCCATTTTTTTAACACTCAACTACCTTAATACGTGGCTTATTTTAGGTGCAAAGGATGTATTTATAACGACCAACACTTACATTTTCAACATAAATAGTGAGAGACTGATACGTTCGGTTTTCACATTCCCATATTTGTGGTCCAACTATCCGCATCTGAACAGTTTATTGTATATTTTATTAATATCATTACTTTGCGGCGCATTTTCATTTGCAACATTTGGCATAAGTCATATTATTCGGAATAAAGTAGTTGTATATCTAGGTGCAACAATATTTTCGGTTTTGTCTGCTATTGTTTTGAACCTATTCTCAAATCCCATCTCATTATGGTATTGGATGAATGTATTTGATCCGCAGCCATTAACCAGATTTGATACTCCTGCAGGGATTAATGTCTATTTGATGTTCATGTGGTATATTATTTTGCTTCTAATCGGAGTTGGATCTATCGTCTATTCCAGGAAATACGATATTGTATGAGCATTAGTGCACCTAAATATCTATTCAAACGGTTTTTTATTTTTGTCGAAGTTCTGTTCGTGTTTTTAGCACTGCAGAAGTTAACTTTTAATGGGGATATTAGGGTGTTAATAGGCATTCATCCAATTCAACATGGATTGTTACTTATATTTACTGTATATGTGATTTTCTTACAAATAATAATCGACTTCAATTTGAACATATTAGTACGATCAAGGTCATTGTTTAACAAGAACCACGTGATTACATTGATCAAGTCGTATCATATTTTCGCATTCATATACCTAAGCTGTTATTTTGGTTTACTTCTATTTATGTCAATTTCTGTAATTTCATTCAGTTACATAAAATATCTAATTGTTTACTTTCTGTTGATCCTATTAATATATTTATTTTTTTCAAATATGAGTCTCATAACCATTCTTTATTTTGATAATGTTAAGGCGAATTTCATTTTGCCAATAATTCTATCGATAGTTCTATCAGTCTATTTGTATTCAACAGAAATTTCCAGATTTATTTACTTTAGTGTTGACTGGCAATATGTAAATCAGCTTTTATCGCTGGCTATCTTTTTGAATATCGTTTCTTACTTCTTAATTGGCTACAATGTAAAGAAGGAGATCTAGAATGGTTAAATTCCCGTTGATTAAGTCGAGTCAGATTACGTCTTCTCTTACTATTTTATTTTCTGTTCTTGTTTTGCGGAACCTGACTTGGATTATCGATTTCAGCTCACCTTGGACATTTCAATACCCTATAACACCTAGAATAGATCCAACTCAGTTATTCGCTTTAATGATATGGTTGACCCCCATTGTGCTTATTTATATTGAATTAATGAATATTTTTATCGACTATTATCACGAACACTATATCCTTATGAGGGTTAGAAGTACTACAATCGCTAAATGGTTATTTATTGTTATCAAGGCAATTTGTATACGTCTCTTCAGACTGCAGTTGTACTATGGTTGCATTCTATACATTTTCAATACAAAATGGAATCTCCCAATAAACATACCTAATTTTCTTATTCACTCAGCAACATTCTATGCTCATATATTTCTTCTAGTAATTATTTCTATAATTGTTTTCATCAAATTTGGTAGAAGCATTTCTGTCGTGAACATTTTCCTGCTGATTTATGTATCGATTAATTTCATTGGTCTGCATTTTGGATCTGTTAGAACGTTAACGTTACAATCGCAACCCAACATATGGGGTTTGATTATTATGATTAGTTTGGTCGTGGGTTTACTAAAAATAATTTCTGTTTATATGACAAACGAAGAATACCAATTCTAAGGAGAAAAAAATGACAACGATCGAAATTCGGGATATTGAAAAATCATTTAGGAAAGTTAAGATTCTTGATGGTGTTGACTGCGAGTTTACGTCTGGAAACATTTATGGAATTGTTGGACATAATGGAAGTGGCAAAACGGTCTTGTTGAAGCTTTTAGCTGGGCTGATATACCCAACAAAAGGAACAATAATCGTTAATGGGAATTCACTTAGAAAAGGTGAAATTCTCCACTCTTTAGGTGTGATTATCGAAAAGCCGTCCTTTTTCAATAGTCTCTCAGGTATTGAGAACCTAAGACTGCTTGCTGATCTCCAGAAAATCATCTCAGATAAGGAGATTATGGAAGTGCTACATAAAGTTGGGCTCTACGAAAATAAGGATAAAAAAGTAAGGAAATATTCGCTAGGAATGAAGCAAAGACTTGCTTTTGCTCAAGCAGTTATGGAGAATCCAAAACATTTATTACTTGATGAGCCAACAAATGGTCTTGATAAACAAGGTGTTGAGATGGTTCGTACAATACTTAAAGAACAAAGAGATTTAGGGAAATTGATAATCCTTACATCCCATAATCTCAATGATATTAATGAACTCTGCAATATGGTTTTTGAGATTGAAGATGGGAGACTTGTTCCGTATGAGAAGTAGAGCTCTATTTTTAGTTATTTTAGTTCTTTTAACTATAGGTGCGAGTGTAGCGATTGGGATCAGTAAGAAGATTCAAGTGTATGAACTGCTCAACGCAAGCAGTGAAATATCGTATGCTTCACCAAACGAATCCTACTTCGTTTCAGATTCTCAGGTGTATAACTTAACAATTCATAATTATCAAGATTTATATAATTCCAGTGAAGAGGTGTTGTTGGTTACTGCCGGACCAGCGATTCAAAATCGGGGGATATTCGAGAACACAGTTACCATTTCAAGTGTTTACAAAAGTACTCATGGTCTAAATGCGGGCGATAGTTTAGTAATATTTGAACCCATACGTCTTCGATCAAATAGAGTAAGTATATCTTTTTCTTATGTTCCAATGGTTGAGTCTAACCAATACATAGTATTTTTGTCCCATGTAGATACATTCGGAAATATGCATGTGTTTAATTTTGTAACTCCTCTTTTTGGGAAAATCCCAGTGAAGGATCGTATTACAATTCAGGAATATGATTTCATTGAGGGACAAGAATTTAAGTATGATAACTTGACCTCAACAGATCTGATAATTTTGAATTTGTCAGAGATAATTAAACAAATCGAAGCCCAAGTTATTATTGATCCGCAAAATCCTTATCTTCAAACGGAATTGCAGAATACGTTATTGTTTCATAATGATCAAGCATCAATAAAGGAAGTTATTGAAGTTGTCTATAAAAAGTTACTCAATCGAGATGTATTTTTCAACTAATAGGTTGTCGGAAATTGAAAATAGGGATATTTGGTTAGTGCGGTAATATGATTAACAATATCATGATAATGAATGCCTGAGTTGATGAGATCGATTAAGTCATTTCCTAGAAACATTTATTTGAAATGTGAAAGTAGAGGTTATTTGACTTAGCTGTGACTATACAAATGACTATACAAAAGGTGTGAGCCAGTGAAGCCTGGTAAAGAATGGGAAAGAATACACGGGGTTTGAAGGGAACTGAAGGCTTGGTTAAAGGTTATTTCAAATCCCCTCACCTGCTCCATGTAAATTGAAAAGGTTTGATGCAATCGTATCAAGCCTTTTTTATGCAGAAAAGGAGACTATTCCCTATCTACCAAAAGTGTGTAGATTTGAAGACACTCAAAATCTAGTTTTTAATAGGTTGCTCTTTTATTGCCATCTACCTGTTTAAAGATTACCCAACCATTTACATGATTACCTAACAGTTTACGATAACATAATAATATTCCTAATAATTTAAAGATTTTTGAGTTTATGTAATTATATGAAAGCACCAAATTGCTTTCCCGAAAAGTAAAAATATTAAAGTTTTGAGAATCGATCTTTTAGTGACAAATAGTGACACTAATGATGACAAATGAATAAAATATATTGGTGACATTTATGGTGACAAAAGGTGACATTCTTGGTAACAATTTTAAGAGTTAATGATATAATTGAAACAGTTGGAGGTATTTTTGATGAAACTTATAGAAAGCAATATCAATGAGCTTAAACTTGTTTTGAATGAAAAATTCGAAAAAGTGGTAGTTTCTTTTTTGAACTCAAAAGATGGTGGTAATATATATCTTGGAATTAATGATAAAGGTCAGCCTATTGGTATTCAAGAAATAGACAGAATTCAGTTAGAAGTAAAGGATAGAATAAAAAATAACATTAGTCCTTCAACTTTAGGGTTATTTGATGTTATCGTTGAAGAAGTGGATGAGATCGAAATCCTTCATATTGTGATCGCAAGCGGAACAGAAAAACCATATTACATCAAAAAAAGAGGAATGTCTCCCGAAGGGTGCTTCACTAGAGTCGGTAGTTCAGTTGAGCCTATGAGTAGTGAGATGATCATAGATTTATTTTCAAAAAGAACCAAAAACTCACTAAAATCAATTGTGTCACCTATACAGAATCTGACCTTTTCACAACTTAAGATTTACTATGAAGAAGCTGGTTATGAAATAGGAAACAATTTTTTAAATCAACTTGAGTTGATGAACGATGACGGGAAATTCAACTATGTTGCATATCTGCTCTCAGATAATAATAGTATTTCAGTACAGATAGCAAAATATCAAGGATTAGACAGCTATAATTTGATTGAAAATGAAGAGTACGGCCATTGTTGTCTCATTAAAGCAACAAAAAACGTGCTAAACCGATTGGAATTAGAAAATCGTACTTTTACACAAATCACATCGATTGAAAGAAAAGAAATCAAAAAGATTGACCCTATAGCTTTGAGGGAAGCAGTAATAAATGCAATGGTACATAATGATTACTCTCATGAATATGCCGCTAAATTTGAATTGTATGAAGACCGATTGGAGATATCATCGATTGGGGGACTGCCTGAAAGATTCACTAAAGAGGATTTTTTGGGAGGTTTTTCCGCGCCTAAAAACAAAGAATTAATGAGAGTTTTTAAAGATATCGGATTAGTAGAACAATTAGGTACTGGAATCAGAAGAATATTAAAGACATATACTCCAGACATCTATGAGTTTTATCCAAATTTCATAAGAGTTACTTTTAGATACAAGGAAAATCTACTAAGTGTTAACACATTTTCTGAAATTAGAGATGTTAATGAGATACAAAAAAATATATTGGTTATTATTTCAAAAGAGCCTTCAATCACTCAGGAAGTAATGGCAAGCAAATTGAATGTTTCAAAAAGAACCATCATTAGGCATATGAACATTTTAGAGAGTTTGCAATTAATAAAGCGAATTGGTGACAATCGTACTGGACGCTGGGAGATTCTATAAGCGAGAAATTAAAATGACGAATATTTTCGCGAACTTATCAATTGGGTGAAATTGGCTTAATCAATAATGTTATAGAAATCAATGATACATCACATGATGAATCATGTCGAGATGCTGCGGTACATATTATGGAATTTGATGATGAACGTGTTGCGTTAAGTTATTTGTATTATAAAGGGAGGTAATCCTGCAATGAGAAACTCAAAAAATGAAGGAGGTAACCAATGAGGTATAGAGCTATATTCTTTGACAGAGATGGAACACTCACAATGAATGATCGAGATATGGATAAAGAGTTGCATCGTAGATATATAGAGTTATCTGGGGTAGAACTAGAACTACCATATGAAAGGTTTATTAAGTTTTTTAACAAAGCACATGAGCAAGACAAGCCATATATTCCATATAAAACTATCAAAGATGAGATATGTTTCTTTACTGATTTTTATGAACTACTTCTTTTAGATGATGGAGTAAAAGAGAATGTGAAGGAGAAAGCTAAATATCTTGGTGAAAAACTCTGGTATGTATATAAGAAACCTTTCGATGAAGTCCTTGAAGTTTTAGATTATTTTCGTTCAAAGGGTTATGTAATGGGAGTAATAAGTGACTGCCCAACTTCACTTGAATATTCGCTAGAATTGATTGGGTTGAGTAAATATTTCACATCTTTTACTGCAAGCGCGCAAGTTGGAGTAGGAAAGCCAAATCCAAGAATATATCAACATGCATTGGATATAGAAGACTTGAAAGCAGAGGAATGTTTATATGTAGATGATACACCAAATGAAGTTGATGGTGCGCGAAACATCGGGATGACAGCTTTTCATATAGACAGAAAAGGAAAGCATGAAAAGACAGAATGGACGATAACCAATCTTAAAGAAATAATCGTATATTTAAGGGAAAACAATTTTGATTAACTCACTTACATTTTCTTTATTGATTGAGTAGGGTAAATTTAACAGCTAATATCGACATTTAAACCTTATCGATTTCTAAATTGATCGAACAAATTGTTAGATACGAAAACAAAAAATGTCCCAATGTGAATTAGCAAAAAAGGCTAGCGTCTCACAACAAGCCATATCCAGATTAGAAAAAAACACATACCCAAAATAGATACACTCATGAAGATCATTGATGGATTGGGTCTTAAATTAACGTTTTTGAAAGATAGTTTTTACTGGGGTGTGTTGAGAAAAGCGAAGTCCCTAAGTAAAATGTCATAGTGGCATGGGTAAAATTTGATTTAGTTTGATATTCGCCAAGCGCGCGTGACTATACAAATGACTATACAAAACGTGCGAGCCGGTGAAGCTTGGTAAGGAATGGTAAAGAATATTCGGGGTTTGAAGGGAATTGAAGGCTAGGTTAAAGGCTATTTTAATTCCCCTCACCTGCTCCAGAATCAATTCTAGTCCTAAAAGGGCTTTTTTTGTGTTTAGATGAATAAACTAACATTAAAGAAACAAATAGATATAAATGCTTAGAAAAGACTACATAACGATGAGCAAAATGTATTGAAAACGGATGGTTCTTGATTAATATCTACAAGTACTGGTATTTCTTTATGCTACAATGGTTTAAATAAGCTAATAAAACATGAGCAGAATAGAGTTAAACAATTAATAACTATTTGGGGGTTCAGCATGATAAATGATGCTAATGAAAATTACTTAAAAAAAGAATTATATGAACTCATTAAGAAGGAAAGCACCTTGTTTGATTTCATCCAAGAGGGTTCTTTAGATGGCATGTGGTACTGGAATCTAGAAAACACCGAAGATGAATGGCTAAGTCCTAAATTTTGGGAAGTTTTTGGTTATGATCCAAATGAAAAGACACATCATTCATGGGAATGGCAAGATATTATCTTTGAAGAAGACTTAAAAGAAGTTACAGATAACTTTGAAAAGCATCTTAAAGACCCAAAATATCCATTCGATCAAATTGTGCGATATAAACATAAAAATGAATCAACGGTATGGATTCGTTGCAGAGGAATTGCGATAAGAGATAAAGATGGTAAGGCAATCCGAATGCTTGGAGCACACACTAATATTACAGATATTAAGCAACAAGAAAATGAGAGATTGGCAAGTGAAGAGAAGTATCTTTTATTATTTGAAACTATGGCACAAGGAGTTGTCTATCAAAATAGTGAAGGATACATTACTTCAGCTAATCCATCTGCAGAAAAGATTCTAGGACTTTCATTGAGTCAGATGCAAGGAAAAACATCGATGGATTCTAGATGGAGAATGATTGATGAGAATGGAAAATCAATTCCAAGCGAAAATCATCCAGCTATGATTGCTTTAAGAACGAGAGAAACAGTTGGTCCGATAGTATGTGGTGTTTACCATCCTGAAGATAATCGATATGTGTGGTTAAGTGTTATCGCAATTCTACTATTTGCTAAAGGAGAAGACAAACCTAATCAGGTCTATTCTACTTTTGAAGATATCACAGAAAAAAGAGCTGCTGATTCTGAAGTAACATACAGAAAAGACCTCCTTCATTATGTGATTGGGCATGGGCACCAAGGAGTTGCGGTGCATGATAAAAACTTGAATTATGTTTATGTTAGTGATAGATACTGCGATATGTACAAAGTTGACAAGAATATTATTGGTAAGAATCACTATGAAGTGTTTCCAGATTTACCACAAAAATGGCGGGATGTTCACCAAAGAACTCTTAAAGGAGAAACTCTCAAAGGAGATAGAGATGTCTTTGAAAGGGCTGATGGAACAGTTGAGTATACAAGATGGCTATCTCAACCTTGGTATGATCAAAATGAAGAAATTGCTGGAATTATTATCTACACTGAAATCATCAATGAACTAGTTAACACTGAAGCTCAACTTAAGAAAACAATAGAACAATTACAGCTTGTAATGGATAATTTGACAATAGGCATTGCGGTGAATTCAGTTGATCCTGAAGTCGAATTTGAGTATATGAACGACAATTTCCCTAAGTTCTATGGAACTACACGAGAGAAATTGATGAAGTCGGGTTCTTTTTGGGATGAAGTTTATGAAGATGAAATTTTCAGAGCTGAAATCAAACAAAAAGTATTGGAAGGTTTAGCCAGTGATGACCCTAAACTAAAACGATGGGAGTTTGTGCCTATTACTAAGGAAGGTAAGATTGAACGCTACATAACGGCACAAGGTGTAAATGTACCGGATTCTCCACTCATTATTTCAATGGTCATGGATGTTACTGAGCAAAGGTTAAAGGAAGAAGCTGTTATATACACAAGTAATCATGATTTCTTAACTAAACTACCAAATCGAAAATATTTCGAGGAAAAATTGATTGAGTTAGATCAAGATCAATATTATCCATTATTGGTTACTATGATAGACTTTGATGGTTTGAAATTGATCAACGATGCCTATGGTCATAACATTGGGGATATAGCATTACAGGAAGTGAGTAGGGTTTTTAAAAATAGTCTGAAGGAAACTGATTTTCTTGCACGTGTTGGTGGTGATGAGTTTGTTATATTGTGTCCAAATACAACATCTGAAGAGTTTAATATTCTTTATAATATAATAATGAGTAACCTTCAACTAGTAGTTGTAGAAGATATGAAGTTATCGCTATCGATTGGGCATGATGTTAAAAAACACCATTCGATGGATATCAATGAAGTTCTCAAAAATGCAGAAAATAATATGTATAGTAGCAAAATACTTCATGGGCAAAGTGCACGTAATGAAACAATTATGACGTTATTTGAAACACTTAACGAAAAATATGAAGAAGAGAAGTTACACTCAGATAGAGTAAGTAAATACTGTAAACAAATGGGAGAAAAATTAAATCTAACTATCGATCAAATTAAAGAATTAGAATTTGCAGGGCTCATGCATGACATTGGGAAAATAACCATTCCTGACAACATTCTTGATAAACCGAGTGATTTAACAGATGATGAATGGACTATCATGAAAAAACATACTATCAATGGATATAATATTCTGCGATCTGCTGATAAATATTCAAAACTTGCAGAATATGCATTAACACACCATGAGAGATGGGATGGAACGGGATATCCAAATGGTCTTAAAGGAGAAGAAATCCCTTTATTCTCTAGAATTATTAGTATAGCAGATGCATATGAAGCCATGACAGCGGATAGACCTTATCGAAAATCTTTGGACTCAAAAGTAGCTGTATCAGAACTTTATCGATGTGCAGGATCACAATTTGATGAAACACTTGTAGAAATATTTGTGAAAGAGATTGTACAGATTTGAACCAGACTGGTTAAATTAATTAGGTTTATGGTGGTGAATTTTCATGTGAATTGTAGTGTATCTTTATACTTTTGAAATACTTTTTTACAAAAATATTCAATGTGTATTTCATAATGATTCTTTACCATAAGATAATAAGATTACTTCAATACTAATCAATTAATGCGAGGTAAATATGAAAAAGTATCTAATGTTTGTTTTAGCACTCATGCTGCTTACTTCTTGCTCAGGGCAGAAGCAATTAAATCTTCTAGATAAGAATGCAAATATTGATTCAATTACAGTGAGTGACTATTTCCCTTTATTCTCTAGTTTTTTACCTGAACCTACACGTTTAATTGACAACAAATCAGAGATTACTTTTTTAAAAGACACCATTAATCGAGCATTGCTCGTTGAAAAAACAATTGAACCCAAAGCACCAATAAGTGATCCTGATACATTTGATTATCAGCTTTATATTAGTGGTAATAACATTGAAATCTTTCCAATCTATGTCTTAATCGAGGGAGATGACATCTATTTATCGTCAATAGATTTCTATAATTCAGAAAAACAAGAATATGTAATCTATCAAATTCAAAGTTCAGATGTTGATGAGTTTAAAGGATTTCTTAAAGCATTAGAGTAACCAATCAAAAGTAATAATGTGTTAGTATTGATACACCATCTTTGAAATCTTTCATTAGAGACAGAGAGAAACACATGACATTATTTGCACCATATGCTTACTTTTTCTTTATATCAGGGTTAATCATCTCTTTAAGTACGCCAATAATTTTAATCCTACTTTTTCTAAAGTATAAGAAAAATAACAGATAACTTTTAGACTTAAATCTACCAATACACAAATATAACAATCACATATAAGTATATGATTGAGTAAACCAGTGTAGCATATTCCATATTCTCCCCACGGTAGTCACATCATTCAAAACTTTCTTTTCTCGTTATTGAAGTAAAGCACACCTTAATGGCTTAAGAGGGTTGTATTTTAACCCGTTTTTCTTTATGATACCTAAGTAAAGGCAGGCTAATATGAATACCTTAATTCAAAAAAACATCTCATTAAAACGATTTAATACACTACGCTTAGATTCACATTGTGATTATGCAATAACACCACTCAATATTGATGGTGTTGTTGAAGCTATAAAACTTTCAGAAGGCAAAAGACGTGTCATTTTAGGCAATGGATCTAATGTCCTTTTAACGAAGGAACATTACGATGATTCCACTGCATTTATCTTAATGCACCGACTTGATGATCTTGATATTGTTGACAATGAAATCATTGTGGAAGCAGGAAGAACACTCCATGATCTTGCATGGTTTACCATGGATCATGAAGTTGATGGCTACGCTTTTTGTGAAGATATTCCAGGAACTGTTGGGGGAGCTCTTCTTATGAATGCAGGCCAATGGGAATACACAATTTCTCAGTATGTAAACTGGGTTGAAGTGGTTCATTGTGATGATGCTCGTATTGAGCGTATTTATCCTCAAGAAGGATTCTTTGGCTATCGTCATTCTGCGTTCAACACTATGGATGCTATTATTGTGAGAGCGGGACTCTCTATCATTAAAGGTGTATATAATGACATCTTTGAAAAAATCATGTATTACAAACGTGAGCGCTACATGAAACAACCTCGTAATTATCCAAATGCAGGGAGTGTATTTAAACGTCCATATAAAAATGGAGAATCCTTGTATGTATGGAAACTCTTTGATGCCACAGACATGCGTGGTCATCAAGTGGGTGGAGCACAAATATCTGATAAACATCCAGGATTCATTGTCAACGTTGACAATGCAACCTCAACAGATTGCGTACAACTCATTGAAGAGGCAAAGCGACGTGTTAAAGCTGAATTTGATGTTGATTTAGAACTTGAATGGAGAATTATATAAACTGTCTTACGACAGTTTTTTTAAGTCAAATAGTTAACATCCTTAAGTAAAATATGATAGGATAGGCCTAAGGAGAACACATTATGAGTACGATTATACTAGCGTTATCCATTTACTTTCTATTTTGGTTCATCGGATTAACGCTTATAAAAAACGCAGGGTACATTGATATTGCTTGGGGACTAGGATTTGTGCTTATTGCATGGACTGCTCAATTTGTTTATGCTCAACCAATAGGATGGGTATTTGTAGCCTTAGTGAGTGTATGGGGACTTCGCTTGGCCTATCATATTGGGAAACGTAATTTAGGTAAACCTGAAGACTTTCGTTATCAGAACTTTCGTAAAGAATGGGGCAAAAACTATTTCATACGATCAATCTTTCAAATCTATCTGCTTCAAGGAGTACTCATGTTTATGGTCTCTTTATCTTTTATTGAAGGCATGAGTAAAGACCATGTTCATACACCCATACTCTATGGATTAGGGATACTATTGTTTATTATTGGTTTTGCCTTTGAAGTCATTGGAGATGCACAACTTCGTGCTCATACTTCAAATCCAGCAAATAGGGGAGTCCTTATTACCACAGGCCTTTGGAGTCGCACTCGCCATCCTAATTACTTTGGAGAATCAGTTTTATGGACAGGATTAGCCCTCATGTCATTAGGACTCAATACATCCTTTATTCCACTACTTGGAGCACTTACTATCTCAATCTTAGTACGCTATGTATCAGGAGTACCACTCTTAGAAGTACGTATGAAAAAATACAAAGGATTTGAAGAATATGCTAAAGAAGTACCCATCTTCTTCCCAAAAATCAAATAGGAGAAACACTATGTTCATTACTTTCCTCGTCGCTTTTGCAGTCTTTATGGTTATTGACTTAATCTGGTTAGGAGTTATTGCAGCTCCATTCTATCGTAATCAAATTGGCTTTCTTATGGCTAAGAATGTGAATTGGGTTGCTGCAGTCTTATTCTATATTATCTTTATCGCTGCAATGGTTATCTTTGTTATTCAACCAGCCATTGTTAATCAGTCATTGATGTCAGCAATCCTTATGGGTGCCTTATTTGGTTTAGTCACCTATGCAACCTACGATCTAACTAACTTAGCAACCTTAGAAGGATGGCCTATTACATTAGTGATTGTGGACATTATATGGGGTATGTCACTCAGTGTGTTAGTGAGTGCTATTACTTATCTATTAGTTAACGCCTTCTTCTAGAAGGCGTTTATCATGGTCAAAAGTGATAAAATGCGATACAATTACAATCGAGGTAACCCTATGAGAATGAATGATATTGGTGTCATCGGCATGGCCGTAATGGGAAAAAACTTAGCCCTTAACTTTGCAGATCAAGGATTTAAAGTGGCTATCTATAATCGTACTACAAGTGTATCTTATGAAGTGTTTAATGAAAATCCACAACAAAATCTAGATGTNNGGAGATCCTGTAGACAAAGTGATTAGTGCATGCATTCCTTTCTTAGAAGTAGGAGATATTATTATGGATGGAGGAAACTCATTCTATAAAGATACTCAACTTCGATATGCTAAGTTGCAAGCTTTAGGCTTTCATTACTTAGGTGTAGGTGTATCAGGGGGCGAAGAAGGAGCACGTTTTGGTCCAGCTATAATGCCTTCTGGAGATTACAAAGCTTATCAATTAGTTCAACCAATGCTTGATAAGATCGCAGCTGTAGCGGAAGGAGAACCTTGTTCTTCTTATGTTGGAAATGATGGTTCTGGTCACTTTGTTAAGATGGTACATAATGGAATTGAATATGGAGATATGCAATTGATTGCGGAGACATTCACGATTCTTAATCATGGTTTTAATTCGCCAATTCCTACAATTCAGTCCATTTTTGAAAAGTGGAATACAGGAGATTTGTCTTCTTATCTTATTGAAATCACATCCCAAATTCTTAAAGTCAAAGACACTTTTAGTGATCAATACTTAGTAGAAATGGTTGAGGATGTGGCTCATCAAAAAGGAACGGGGAAATGGACAGCAAATGCTTCACTTGAAATGAATACTGATTCATCTGTTTTAACTTCGGCTGTATTTGCTCGCTTCATGTCTGAGATGAAAGAAAAACGTTTACAGGCTGCACGTCTATTTGGGAAACAAGCGAGTCATGAATCTTTAACACCGCAGTGGGAAAGTAAACTTGAAAAAGCTCTCTATGTCGCTAAACTTATGAGTTATGCTCAAGGGTTTGAATTATTGACACAAGCGAATCAACTGTATGCTTGGAATTTAAAATTTAATACAATTGCCAAGGGATGGCGTGCAGGATGTATCATTCGTGCACAGTTTCTAAATAAGATTGCGAATGCTTATGAACTTAATGACTCATTAAGTCATTTACTCTTTGATCCATTCTTTGAATCACTTGTGAAGGAACATATTCAAGACTTACGTGATGTGGTTGTGCTTGCGGCTAATAAAGGGATTGCAATGCCTACATTTATGAATGCTTTAGCTTATTTTGATGGAATTACTACTGCCTATTCAAGTGCAAATCTTATTCAAGCACAACGTGATTTCTTTGGTGCTCATACCTTTAAGCGCACTGATCGTGAAGGAACGTATCATGATGAGTGGAAGTAAAACGACATTCTTTACACTCTTTGGTGCTACAGGTGACTTAACCTATCGTAAACTTATTCCTGCGCTCTATAACTTACATTCACTTGATTTACTTGAGGATGGTTTTAAGATACTCGCGATTGGTCGTCGTAACTATTCAACTCAAGACTATCATGAGTTATTAAGACCGTGGTGTGAGAAATTTGTACGTACTGGATTTAATGAGCGTGTATTTGATGCTTTCTTATCACGTATCGAATATGTTCAAATGCGCTTTGATGATGTGAATGATTATCAAGGTTTAAAAGAACGATTTGCGCCATGTTCACAGTCTCAGCATTTATATTATCTTGCGGTAGCTTCTTCATACTTTGATGTGATTGCTTCAAATCTTGTGGAGAGTGGTTGTACTGCACTTAGTCGAACTAAACAATGTCTAATTGAGAAACCGTTTGGAACTTCACTTGAGAGTGCTCAAGCGCTTAATGATACTCTTTTAAAATTCTTTAAAGAAGATGAAATTTATCGTATTGATCATTACTTAGGAAAAGAAATGATTCAGAACCTACTCTCTATTCGTTTTGAAAACCCAATTCTAACCCCTCTTTGGCATCATTCTATGATTGATTCAATTGTGGTGCGTGCTCTTGAAGAGGTTGGTGTTGAATCACGTGGTCAATACTATGAAGATTTTGGGGCAATTAAAGATATGGTCCAGAATCATTTATTTCAAATCTTAAGTTTATTATTAATGAAGCCTTCCAATAATCTTGATGAGCGAATTATTAACCAAAAAGAAATCATTGATCATTTATCACTCTATAATCAAAGTACCCAAGACATTATCTTAGGTCAATATACATCATGTGAACAATGCTCAGACTTCACAAAAAGTTATCGTGAAGAAGAACATGTTGATCCTCAATCCAATACAGAGACGTTTGTGTCCATCAAGGCGCGTGTGAATCTTCCAGACTACAATGACATCAAAGTAATCTTACAAACAGGGAAACGCACCCATATGCGCTCTACAGAAGTATTAATCAACTTTAAAGGAAAAGGTTCTACGCCTAATCAGATGATTATTAAGATATCACCAGATGAAGGGGTATACTTAAGGATGAATATTAAGAAACCTGGACCTAATTATGATGTGGAAACTGTCATGATGGAATACTGTCAGTCTTGTGTGTATGAAAATCGTTTGAATACTCCTGAAGCATATGAGCGTTTACTTAAAGCAGCAATTCAGTTTGATCGCTCACTCTTTACTCCTTGGGAAATGGTAGCATCGAGTTGGAAAATTGTAGATGAGTGGTTAGCCTTTATTAAGTTAAACAATGTTCCCCTTCAGTTCTATCCAGCAAAAACGTATGGTCCAACCACTACAATGGAGCACATTCATGAACCCAACCAATAAGATTGTCATTATCTATGATTTTGATAAAACATTAACTCGTAAAGACATGCAAGAGTATGGGTTACTTCAAGACTTTGGTTTTGAAGATCCACAACTGTTTTGGGATGAAGTTAAGAGGTTTACTCAGAAACATAATGTTGATCCAATCTTAGGGTATATGTATGAGTTAATGCGTATTGGTCAACTTAAGAATAGACCGATGACGAAAGCACTATTAAGGGAATATGGAAAAGCGATTGAGTTTGTTCCTGGAGTTGATGAATGGTTTCAATCCATTGAAGACCTATCAAATCAACTTAATATCACTATAGAACATGTCATCATATCCAGTGGTTTAACTTCCATGATTGAAGGATCGAGTATCGCAAAATACTTCTCACATGTATATGGTTGTGAATATGTGTATAATGAACATGGAGAAGCCATGTGGTGTGCTTATGCTAATAACTACACGATGAAAACTCAGTTTATTGCGAGGATTCATAAGGAAGCTCATGATTTAAGTGATCATGTGATTGTGAATGAAAAGCTTTCACAACCTGCTGTTCCTTATTCTCATATGATTTATATTGGAGATGGTTTTAGTGATGTGGCTTCGATGCGTATGATATATGATCATGGGGGATTAAGTTTAGGAGTGTATCATCATAATCAGATGGAGTTAGCTCAAATCTTACTAAAAGATGGACGTGTGCATGGAGCGTATGAAGCAGATTATCATGTCGATTCAGCGCTTTACCAAAAAGTAGCCGCCTATATTTCATACATTACTATGCCTTAATGGGCATTGTATTTGAACTATGAAGGTTGACTCATTACAATGACACAAGATAGAAAGAGGTATGTATGAAAACAGTAATTAACGCAATCAATCATCGACGCTCTATGACACAACTCAAGAAAACAGTTCCTTTTGAAAAAGAAAATGTTTCTCAAATGATTCAAGACGTTCTTAAAAACACACCTTCTGCTTTCAATTCACAAAGCAGTGCAGCACTCGTTATTTTTCAAGAAACACATGAAAAGTTTTGGGAGGAAGTAAGGCAACGTGTTATTCCACTTGTGAGTGATGAAAGTGCAAAAGAGAGAACCAATAAAAAGATTGACGGATTTAAGAGTGGGGATGGTACCGTTATCTTTCTAGAGAACCAAACCATTAATCAAAGCTTAAGAGAGCGTTTCCCATTATATGCATCATCTGTTGACTTATGGGCTGATCAAGGGCAAGGATTTGTACAGTATGGGGTATGGTTAGCACTCCATGAACAAGGATTTGGAGTTTCACTCCAGCACTATAATCCACTGATTGATGACTATATTTATGATCATTTAGAAATTGAGCGACACTTTAAGATTGTAGGACAAATGCCATTTGGAAGCTTTGATGCTGAACCTAGTCCTAAGAAGTTTATCGATTTGAAACAAAGATACTTTGAAAGATAATGCTTTAAAAAAAGCATTATTTTTTATCCATATTTTAGCACTCATTACTTGACAGTGCTAAAATATTGAGTATAATAGAGGTGTAAAGGTTAGCACTCTATTGATACAAGTGCTAAAAGGAGGAACTATTATGGTAAGATTTAATCTTTCTACTCGTCCAACAACTTCACTTCTAGATACTTTCTTCATGGATGATTTCTTCAGTGATCGTTTTACTCCATTCTCCTCATTTGCGGGAGTTGATGTGATTAAGAATGAAACAGGATATGAATTACATGTTGATCTCCCTGGAGTCAATAAGGATGACATCATCATTGATATGAAAGATGACATTCTAAGTATCAAAGTAAGCGCTCAAGAAGAAAACGAATCTAAAGAAAAGAACTATGTCATCCGTCAACGCTCAACACGTCAGTTCTCTCGCTCATTTAAAGTGGCAGGAGTTCAAGAAGATAACATTCATGCAACTTATGAAGATGGAGTTTTAAAACTAGAATTACCATTTAAAGAAAAAATCGAAGTATCTAGAAAAATTGAAGTTAAATAAGGGCAAAAACATTGCCCTTGTTTTATAATAGAGGTAAGGAGATATCCTATGAAAGTTAAACTGCCTCGCTTTAATAAAAACACTCGCCAACTTGTTCTCTATCGTGGGATGCGTTATTTTGAAGAACAAAGAATGAAGAAGATTTCGGAAGTGGATAACACCTATGTGTATCAAGTTGATGGTGAAGTGAATCACTATGAAGTTGTGATCAACGTAGCCCAAGATGATACTATTGTTTTTTCCTCATGTACATGTCCATATGAGGATGGAGGATTTTGTAAGCACCAAGTATCTGCTTATTTTGATATTTTAAATACTCAAGGTAGACTACATTTAGATGACTATAAACATGCGTTAACGTTAAAAGAAAAGCATCCAAGTAAACCAGTACCTCAAGGATGGAGTAAAGAAGACTACATTCAACTACAACAGTTCAATGTTAAGGAATATATGACTTCATTCACCAAAGAAGAAATCATGGACTTAATGGTCACTTATATGAAGCAGGATATGAAGTTGTTTATGTATTTATTCCACCATTATATGGTTGAAGAAGAGAAGAATAAGATAAAAGGACTAAGCTAGAAAACCTTCTAGCTTTTTTTCATGACACAAAGGGATTGCTTTGGTACAATAAGATTATGAAAAACATTTTAAAGATAAAACCACATTTTAAAGAGAAGATTTGGGGTGGTTCACGACTTAGTGAACGATTCAATTTTGATACACCATTTGAGAAGACAGGCGAATGTTGGGCAGTCTCTGGTATAAAAGAAGGAGAAACAACCATTGATGGAGGCCCTTATGATGGTCAGTCACTTAATGAAGTCTACCAAAGACACCCAGAACTATTTGGATATTGTAATCAAGACACGTTTCCAATTCTTGTTAAGATTATCGATGTGCAAAACGATCTAAGTATTCAAGTTCATCCTAATGATCATGACGCTCGATTAATGGGATACAAGCATGGTAAAGCAGAAGCTTGGTATATTCTAGAAGCCAATGAAAATAGTGAGGTTGTCCTTGGACATACATGTTCAACAAGAGATGAACTAGAATTCTGCCTTAACAATCCAACAGATCATGAATGGCTTAATCGCTTTAATATTCGAGCTAATCAATTCTACTATTTACCTGGAGGTACAATTCATGGTAAATGTGCTCATACCTTACTGTATGAGATTGAGCAAAACTCAGACACAGGATTTAGAATCTATGATTACAACCGTCTAGACCAAGATAGTCAACTCCGCTCACTTCATCGTAAAGAAGCTTTATCATGCATAAAGATTCCAGATGTTACACGTGAAGCAGCACCGACAAAGATTATCTCAAGTACCATGAAACATACGACATTTTTAAAGAGTGAACACTTCATTGTTGAGCATGCTCAAATTGATGAAGACACTACTTTTGAACATACTTCTCCATTAACGATTATTGGCTTCCTTAGTGATGGTGGTCTTAATGGTGTTCCTTTTAAAGCAGGTGATCATGTGATTGTGTTAACACCATGCACTGAATATACATTGAATTCTAATAGTGAAGTCATGATTATTCATATGCCAAATCGAAAGGAGAGCTAAACATGATAGGTTGTATCGAAGCGGGGGGAACTAAATTTGTTTGTGGATGTGTGGATGAGAATCTAACAATCCATGATCGGGTATCGATTCCAACCACTAATCCTCAAGAAACATTGTCATTAGTCTTAGATTATTTTAAGGATAAAGAGGTGAGTGCAATAGGGATTGCAAGTTTTGGTCCATTAGACTTAAATCTAAAATCCAAAACTTATGGATATCTCACGACGACACCAAAACCTTTCTGGGCTTGGACAGACATTGTAGGACCTTTAAGAGTACTTAAACAAGTGCCAATTGTTATTGACACTGATGTTAATGCGGCAGCTCTAGCAGAAGCTAAGGTAGGTGCAGCACAAGGATGTGATCATGTTGTCTATTTTACTGTAGGAACAGGACTTGGTGGAGGTGTTCTCATTCATAACCAATTGGTCCATGGACTAATGCATCCTGAGTTTGGTCATATTGGGGTTAAACATCATCCTCAAGATGATTTTAAAGGGGCATGTATATACCATCATGATTGTTTAGAAGGAATGGCATCTGGGTTTGCCATGGAAAAGCGTTGGGGAGTTAAAGGACATACACTTCCTTCAGATCATATCGCTTGGGACATCGAAGCATACTATCTAGCACAGGCGTGTGTTAATGCACTTATGATAGTTTCTCCTCAGAAGATAGTCTTTGGGGGAGGTGTAATGCATCAAGAGCATTTACTACCAAGAGTAAGAGAATACTTCAAAACACTTGTTAATGAGTATGTTGTATCAGATATTCTTAACAATCTTGATGAATACATTGTTAGTGCAGGATGCGGTGACAATGCAGGATTACTTGGAGCATATTTCTTAACACAATAAACTAAATCACCTTCGGGTGATTTTTATCTGTCAGAACACTTTGCTTTATTTTTGATAGTGAAGTATGTATAATAAGGTTTCGAAAGTGAGAAACCAGGATGAAAGTCTTTAAAAATAAAAAAATATATACATACAAGGAAACGTTTAGAACAGCTGTTTGTTTCTTTAACGGATTAAGATTCATTAAACAAGCTAAGAAGGCTAAAGTCATTAATAAAGCATTTGTAGAGCGTATTATGCTTGGGGTTACCGAAGTGAATGGGTGTACTTTATGTTCATATCAACATACAGGAGTTGCTTTAAAGGCTGGTTTAAGCCGTGAAGAGATTAGAGCTCTTTTAGATGGAGAGTTACAATCAGTAAATGAAAACGAAATTATTGGGGTCTTGTTTGGTAAGCATGTGGCAGATCAACGTGGTTTGTTTGATAAAGAAGCGTATGATCGCATGGTCAAAGAATATGGAGAAGAACGTGCTTTAGGTGTACTTGGAGCTGTCCGTATTATTATGTTCACTAACATTATTGGAATCATGGGAGGTATTCTCTTTGATACGATAACGTTTAAGAATAGAAAACCAAGTCTTTTTGTTCATGAACTTGTAAGGTTACCACTCTTAGTAATGATGATGCCGTTGGCTTTACTAACATTTATTGGACTTCAATTTCTAAGCATTGAACGCTTAAATCTAGGATACAAAGCATAAGAAAGGGATAACTCAATTCATGAGTTATCCCTCTTTTTTATAGTAAAAGTAAACTGATAGCCATGACTGCCATGCCACTGACTAAACCATAGATAGATAAATGATGTTCTCCATATTTTTCAGAAGCAGGTAGTAGTTCGTCTAATGAGATAAACACCATAATGCCTGCCACTCCAGCAAACAGAATACCTAGGATGACATCATTAAGAAATGGCATAAGGATAAGATAACCAACAAGGGCTCCTACTGGCTCAGCAAGTCCTGACAAGAAGGAATAAAAGAAAGCTTTTCTCTTAGATCCTGTTGCATAGTAGATTGGGACTGATACCGCAATACCTTCAGGGATATTATGTAGTGCAATGGCAATCGCAATTGGAATAGCTAATGTTGGTTCTTTTAAGGCAACAACGAAGGTTGCCAATCCTTCTGGAAAGTTATGAATTGCAATGGCTAAAGCTGTAAAGAGTCCCATACGCATAAGGTTGTTCTTCTTCATCTCTTCATTATAGTTATCTTCAACTACGTGAACTTCATGAGGATTTTCAGCTTTTGGAATGAGTTTGTCTATTATAGCAATTAAAAGCATCCCCCCAAAGAAAGAGAGTACATTAACCCAAGATCCTAGGTTTTCACCAAGTTCTAAAATTAGACCTGCTTCTGCTTTGAAGAAGATTTCAATCATGGACACATAGATCATAACGCCGGCTGAGAATCCTAATGCTAGGGAGAGAAACTTTGTGTTTGTGGTCTTTGCAAAGAAAGCAATGAGACTTCCTATACCGGTACTTAAACCGGCAAATAATGTAATCAAAAAAGCAAAAAATACATTATTCATAAATATTCCTTTCTAATTAATGTTTATTCAACTTCAACATTCATGCGTCCTACGACATAAGAATGCGGGATTGTATACTGTTCTTCACAGAATTCATACACTAAATTTGGAGTAAGAATTCCTTTAAAGGGGAGTGTATTCCATAATGAAGTTTTAAGTACGAATCGCAGGAAGCTAACACCAGATAAAACAAAAGGATTTGCACTTTTAAAGGGTTCAAAGTTAATTGCTTTCAGTTGACATTGTTGAGACAACATCCGCTTTGACATCAAATAACGTTTACGATTCTTAATCCTTTTTATATCATAAGGTGAAGAAAACTTGGTGAGTTTATTTAATTGCTCCAATATTCGCGTAGCATTTACATCAGAGATTAGTAAGGTGAATCGTGTAATTTTATGTTTATATTTGAAGCCAAATCGATGTGTGAATTGCTCTTCATCCGCTGTTAATAAGACACCTTGTCTTTGCCATGGAAAACGAGCAGATAGCTTAGGTAAAACAAGCACATGATAGATTTTTCCTTTAAAACCAATGTAGACATAGGAATGACGAATTTCATTTTTTTCATTTGTGACGAAATAAATATGAAATCGATGAACTAACGCTGCTGAGTTCGCAAAATTTGATATTGTACGTTGATCAGATAATAACCATTCATTAATAGTGTGAATCATAAATGAAGGAAATAGTCTTGAAAAAAACAAAGGCAAATGAAGTCTTGTCGTGTGAATATTTTGATGATCCTTAATCATTTTTTTGATGACAAGGTGTCTGTACGTTTGTACTATACTTGAACCTAGCATGAATAATAGCACAAACCAAGATTGAAGTAAATTGCTTTGATAGGGATTAAATAATAGTACAAAACCATAAGGGGCTGCGATGATGACATCAATGACTAGCATTCGCATGATTCTAAACTGGTTCTTATTAAGCCAAATATAACCAATTAATCGAAGTAATAACTGAATGACAATCCATGCGCCAATAAGTTGATCTAATGTCAACCATGTATCAATGTTCCAAACTAGCCACATAAATATTAATGAAAGAACACCCCCTGCTTTAACAAGTCGTTGATGAAATAAGGGAGTAGACATATAAGCAACTAAGATAAATCGTGTAAATGCCCAAAAGAAAAAAGAAATACTTAATAGTACTCGAAATATCCAAGTTTCTTGAAGGAATACAACATGAAGTAAAGCAGCACTGGTCCAAGAAAGGATTGAAATCAAACTAATGATTGGGTAATACTTAATGGAAAGCACGAAAAGTGATTTTTTCATAGTCCTATTATACACTACCTCTCAAATGAATCAATGACAACATTAGTTGCGAAAGCAACTAAAAAAAGATACAATACTGAACAAGTGAGGTTACTATGAAAGCAATTTTATTTGATTTAGACGGTACATTACTACCCATCAATATGGATGACTTTGAATCGTTGTATTTTAAGGGGTTATCTTCCCATTTTATGGATTGGATGAAACCCAATGAACTCATTGAAATGGTTTGGAAAGCAACAGTGGCCATGGTTATGAGTCAAGATGATCGGTCCAATGAAGCTGTATTCTTTGAAGCTTTTACACCACTCATTGGTGAACATCGACTTGATGAAGCTAAAAATCGATTTGAGAGTTTCTACTTAGGGAACTTTAGTGACTTAAAGAAAGCCTTATACCCAACCCCCTCGTGGAAACCTATCTTAAAAGAGTTAAGAAACAAAGGGTTTACACTCGTATGTGCGACTAATCCTATCTTTCCTAAGATTGCTACAGAGCAACGTTTATCTTGGATTGATTTAGATTTTGAAGATTTTGATTTAGTCACAACGTTTGAATCATCTAAAGCATGCAAACCTCAGTTGAAATACTATCAAGACATCTTTGAGTTTATAGGAGTCCACCCAACTGAGGCTATCATGATTGGCAATGATACCTTTGAAGATACTGTTGTTTCTCATTTAGGAACACAAACTTATCTAGTAACTAATTATATAAAAGAATCATCAAAAGGATCACTACCAACAACACACCGGGGTAATCGTGATGAGTGCATCGCTTTTCTACAACAACTACCAACCATAGGAGAAAAACAATGAACACATGGGACTTAACAGATTTATATCCTAGTTTAGATGATGCCACTTTTCATCAAGATATTGTATCTTTAGGAAAAGCGATTGATGAGTTTGAGTTATGGTCAAATGGCTTAAATCAGCTTACAGCACAAGAAGTACTAGAGTCATACATTAATCAAAGCACATACATTAGTTCAACCATGACAAGACTTGGAGCATTCGCATCTTTAACATCAGCTACTGATGCTTCCAATACACAGGCACTTAATGCATTGAATCAAATTCAAATCATGGGAACAAAAACAGTGAATGGACAAGTAGCACTTGTACATTATCTTAAAACTCTAGAGGACTTAGATGGGGTCATTAACAGTTCAACACTGCTTAGTGAACATCGTTTCGTGTTAGAAACTCTGAAGAAACAAGTACAACATGTCTTATCAGCTAAAGAAGAACTCATCATCTCTAAAATGAGTATGAATGGTTCAACAGCATGGACTAACTTACAAAACAAGATAACATCAACATTGAATGTTGATGTAGCTCTCCCAGAGGGTGTTAAATCAATGCCACTTCCTGCTGTCAGAAACCTTGCATACAGTGACAATCAAGAGGTTAGAAAAGCAGGTTATGATGCAGAGATGAATGCCTATTCTCGTATTGAAGATAGTTCAGCAGCGGCTATAAATGGAATTAAAGGAGAAGTTTTAACGCTTAATGAACTTAAAGGATATGAAGGGGTACTCTCTGAAACACTCTTAAAGTCACGCATGAGTGAGGAAACACTTAATGCAATGCTAAATGCTATTAAAGAGTACTTACCTGTATTTAGGGATTATCTTAAACATAAAGCTAAACTACTAGGACATAACAATGGCTTACCATTCTATGATATGTTTGCGCCTATCAATAAGAACACACTACAGTATACTTATGAAGAGGCAAGTGACTTTGTAGTAAAACAATTTGCAACATTCTCATCAGAACTTGCGGATTTTACAACCCATGCGATTGAACAACGTTGGATTGATGTTGAACCAAGAAGCGGGAAACGAGGGGGAGCATTTTGCTCAAACTTACACCCAATTAAGCAAAGTCGTGTAATGTTAAACTTCGATGGATCATTTTCAAACTTAACTACACTAGCTCATGAACTTGGACATGCCTATCATGGACATTGTTTAAAAGAAGAAACAATTCTTAATTCTCGCTATCCAATGCCAATTGCGGAAACAGCATCAATCTTCTGTGAAACGATTGTTGTTAATGCAGCATTAAAAGAAGCAGATCATGAAAATGCGATTGCAATCCTTGAAGCAAGTATTTCAGATGCTACTCAAGTTATTGTAGACATTTACTCACGTTATTTATTTGAAACATCATTGTTTAAAGCAAGAGAAAACAAAGTTCTTGATTCTAAAGAACTCCAAAAACTAATGTTGGATGCTCAAAAAGAAGCCTATGGTGAGGGTCTTGATCATCAAGTCTTACATCCATACATGTGGTTAAACAAACCTCACTATTATTCTGCGGGGTTAAACTTCTATAACTTCCCATATGCTTTTGGATTACTATTCTCTAAAGGTCTATATGCACAATATCTTAAAGAAGGAGAATCTTTCGTAAGTAAATATAATGCACTCCTTCAAGCAACAGGAAAACATAACATTAAAGACGTTGCTGCAATGGCAAATGTCGATAGTGATGATAGTGAATTCTATAAAGCTTCATTAGAATTAGTTGCGAACGATATTCGTCAATTTATACTTCTAACTTCAAAGTAAACCTCGAGAGAGGTTTTTCTTTTGTGTTTGAAGTTATGTGATATAATGTGAGCAATGAAACCACGTTCAACCTTATCAAATTATGAGAAGATTGCTTTTGACATCGCTTCACGCATTGTAAGTGGTGACCTTTCAGTAGGAAGCAAGATTTCAGGTAGGACAAAAATTTCAAGTGAGTATAATGTATCATCAGAAACTATTCGTAAAGCATTGAAATTATTAGAATCTGCATTTGTCGTTCATATTCATCCTCATTCTGGGGTAATCATTGAAGATAGTCATCATGCGATGAACTATATCAATCAACGCAAAGCATTCTTAAGTGTAGAATCTCTTAAAGATGAACTCCATGAGTTACTGAAAGCAAAAAAAGAATTGGATGAAAAGATAGAATCTAAAATGGGAGAACTAATGATCTTAATGGATCGGTTTAGTTTCTCTGATCCGCTACATAAAAGTGAGTTTACTGTACTTCCAAATCATGATTTCGCACACTCAACGATTAAATCATTAGCATTATACCAAAAGACACAGGCAACCATTATTGCCATTAAACGTGGTCAGGAACTCATTACTTCTCCTGGTCCAGATGCAACACTGGTTCCTCAAGATAAAGTGCTCGTCATCATTCCTAAAGAAAGAATGTTAGACTTGAGTGAATTTCTAGCTACTTCACTTCGTGTCAATGAGGAGAAATAATATGAAAGTTTACATTCTAATTTCAAAAACAGGAACATGGTTATCAAGGATACTAGGGTTTCTTTCTGGATTCAAATACATGCATTCAAGCATTAGTTTTGATCCAACCCTTAGTGAGATGTATTCATTTGGTCGAGTAAAACCTCATAATCCACTCATTGGGGGATTTGTTAAAGAGAGTTTATATGAAGGGGTATATACTTTTTCTTCAAAGAATGAATGCTTAGTCTACTCAACAACCATTAGTGAAGAACAAGCAGAACAACTTAAAAGTGAAATCAAACGCTTTGAGATGTCTCCAAGAGAATTTCATTACAATTTCTTAGGTTTATTCTTTATCCCATTTCGTATCAAAGTAGAGCGAAAACATCATTATTTTTGCTCCCAGTTTATCACTGAGTTGTTTATTAGAATTGCGATTCTTGATCAAAATGTGAAGTCGTATAGCACAAGTCCTAAAGATTTAATTCATTTACTTAATCTAGATTTGGAATACGAAGGATTAATTAAAGATTATCCTTTGAAACCATTAAAAATGAAGTAATTTTTACAAGGGGTTAACATTCAAAAGTATAAAATAAGATACACTAAACAAAAGGAGAAGATGTGTATGAAATTTAATAAAGCAGAACTGAGTTGGATTCTATATGATGTTGCAAACTCAGCGTTTATTTTAATTGTCACGGCAACGATCCCAGTTTACTTCCGTGCCTTAGCAGAGACTGCGGGTGTTGAAACATCCAATGTAACAGCATTATTTTCCACAGCAACCACAGTGGCGGTACTAACACTTGCATTAATATCTCCAATACTTGGTGCAATTGCAGATTATTCAGGTATGAAAAAGAAACTCTTTGTTGGGTTCTTATTAATGGGTCTTTCTGGAGCAGCCTCTCTTGCGGTCGTAACAACATGGCAAGCTTTCTTAATACTATTCATCATTGCACGTATTGGATATAGTGCATGTAATGTGTTCTATGATTCAATGTTAATCGACGTCTCAACTGATGAAAAGATGGATAGTCTTTCATCTCATGGTTATGCATGGGGATACATTGGTTCAACAATTCCATTCATTGTAGGGATTGCCTTAATCTTAACAACTCCTTTTGGATTAACAACAGGACAAGCAACACAGATTTCATTCATCTTGACTGCTTTATGGTGGGGTTTATTTACCATCCCTCTACTAAAGAATGTTAAACAAACATACAGTTTACCAAAACAGCCTAAAGTTATATCCTCATCATTTAAAAGAGTAATCATTACTTTTAAGAAGATTACTGAAAACAAACCACTCTTTTACTTTATTCTAGGGTACTTCCTATATATTAATGGTGTATATACCATTATGTCTCAAGCCACTAACTTTGGTGGAGAGGTTGGTATTGACCAAACACAAATGATTATTGCGTTACTCGTAACTCAGTTTGTAGCTTTCCCATTTGCTATTCTAGCAGGAAAACTAGCAACAAAATTTGGAGCATTGAAACTGATTAAGTTCTACATGCTTGTCTATACTTTAGTAACCATTCTTGGTTATAACTTAAGTACAGCATTTGAATTTTGGATGTTAGCTATTATTGTAGGGATGGCGCAAGGTGGTATTCAATCCTTATCTCGCTCTTACTTTGGAAAACTTATTCCTAAGGAAGAATCCAATGAATACTTCGGTTTCTTCGATATTTTTGGGAAATTCTCTGATGGTATTGGTCCTTTATTCCTAACTGCAGCAGTTCTATTAACAGGAAGTGCAAGACTTGGAATCTTAGGGTTAATCATATTCTTTGTATTAGGCTTTATATTTATTAATAAAGTTGATAAACTTACTACCAAATAAGAAATCATTATCCACCTTTACGGTGGATAATGTTGTCTATGGAGGAACCTATGCATCTCTATCACAACACTACGCAACTTATACCAACACAAATCCATTTGAATGTTAAAAATATTCAAGGATTGACTTCATTCTATACGGATATTTTAGGATTGTTTGTTCATGAAAAAACTGAGGATACTGTTATCCTTGGTTCCAATCAACATCCATTCTTAGTGCTTCATCATACACCGACTTACTTGAGTGTGGGTACTCATGAAAGTCATTTGTATCATTTTGCTATTTTGGTGAATGAACCTTTTCAGTTAGCCAATGTCTTACAACGATTAGTCTCTAAACGATATCCTATTGATGGTGCATCGGATCATCAAATCTCTCATGCGGTCTATCTTACAGATCCTGAAGGAAATGGTATTGAACTAGCCTATGATCGTGATTCATCATATTGGCCAAGAATGAATAATCAATTACTTGATGGACAAGCCATGATAAAACCTTTTGATGCTGATCTTTATTTGAATATGAAGTATCCTGATGAAGCGTGGCATCATCATGCAGTATTAGGTCATGTGCATTTTCATTCCCATGATCTAGAAGCAACAGATGCCTTTATGGTGAATACACTTATGTATAAACTTACGATGAATCTAAATAAGCAGGCTCAGTTCTATAGTGTCCTCGATTACCATCATCATTTAGGATTTAATCGATGGGGAAATTATAAAGTACCGCTAGAAGAAAATAAACTAGGTATTAAAAAACTAGTCTTTGAAAGTTCTAGCATTGATGAGAATAAAACACTCATTGATCCTAATGGTTTTATCTTTGAGTTAAGAAAGGTGAGTCAATAACTACTTCCCAGTTAACTCAGAGAAGAAGAGTGACCACTTATAAAGTGATAGAACTTAACTGCAATAGTTTTTCAATGTTAACTTATCATTGATAATCGGCCAATTGAAATGACTAATGATGTAATCGTCAATAAAGTATCATAAGGACATTTTTGAATATTGAGGAGGAAAATTAATGGAGAATCACAGAAAAGTAGTTTTATATATAGCTCAAAGTCTTGATGGGTATATTGCGAGAGAGAATGACGATATTAGCTGGTTATCTATTGTAGATCGTGATAATGAAGATTATGGGTACAATGATTTTATCGAGACGATCGATACTGTGTTTATGGGAAGAAAAACATATGAGAAAGTATTAACCTTAGGTGTTGAGTTTCCACATAAAGACAAAGTATGTTATGTACTTTCAAAAAATCGTATTGGGGTAGATGAAAATGTACAGTTTTTTAATGGTAGTATTGTCGATTTAATTACCAAGATTAAAACTCAACAAGGTAAAGACATTTTCCTAGATGGTGGTTCTGAATTGGTAAGATTATTCAGAGATAACGACTTGATTGATGAGTATGTAATCTCAATAATTCCAGTATTATTGGGTAAAGGAAAAAGGCTATTCAGAAGTACAGAGTCAGAGAATAATCTAAGATTAGTAAAAAGTGAGACATTTGATTCTGGTCTGGTACAGTTAAAATATGAGAGAGTGAATTAATAATCATTTAATTAGAAAAATACATTCATTATGACAAAACAATTTTATGTAAAAGACAAACTTTAAAAGTTTAAAAAAGAGATTATCAGGTATATGAGTATTTGAGTAATTCGAATGATTGATAAGTCAAAAATGACCTCTTTAAGATATTAAAGAGGTTTTCTATTTATCAAAAGATATGAGTAGTAGTTATATCATTGAATGGTGAATAATAAAAAAATGTGCCCGAAGGCACATTTTACGCTTGTATCGAAATAAAGATATTTTGCTTAGGAAGCATACGCTTTAATCGTTTGATTTGACCAAAGTCTACGCTAGAAGCAAAGTTAATGATTGTTGAATCAGATTCAACAGTGATGTCACCAATATAACGTTGGTGAATGCCACATAAATCAGTTGCGGACTTCACTAGTTTGCTTGGGTTGACACCGTGTTTACGGCCAACATTCAGGGTATAAGTTTTG
>DITO01000017.1:12454-16822 GCA_002422065.1 Erysipelotrichaceae bacterium UBA6182 | reverse complement strand
AATAGTAGAAGTTATGGTTTCTGTGAGTAATTCAAAATTTGCAGGATTAAAACCTTTTGCTGTATTTACAAAGATTTTTGGCTTGGTGAATACATCATTAATATGAATACAAACATCTTGAACTGCAACTGAAGGTACACTTAAAACGATTGTTTCACAATCGTCTAGTTCAAAAAGATCACATGTTACAGTAATTGAATCATTAATAGTGATGCTTTCATTAAAATACAGAGGATGGGAATGGGTATGATTAATTAAATCTCGATCTGAAGCTTCACGTGTATAAACGATTACATCATGAAGATTATCACTAAGAACATTAGAAAGTGCTAAACCCCAACTACCTGAACCAATGACACCGATACGACTCATTCTTCTTTACCTCTAGCCTTGATTACAATAGGAGTCCCAATAAAGCCAAAGGCTTCTCGGATTTTGTTTTCTAAGTACCGTTTGTATGAAAAGTGAAATAATTCAATATCATTCACAAACAATAGGAATGTTGGTGGGTTTACAGCAACTTGTGTCATATAAGCAACTTTCAGACGTTTTCCTTGATGAGTTGGTGGTGGAGTTAATGTGATAGCATCCATAATAACTTCATTAAGTACTGATGTGCTTATACGCATTGACGCTGATTCAAAGACTTGATTCACAAGAGGAATAACTTGATGTATACGTTGTTTTGTAAGCGCAGATAATGTAATGATTGGTGCATATGAAAGATATAAGAATTCCTCACGGATTTTTTGTTGCATCATATGAAAAGTATGTTCATCTTTATCAACATCATCCCATTTATTTAACACAATAATCATTGGTTTATTCATGTCATGAGCATATCCAGCTACATGTTTATCAAGATCTGTTATTTCAGTCGATGAATCTAAGACAAATAAAACTACATCACTACGCTCAATAGCACTCATTGAACGAAGTAAAGCATACTTTTCAATTTTCTCATAAATTTTTCCACGTTTACGAATACCTGCTGTATCAATAATGGTGTATGGTTTTTCGTTGACAATGAAATCAGTATCAATTGCATCTCGAGTTGTCCCCTCTATTTCAGAGACAATGACACGTTCTTGATTTAAGATTGCATTAACAAGTGACGACTTACCAACATTAGGACGACCAATGATGGAGAATTTAAGAGAATCATCATTTGATTTTTTACGTTTAGGAGGTAAATATTCTATGCATGTATCAAGTAAATCACCGATACCAATACCATGAGCTGAAGAAGTGGCAATAACACGATCAAAACCTAATGCATAGTAATCATACATCAGTTCTTGTTTTGAGCCATCATCAATCTTATTTGCAGCTAAAATGACAGGTTTGTTTGAAGCATGCAATTTCTTAGCAATAACACGATCTGTTTGATCAAGTCCGATGGTTGCATCAACGACATAAATAATAATATCTGCCTCATCAATTGCAATATCGACTTGCATCATAATTTCTTTTTGAAATGGTAAATCTTTTAAAATAATTCCACCAGTATCGATGACACGAAGTGATTTCAATAACCAGTCACATGTACCATAAAGGCGATCACGAGTGACTCCTGGTTCATCTAAAACGATGGATAAACGTTCCCCAATTAATCGATTAAATAATGTGGATTTACCAACATTTGGTTGACCTACAATCGCAACAACTGCATCAATCATGCATAACCTCCTTAGCGAGTGAGACAATGGTCTCAACGACTTCTTCAATACTCATGTGTGATGTATCTATCACTTTAGCTTTTTTTGATATTGTAAGTGGACTTTCTTCACGATTCATATCATTGAAATCTCGTGATTGAATGTCTTTTTCTATTGTATCATAGTCTACTTCATGCCCTCTTTTTTGTAAATCAAGAAAGCGACGTACAGCTCTAGATTCTATCGATGCTGTGAGATAAATTTGAAGTTCTGAGTCTGGTAGAACGACTGTGTTAATATCACGTCCATCCATGACATAACCTTTTGATAAAGCGATACGTTGTTGTTGGAGGACTAGATTTTTGCGAACCGATGAAAATGCCGCAACGACTGACGCGGCATTAGATACTTGATGACTACGAATTTCTGATGAAACATCATTACCATTACACCATACAGATCCATCTGGATGTAACTGGATAAACAGTGAAGGAAGTAGTTGAGCCACTTGTTCTTCGTTGTTAATATCTATTTGTGCAAGCATCGCATGGTGAGCAACACATCGATACATTGCGCCTGTATCAATATGAGTATATCCTAAGACTGAAGCCACTTGCTTTGCTATGGTACTTTTACCTGAAGCAACTGGTCCATCTATTCCAATATTAATTTTCATTGTAAGAATCCTCTGTTGTTAACTAGCCAATATAAAGCGGTAAAAATAAGTCCAACTAGTCCTATCAAGAAAATGATTAATAGTGCATTCACTAGTTTATTAGTTGAATTAAGTTGTTCATTAACATCACTAATCGTTTTTTCAAATGTTAGTAACGATGAATTAATCTCTTGAGTTTTTTCAAGTAATATGTCACGAAGATGATCAACATCTTCTGTTTGCTCTTCGGTATCTTCATCATGCAAAAGAATCTCTTTGATTTCATCCACGGTTGATTTAGTTGATGTTAAACTTTGTTGGTTTTGAATTGAAGAAATGATGTTTTTGCTTGTATCAAAATCATTAGCTTGGCCTGCTTTAATGTTGTAAGCTTTAACTTCATTAATAAATTCATCAATAAGATTGACGTCCATGTCTGATTCTAATGATTTAAATGATCCAGATGAAATAACGGTTTTGGAATGTAGCGGTACATGATCGCGGTCTTGTTCCTCAATATTGTATTTTTCATCATAATTTGAAAGTCGAGTTGCAAAAGGTGCAAGGGTTTTATGATAAACAATTCCCTCCTCATCTTTTGAAATGGAATCTCTTAAATCAGCATATTTTTTGACACGTGTTTCCATAGTTTTTTCCTCAAATTCTTACACATTATACCATAGTTACTCCATGAAAAAAACCAATCCATTGTTTGGATTGGTTTGAAGCTTAAGCAAATGATTTTTTAAGTAATGTGGCGACTCTTGGGAAGAATAATACAAGGGCTACTGAAAGTAGAATACCTCTTAGTATATTAAACGGTGTGAACACAGTTAATAGAAGTTCAATTGATCCTTCTCTTGGAATTCCATAGATTGGGAATACAATATAGTAATTAACTAAGAACATTGTTGCTGTAACACTGATTGTTGCAACGATGAGTGACAACCAAGAAAGTTTAAATCCAGATTTACGATATAAGATAATGATTGGTAATGTATATGCTAGTCCAGCAAAGAAATTTGCTATTTCTCCTACTCCTGCACTTTCTTTTGAAATCAGTAGAAAGTGAAGTAAGTTTTTAATAAACAACACCATAACCCCTGCAATTGGTCCACCGATAATTCCTGTCATTACAGCTGGAATGTCTGAAAAGTCAATTTTCAGATATGGAGCTGCTGGAAACAAGAAAGCAGTAGGAATCTCTAAAGCATATAATCCAAAAGATAAGGCTGACATCATACCAATGATAGTCAATAGTCGAGTACTTGATTTTTTCATTATTTTTTCCTCCTTTAACGAAAAAAACCCAAAGATACTCGGGCACGAAAAAGAAAGTTTAACACTTCTTCTATCCAGACTTTACTGTCGCTACTGGAATTGCACCAGTTCCTGCTTTCGCTCGCGGAGTTTACCGCCGATCGGGAATTTCACCCTGCCCTGAAGTATACATGTATATTATACATGATGAAAAGGTCTTGTCAACAGTTTCACAAACAAACTTTATTATTTTCTTGTATATAAGATTCTCATAGCATTAAATATAGCTAGTAATGCTACTCCTACATCAGCAAATACAGCTTCCCACATTCCCATGAGACCTAAGCTACCAAACACTAAGACAACTCCCTTTACTGCAAATACCATAATCAAATTTTGAATAATGCTACGATGAGAATGATGCGCAATATCAAGAACTTCTTGAACTGTATCTAAATCATCATTAAGTAATACAACATCCGCTGCCTCAATAGCAAGATCACTTCCTTTTGATCCCATCGCTATTCCAAGATGAGATGTAGCAAGTGCTGATGAATCATTAATTCCATCACCAACAAATCCAACATAGTGTTTTTCCATGTATTGTTGTGCAATACTTACTTTGTCATGGGGTAGTAAATCTCCATAAGCATCTCCTATATGAATCATATCTTTTACACTGTTGACTACGGATTGGCGATCTCCACTTAACAAAGCAGTCTTAATTCCACGTTGTTTTAAAGCTTTAAATAGTGATTTTGCTGAAGGTTTGATCTCATCTTCAATACTTAGTAC
>DITO01000017.1:7982-12420 GCA_002422065.1 Erysipelotrichaceae bacterium UBA6182 | reverse complement strand
TTCAACAAAAGTATTATTATATTCACCTTGTATTCCTAACCCTACTTTTTCGGATATATTATCAATTTTAATGAATGATGGTGAATCTAGATAACGAATGATGGCTTTCGCAATGGGATGATTTGAATGTTGTTCAAGAGTAACGGCAATACTTTTTGCTAATTCAGTATTTTCCTCTAGTGATATTTCTTGTGTAACAACCAAGTTTCCTTGAGTTATCGTACCTGTCTTATCAAATAGTAAGGCATTGATTCTTCTGGCTGACTCTAGTGCAACACCACCTTTAAACAAAATTCCTTTCTTACTTGCATAACCCATTGCAGCAAAATAACTTAGCGGTACTGATATAACAAGTGCACATGGACAACTGATTACTAGGAATACTAAACTACGATAAATTGCTACGTTCAATGGGAATCCAATGAATAGAAGAGTTATTAATAATGCTAACGCTGAAAAAACAACAAATGGAGTGTAGATACTCGCAAATCGAGTCATTGTTGTTTCTAATTTAGCTTTTCGTTTAGATGCTTCTTTGACATGTTTAGCTAGTTTTGCAATTGAAGAATCTTTATATAATGAAGTTACTTTAATGATAAGTGATTGTTGTAGATTGATTGATCCAGCTAGCACAGAAGATCCTACATATACATCGATTGGTAATGATTCACCTGTTAAAGAAGATACATTTAGTGAGGAACTCCCTTCCTGAACTATGCCATCACAAGCTATTTTCGAACCTACTGGTACTAGAATTAAATCATTTATCCTTACCTGTTCTGGTTTGATGACCATTGATTCTTGATTGTTAAAAAGGATGGCTTCATGAACTTGTATATCAAGAAGTGTAGATATTGCGCTTAGTGAGCGTTTAACGGCTTTGTCTTGAAAATACTCTCCTACTGTATAAAATAACATGACTCCAATCGCTTCTGGCCACTCATTAATCATCATTGCTCCTAAAGTTGCAATACTCATTAGGAAGTTTTCATCAAACCATTGTTTTGATTTGATTCTTAAAATGGCTTTGTTCAATACTGGATATCCTATATAAAGATAAATGCTTAAGACAAAAACTCTTGTCAGTGTTGTATCACTTAGAAGTGAAATGACAAGGGCAAGTGTTCCTAAGGATATTTTCAACCACCAATAATTTTCTTTGATCGGTTTGACATCATCCATATCTTCATTCTCAAAAAGAACATTTACTTCTTCAATTTCTAAGATATCTTTCTTAATAGATTTGAAGTTATCGGTAGAAAAATTATCATCAACTTCAAGTATTAACTTACTTGTATTAAAATCGAGATTAGCAAGTTGAATATCACTACGATCATTCATTGCCTTTTCAATTTTTGCTGCACAGTTTGCGCATGATAAGCCTTCAAGGGTAATTTCTATCTGTTTCATATATTCTCCACAACATGTTCATAAACCATATTAAACAACACTTTAATGTGATCGTCGATGATTGAATAATAAACGTTCTTCCCTTCTCTTCGAGAAGTAACAAGACGAGCTATTCTAAGGTTACTTAATTGATGTGATAATGCAGATTGAGACATATTTAAACATAGTTGTAAATCACATACACACAACTCATGAATAAAAAGAGCATGTAAAATCTTTAATCGAGTAGGATCAGACATCATTTTTAAAAGATTAGACATATTATCATAGGTTAATTTATCGAATTGATTCTTTTTAACTAATTCAATTTCTTTTGGATGGACTTCCATTATTTCACAATGTTCCATAAGTACCTCATATGTTTGTATGTTCATATGTTAATATTATACAACAGTATTTTGTGAAATACAAAAAGTTTCGTGAATTTCACGAAACTTTATCTTATGCTCTTGAGCTATACTTCCCATCAACAGTACTAACAAGTACTACTTCATCTTGAGAGATAAAGAGTGGGACTTTGATTTCTAATCCTGTTTCACAGACTGCTTTTTTAGAAGCATTGGTTGTCGTATCACCTTTGATTGCTGGTTCTGTTTCAACAATCTTTAAAGCAACTTTGTCAGGTAGAATAACCCCTAAAATCTCACCTTCAAACATAGAGATCGTTGCATTGTCTTGAGGACGAAGGAAGTTGAGTTCCCATTCAAGACGAGTTCTTGGAATTTCAATTTGATCAAATGAAGAAGTATCCATGAAAATGACGTTTTCGCCATCATCATATAAATACTGCATTTCATTTTTATCAATGTGAGCAGGTTCAATTTTATCTCCTCCCGTAAACGAGATTTCGATAATTGCTCCACTACGCAAGTTCTTTGCTTTAGCCTTAACAATCATTTGACGCATCGCTGTTTTGTTTTGCGAAGCATCGATACAAACATAAATATTATTTTCATAAGAAAACGTTATTCCAGGTCTTAGTTCATTTGATGTAATCATTATGTTCACCTTCCACCTTTCTATTTTAAATGTTTAGGACTTTTTGTCAAGACTTCAAAGCCATCCTCCGTAATTAGTACGACATCTTCGATACGTACACCCCCTAATCCTTCAATATATATCCCAGGTTCTATTGTAACAAGCATTCCTGGTTGCAGAAGTGTTTTTGCTCCCTTTCTTACATACGGAGCTTCATGAATTTCTAAACCTAAACTATGTCCCGTACCATGGATAAAATATTGTCCAAATCCCTTTAATGCTATATGATCACGAGCTACAAGATCTATCTCTTCCCCTGTAATGTTAGGTCTACAAGCTGCGATTGCAAGTTCATTGGCTTCTAATACGACATTGTATATTTCGACTAGTTTTGGATTAGCTTCTCCTAAAAATGTCGTTCGTGTCATATCAGTACAATAGCCTTCATACATGATTCCAAAATCTATCGTGATAATATCATTAGCTTCAATGACTTTGGATGATGCTACACCATGAGGGAATGCGCTTCTAATTCCACTTGCAACGATTGTATTAAATGAAAAGTGCTTTATATCTTGAGCTATCATATTCATAAAAAGTAGTCCTACAACCTCATTTTCTCTCATTCCTGGCTTTATCATAGGGATAGTGAGTTCTAGAATATTATCTGCAATTGCGATTCCTTTTTTTATTACTTCTATTTCTTGATCTGATTTTATCATTCTAAAATCAAATGTGTCGACATAGCTAATCTTGGCAAATAATGATTTATAAAGTTGATCTTGACTCATTGTCGTTGCATTTGCATCAAAACATACATGAAGTCCTTTACAATGTTTTGCAACTTCACCTAGCACTTGTGTCTTATCTTCAAATAAATAGATTTCGTCAAAGGAACATTCGGTTTTTGATTGCAATGCATAACGAGTATCAAAAAATCCAACTAGTTTACCTTTAAATATCAGAACATACCCTTCTGTCCCAGTGAACTGACTGACATATCGAAGCATAGGTTGAGAATTAATAATAAAAACATCTGCATCTCGATCAAGTAATGAATTTTTAAAGTTTTTTAGTGACATAATTTTCTCTCTTTTAATCATTCTAATGGTTTATGATGTTGATTTCAATGACTTGATCGTTTTGATGGTCAAATTTAATTTCATATTTGAAGTTCTTTGTCTCAAAACGTTGTATGTGACAATCTTCAATCAATTCTTTACAGTCACTTAAATTCCTTCTCAAGTTTTCAATAATATCAATATGTTGTGTAATTATTTCTTTAGCATGCGTGAACTCGATGGTTGCTTTGTTTCGCCACCATACCTGTGCTTGATAGTGATTATAGAACACTAGAAACAATAGGAATACTACCCATCCTTGAAGAAATACACTCGCTTTTTTTCTATTTTCTAACATTAAATATTACCCATTCATTAAGATGAAGCACTTTCAATTGAAATGATTCTTCTTGTTCATTAAATATGTAAGACTCAATATTCTCTAGAAGTATTTGATACCCAGGTGTAAGAATCAAGCGGTGATTATTTACTTCTAAACAATGATCTTCATTAAAACATAAGACTCCATTTATGATTGAAGCACCATTGTAAAGTGAAGCAATATATTGAAGTTGCAACTCAATATACTCATATTTTAAATGATTGATGGATATTGGTTTACTCAAAATTACGATGGATTGAAAAGAGATATGCATAAACATCGCGAAAATTATTAGATTTATAAGAGTTTGAATGAGAATACTACCTTGTTTATGACTCATAGCTTTAACATCAATTCTACAATGAATGCAAGTAATATTAATAATCCAATTCCTTCAACTAAGCTATGTCCTCTTTTTAATCGCATAATATCCCCTTCCAATATAGAAAGTAATTTGATAAGACTCAATATTCAAAGTAAATGATTTGGAAAAAGCATGACTTGGAAGATATTTATTTACTTCTTTATCTTTGACATAGATTGGTTGTGGTGAATTGGTGTGAATTGATTTCATCATTGCACTAAACACTTGTGCATCAACAATGTG
>DITO01000017.1:6813-7935 GCA_002422065.1 Erysipelotrichaceae bacterium UBA6182 | reverse complement strand
GCTTTGTTGTTTTCATAACGAATTGGCTTCCCATTACATGATAATTGAGACTGTTCAACACTCTCATGATCAACTAAATCATCAAGTGTTGTAGGATATCTCAAGTATTCCATACGATATTGTAGAATTGCAGCATTCACAAGGTTAACTTGTCCATCACACGTTTTTGATGAAGCTAAATCTAACACATTAGTTAGATTTGGGATTGTTGTTAGAAGAAAGTAAGACATAATGATTAAAACAATAATCATTTCGATAAGTGAAAAGCCCTTTTTTCTTTTCATAATTGATGTATCCATTCGTATGGTAGATTAAATATTGATAACATTGCTATGATATTAAATGCGATTAAAGCATAACAACATGTCAAAATAATACTTTTCCAACGTACAAATATTTGTCTTAAACCGATTTGCAACTGATCATTCCATAACATAAGATTGGAAGTATTTGATTGATTGATTTGTTCATATACCCAATGTTTCATTGATGGGAATGAACTAAAGTCTTCTAGCCAAACCATAAGTGTTTTTCCTTCCTCAATAATTTGCTTCAAGTCATTAGACATAATTCTCATCAAGGCATGATTCGAATGTTTACTAATCAATGTATAGATTTCTTTTAGTGAAAGATGTGAAGATGACAAACTTTGAATTACATTAATCAAAATTATTTCATAAAACATGCGAAACACTTTTGTTTTTCTAAATAGTGAGATAAATATTACTCTTCGATACAGTGATTTTTTAATCCATATGAAGAATAGAATCAATAGAACAGTTGAGATAAGTAATAAAAGATGAATAAACATGATAAGCTCTACATTGTTTGGAATAGAAATATTCATCGTTATCATGATGACTTGAAACTGATTGATAAAGATTCTTAAGAGTAAGCTACTGCTCACTAACATAAAAAGTGGATAGATTAGACTTAAAAGTTGGTTCTTAATTGTTTGAATCATAGACTTTTGGGTATATAGAATATTGATATGTTCAAAGAAATGATAGGAATCATCGATATCATATTGTTTTAAGAACATTTCACTTGTTTCAAAAGGAAGATTAAAAATCGTCTTAATCACAGTATAAGATGAGCGTGAATGGGATGACTTGATAATTA
>DITO01000017.1:1034-6760 GCA_002422065.1 Erysipelotrichaceae bacterium UBA6182 | reverse complement strand
AATCATTGATCTCATTCTCTGCTTTGCACTATAAATATCAGCTGCATGAAATGTAATACACACTAGATGTCCACTTAAGGAAGCTTCATAAGCAACTTTGAGTTCATGTGCATTTCTTACTTCTTCTATGACTATCACATGCGGATGATGTCTTAGTGCATGATAGACCATTGTTTCGATATCATGATGGTGTTGTTCTATTTGCATCATAAACGATAAATGATATTCAATAGGATGTTCGATGCTAATGATTCTTCTATCACGAATTAAGTGAAGAAATGCACGTAGTGTTGTACTTTTACCACTACCCGCTAGTCCAATAAAACAAACTAATCCATGATTAATCTTTCTTAACTTTATCTTTAAATCGTCATCATAAGGACTTAAAATCTTATCAATCTCAATAACATGATTTTGTATTAAGCGCAATGTGATAAATCGATGATTGACTGTTCTTAGATATGACACACGAACATTAATAAACCCATTATTAGTCCAAACTTCCATCCATTGACTTTGTGCAACATCATGATTCATTGATAATTGGGCTTTATGAATAATGAAATCAATGAATGATGTGAGATTGAAACTAAAGTCATAATTGAATCGTTTCTTATACATTAATCCTTGAATCTTTCGATTCAAACCTTCTTCAATAAGAATATCTGAAGACTTATGTAAAAGTCCCCATTGAATTAGTTGAGTTAGTTTTTCATCGTATTCATTCATACTTAAAATAAGTAAAATATTTAAAAAAACCTAAAAAAAAATCATGCAAGCATGATTATTTTTTCTCTTTATGAGTCGTTTTCTTATTGCACTTAGGGCAATATTTTTGTACTAACATCTTCTCTGGTTTTTTCTTCTTATTACGAGTTGAGATGTAGTTTTCCATCGAGCACTCACTACATTTGAATATTATTTGATCTCTCACGAACCGACCTCCGATCTAACGCGTGTAAAGTATATCATAACTAAAAAACAAATACCACAATTTTATGCCTATCAAATTGAATCTTATTCTCTAAAATATCAATTTTAATTAAGATTTTATTCTAACTAAATTAGCTTCTATCAAGGATACCTAAACTTAAGTATTTCTGCAGTAATTATTTGGCAAATATTACTTTGAGACGTCTCTACCCACGCATGACGCGCAACACAGGAAGTAGCGATTTGTGGATTGTCAAATGGACCAAATGTCACAATAGTATTATTGTGGGAACGGATCCAAGCATTGTTTTCATCGATAGTACTAGTTTCTGCAGTTCCTGTTTTTGCCGCAAAAGGAGTGCTCATAGTATTAAATTGTGAACGACATATTTCATTCACGACACAATCTCTAAAACCATCTTGAACTCGTTTAATCGCTTCTTGATTATCAAGGATATTAAGAATACGAACAGGATTAACATAGTTGATTTGTCCTGTTTGAGAGTCATAACTTTCAAGAAACACTCTTGGAGCAATTCTCTTGCCACCGTTTGCTACTGTTGAGACATATTGTGCTAATTGAATCGGGGTATATGTATCATATTGACCGATAGAAAAATCAAGAAGCAAACCAGGTAAAGTTGAAGAGCTACTAAATCCTGTTTGCTCATTGGGTAGATCAATTTGAGTATGTGTCCCTAGGCCAAACTGTGAGTAGTAATTTCTCATTGTTGTAAAGGCTTGAGTATCAATGGACAATGGTCCATCATACACATAATTAGCTCCACCAAGTCTCATTGCGATATTAAACATGTAAATATTTGAAGACCTTGAGAGTGCTTTTAAATCAGTAATTGCTCCAAGATTTCGATACGAACTCTTTAAAGGTGTATTTTGAATCTTAATCGGTTGATCTATAATCACTTCATTAATTCGAATTACTTTTTGGTCAAGTCCAATATATACGGTTGCCCCTTTAATCGAACTCCCTACTTCATAAGCATTAAGAATAGTACTCATAGGATCATATATATATCCATCTTCTGTTTTAGCCACAGAAGCCATTATAAGCACATCTCCGGTATTAACATCCAACATGACAAAGTCAATGACATCCATGAAACGTCTAGACCTATTAGTTACACTCTCATTAAATACTCGTGTAATTGTTTCTTCAGCAAATTGTTGCCACTCGATATCAAAGCTTAACTTAACAGTATCTCCTTGTTTACCAACATTGAGCGCTTCAAGGAAACCCTCACCGTTCTCACGATACTTTAGATTATAAACACTACTAATACCATGTAAAATTGATTCATATTGTAGTTCCAACCCAGCTCGACCAACGATATCATTTCTTAAATAATCATTTGCTAAATAGTAAAGTAAACTTTCTTGTGGAACTCCTTGAGTTGGGGTTGAAATAAACCCAATGACAGAGCGAAGTGTTTGATCATATGGAAATAGACGTCCCCAAGAAATACGTACATCAAACCCTGGATAAAGTGCATTATGTTCAACAAGATATGCTACTTCTTCCTTACTAACATTAGATTTAATAACTTTAGGACGCCCCCCAGTAGGTTGCTCAATTAATATCTTTACAAGCCACATTGCTTTATCTGGATAAGTTAATGTATCAAGCATTGACTCATCAATACGACTTAGGACTCGCTCTAATCGAGTAGCAGCATTGATTACTCGATTCGCAAAATCATCTCGCTCTGATTGCGTCAACAATGAATTAAGAGCGGTTGGATTCAAGTATAAATATAGATCCTTTAAATCACGTTCTCTTAAAAGTGCGACATTCATTTCAAAAGTCTCTGCAAATTGCTTTGATAGACTCATCTTAGTAGCTTCATCAAGACGTTGAGGAGGCATATATGTGATTTCTAACATTTCAACATTCGATGTAATGTAATTACCATTACGATCAGTCATCTCACCTCTAGGAGCAGAAATCTGAAGAATACGACGAGAATATATTTCTAAACGCTGAGCATAATAATCCTTTTGAATGATTTGAACATAATAAAAGCGAGCAAAAACAGCAAGCATACTAAAAACCATGATGCCTGCAAAAATCAACAAACGAACTGACATATTACGTTGCTGATTTAGAGGTGTATCAAGAGTACCACTTTCATATCTTTGATAACTTTTACGTGTTAATTTCATTTAATCTTCATCTCTCCAAGCAATAAATTGTCCATGCTTTAACATTTCAATTTCTTGTTTATACGGTGGATTTTCAAGGACATAAGGAGTTTCAAGTATCTTAGGAATATGAACTAATTTTGGATGTGTAACATATTTATAAAGCGTATTAAACCCAATATAACCATATCCTAAGTTCTCATGACGATCTTTACCAGCACCTATAGGATTCTTTGAATCATTAATGTGTACAACAGATAAATACTCAAGTCCAATAACATCATCAAAATGTTGAAGAAGTGCATCAACATCGTGTACATCATACCCAGCATCATGTATATGACAAGTATCTAAGCACACAGAAATACATTGTTTATTCTCAACACCATCAATAATAGCTTTGATTTCTTCAAAAGAGCGACCACACTCAGTGCCCTTGCCTGCCATGGTTTCAAGAGCGATTGTAACGCCTTCTACACCCTTTAAAACCATATTTAGACCATTGATAATGGATGTAATTCCAACATCACTACCAGCACCTACATGAGCTCCTGGATGAAGTACGATGACTTTAGCACCAAACGCTTTAACACGTATAATTTCTTTACTAAGAAACGAAGTTGCTAATTCATAAGTATCGGCACTTTTAGTGTTACCTAGATTAATAATATATGGAGCATGAACAATCACATGTTCAATAGGGATATTCACTTGTTCTAGTAAAGCACGTCCTTCTTTGATGTTGAGTAACTCAACATTTTTTCGAATCGTATTTTGTGGAGCTCCAGTATAAATCATTAACGCTGACGCGCCATAACTTAGTGCTTCCTTAACAGACCCTAAAAAGTACTCATCCGCTTTAAGTCCAACGTGTGATCCTATAATCATTTACCATTCTCCTTTGGAGCAACCTTATCCTTTGAGGTAGCCTTATACTTTTGCTTACGAATTTGCTTAATACTTGCATCAATCATAGCACGACGCTTTTTACGTTCATAAACTTCGATTTCTTGTTTCATCTTTTTCTTATAGTTTGGTTTGACAGTTTTGTTCTTGCCTTTAATCATCGCAACAATCTTTTTGTCTTGTTCGGATTTAAAGACTCGCTTCTCGCCATATTTCATTAAAGTCTTAAAACCTTTATCATTAAGTGATTGGTGAATAAAATTGATGTTTTGAGAGATTAATTTTCTAATGACTTCATCATCTTTTTCTGTGTATAGTGCAAATACTTCTCCACTTAATCCAGCACGACCTGTTCTACCAGCACGATGTTTGTAATAGGATAAATCTTTTGGGAAACCACATGAGATGACATGAGTTACGTGTTTAAAGTCTAATCCACGAGCTGCAATGTCAGAGGCAACAATAATGCTTGCTTTGAGTGATTGAATAGCTATGATATTGTTTTTTCGTTGGGTTGAGGTCAATCCTTTATGGAGTTCAACTACTCTAAGTTGTAAAGTTCTTAAGTAAGACGATATTCTCACAACTTCATCTTTAGAGTTAGCAAATATTAAGATTTGGTTAGGATTAATATGTTGCAATAAAGTTTGAATCATTGTCTCATATGTATGATGTTTTAATGCGATTAAATGATGTGTTAATTTGGGATTAAAAAGTTCATCATCAACACTTTGATGAATCTTAGCAGTCTTAATGTATTTCTTTAAGAAAGGTTCTAAAGCTTGAGGAATTGTTGCTGAAAAGACAACAATTTGAGTGTCTAGTGAAGTAGAACTCAAACAACGATCTAAATCAGGTAAGAACCCTTCGTCGACCATCATATCAGCTTCATCAATAATGATCATTTGAGCCTGATGAATCGTCATACGTTGTGATTCAATGACATCTATTAGACGTCCTGGAGTTGCGATAACTAATTGAGGCTTCATTGGCGTTTCTTTTTGAGTTGTTCCACCAACAAGTAAACTAATTTTAAGTGTTGGAAATAGAGGCTGCATCAATTTCATGAATTGATAAATTTGAAATGCGAGTTCTCGTGTTGGGGCTAAAATTACTGCTCCAACTTCTTCTGGTCTAAACACAACACTTAAAAGCAACCCAAACAAGTATGCATGAGTTTTTCCTGTTCCTGTTGGAGATGTGACAATCAAGCTTTGCTTCTTGACTATCATTGGAATCATTTTTTCTTGGACTTTACTTAATGCTCTAAAGCCATTAATTTCCATCATTTTCTTAAGTAGTGAATCTTGCATAAAACCATCCTTTGGGGTTAACTTACCCTATATTGTAACACACAACAAGGCATCATAGGATGCCTTGTAAATAATCATCAATGCTAGCATACATCGATTGCTTTGAATCTTCTTGAGCAATCTTTCTAAAATGCGCTGCGATTTCTTTAGTTTTTCGAAGATAATCTTCATTTTCTTTAACATTCTGAGAGATAAATGGTCCAACAAGTAATGGAATTCCATCAAACTGTTCAATCCCCTTCTCATACAGTAAAATGACATAGAAGGCTTTATCAAATACTACTTTTTCCTTAATAAGACGGTAACCTCGATCAAACATGTGTTTACGAAGTTCAATAATCTTGTTGTTTGCTTGGATGCAAATCCATGTAGAACTTTGAAATGTTGATTCAAATTCATCAAGCATTTCAACAG
>DITO01000017.1:0-900 GCA_002422065.1 Erysipelotrichaceae bacterium UBA6182 | reverse complement strand
TGAGGAACAAAGTCTATAATAGTTTGAAGTCTCTTTGAAAGTTTAGGTTTTGTCAACAAAGTCTTTCAACCTCTTAGAACGTGTAGGATGTTTTAGTTTACGTAAAGCTTTTGCTTCTATTTGTCGAATTCGCTCACGAGTAACATTGAATTCTTTTCCCACTTCTTCTAGTGTACGAGTACGGCCATCATATAATCCAAAACGTAATCGAAGTACTTTTTCTTCTCGCTCAGTTAGTCCTTGTAATACCAAATTGATTTCATCTTTTAACATTTGATTGTTGGCGTACTCATCCGGAGATAAGGCATCTTTATCTTCAATAAAATCACCTAGATGAGAATCATCTTCTTCACCAATTGGAGTTTCAAGAGATACAGGATCTAATGCTATACGTTGAATTTCACGTACTTTTTCAGCAGTAATATTTTCCATCTTTTCTGCGATTTCATCAGCAGTTGGATCACGACCTAAGTCTTGAACTAATTGACGTTGAATTCTAACAAGCTTATTAATCGTTTCTACCATATGAACTGGTATACGAATGGTTCTAGCTTGGTCAGCAATAGCGCGTGTAATCGCTTGGCGAATCCACCAAGTAGCATAAGTAGAGAATTTGAATCCTTTGGTATGATCGAATTTTTCAACAGCTTTAACAAGGCCCATATTACCTTCTTGAATAAGATCAAGAAATAACATGCCACGACCAACATATTTCTTTGCAATTGATACAACAAGACGTAGGTTAGCCGAAATAAGAACACGTTTAGATTCATCGCCATCATATCGTAAATCTGCAAGTTGGCGAAGACGAACAAGAAGTTGCTCATCATGCACATGGTCAAAAAGGAAACTCTCAATATTATCAAGACCTTTTAAACGATCAACATCTTCAGGAAAATA
>DITO01000212.1 GCA_002422065.1 Erysipelotrichaceae bacterium UBA6182 | reverse complement strand
TTTAGGGCTTAAAATGACAATGGAGCAGGTGAGGGGAATTGAACCCCCGCTTCAACCTTGGCAAGGTCGTGTTCTACCACTGAACTACACCTGCAAAGAAATGGCGGTCCAGACGGGGATCGAACCCGCGATCTCCTCCGTGACAGGGAGGCATGTTAACCGCTACACCACTGGACCGTTAGTTAAAATATTTGTAAAAATGGCGGAGATGGAGGGATTTGAACCCTCGCGCCAGTTTCCCGACCTATACCCTTAGCAGGGGCACCTCTTCAGCCACTTGAGTACATCTCCAAACACGTGCTGAGTAACTTAGCGCTTTTAAATACTACCATACCCAAAACGTTTTATCAAGTCCTAAATGATTCAAAATAGATGTTTTTGTGATGAACAGTCTTATAAAATAAGTGCTCCACATTGTGGCATTAATGTGGAGCGATTATTTTATTTATTCATCTTAGTTTCTTGATTATCGTGTATATGAAATCAACATCATCTTATTCAATAATATTCTTATACTTATCTATCATTTCCATGTTCGTCACTGGATTACCCGCAAGCATGATTCGTGTTAAACCATCAAGTGCTGCAAGTGGTGATACATCACTGACGTTATTTTGACCAAGTCCTATGAAACTCAATTTCTCTAGATTTGTGAGAACAGAAATATCTGATATGTTGTTTTCTCTTAAATAAAGATCTTCAATGTTAACTAGTTTCTCTAGGGAGCTAATGTCAGTTAACTGATTCACTGAGAAATCAAGTCGTTTCATATCGATACAGTTTGCAATTCCTTCAATGTTTTTTAATGTCCCAGACGCAACCGTTAAATATCGTAATTTTGATGATGTGTTCAACGCATCGATGTTTTCAAGTTGGTGATGATTGACGTGGAGTGTAAAGAGATTATTTGATTTCTTTACGAAATCTAATGTCTTTAAATCATTTGCATATAAGTAAAAATTGTTTACATTTGAAACGTGTTCGATCGTAGTAAAGTCTATGTTCTTTTGAAAAGCTACAGTGAGTTGTTCTAAAGCTGGAAAGTGTTTAAGATCAGCAAGTGAACTCATTGTCCCTACTCCTTCAAACTTCACATCATTAATTTCTACATGTTCCCCAAAGAACCAAACAACTTTGTCTTGTTCTACCCCTTTTTTGTACATGAGCACTTTATTAGCAATAATTCTCAATGTACTTATTTCATTGAGATCTTTTGCATAAATTGAAGCACTAGATTCTTTACCTAAAGAGGTTGCGATTGCTTGTTGAAAGACTGGATCTTCAAACACAAGTGGATCCTCATTGGTTCCTGGATTATCCCTTCCACACATTGATAAACTAAACAGTAAAATAACGATTAAAACAATAATTCCAATAATAAGAAATAATCTTTGCTTCTTACTTTTCTCGTTATCTTTATTCATACATATTCTCCTTTGGAATAGTGTTTACATTAATTAAAGGAAAGAACGAATGTATGGGATATGTGATTTATTTATCACAATTATACTGCTGATATTACATCAACACAATGATCTAAAATGTTAAAAACTGAAATAAAAAACCTAAAGTTTCCTTTAGGTTGATTCATCAATCGACAAGATATCCAGCTTCCATAATAGCAATCTTTGCAATTCTCACTAAATCATTACGTCCATGGACAATAACAGCTTGGTTTGTTAGGGATACTTCAAATTCTAATTGTGTCTCTTGAAGGGCTTCAGTGATCTTACGAACATCATCCTGTGATTTAATCCCCTTCACAAAAAGAATGTGTTTCATTGTTTAGCCATTTCTAGGGCGACTTGCATCATCTTTGTAAATGATTCTTGTCGCTCTTGAGGAGTTGTAGCCTCATGAGTAACGAGTGAATCTGATATTGTCACAAGACATGCTGCATGTTTACCAAGCTTTTGTGCATTAGCAAATAAAGCAAAGGATTCCATTTCAACACAAATACTACCTGATTCTTCTGCAATTGTTTCAAAACCTACACCTGAATCACGATAGAAGACATCCGATGAATGAATACGTCCTAACTTAACATCAATGTTTAAAGATTTTGCTGCTTTAAGAAGTGATTGATTTAATGTTTGTGATGGGAAAAGCACTGCTTCTTCAACATTAAATGCTGTTTTCGCAAAAGAACTTTCACTCCAAGCGCTGTCTGCTAAGATGACATCATAGACATGAACATCTTTGTGATATGAACCTGCTGATCCAATACGAATGATGTTTTCAACACCATACGTTGTATATAACTCAAAGGAATAGATTCCAATCGAAGGCATTCCCATGCCTGAACCCATGACTGAAATTTTATGTCCTTGATATGTTCCAGTAAATCCATACATATTTCTAACATCATTAAACATGACTACGTTTTCTAAAAATGTATCTGCGATAAATTTAGCACGTAGTGGATCGCCTGGCATTAATACCGTTTTCGCAATATCCCCAATCTTGGCATGATTGTGTGGTGTACTCATAAATTAATTCTCCTTGTCCTTCTGTATTATAACAAATTTTTCTTATAACCCCAACCATGCAAGCGCAAGTGTGAAGTAAATGAGCATCGCTAATGCATCCACAATGGTTGTAATGAGTGGTGCAGCCATCGCTGCAGGGTCTTGTTTGAATCGCTTAGCAAGAAGTGGTAACAACCCTCCTACCATCTTAGCAATAACCATCATTATGAACATTGTCACTGATACAACAATATGTACTGTGATATCTGTTTCAGGCATAAAGATAAGTACGCGCACCATATTCGCAACAAAGATAACACTGCCACTTAATAACGCAATGGATAGTTCTTTTGATAAGACTTTAAATATGTCTCTGGTGTCTAACTGATCTACGATAATACCACGAATGACCATGGTTGAAGCTTGTGAGCCAGCATTACCTGCAGTTGACATAATCATAGGGATAAAGAAAGATAATGCAGGAATAAGCGCAATCTTTTCTTCAAAACCACTAATGATTCCACCAGTTAAAGTAGCACTCACCATGAGGACAAGTAGCCATGCAATACGTGACTTAACAATCTCTCCTAAAGTACTTTCTAGATAAGACCCTTCTAAAGGAATAATCGCTGCCATCTTTTGAATATCTTCTGTAACTTCTTCTTCTAAGACGTCAATCATGTCGTCAATTGTGACAATACCAATGAGTTTTAATTCATCATTTACAATAGGACATACCGTCATGTCATAACGTTGCATCAACTTCGCAACATGCTCTTGGTCATCTCTTGTAGCTGCATAAATAACATCAATATCCATGATATCTTTGATTAAAGAATCATCTTGAGCAAATAGAATAGTACGTAGTGATACTGATCCTACAAGATTTCGTTGTTCATCCACCACAAAGCATACTTGAATCGTTTCAGCTGCTTTTCCTTGTCTCTTAATCTTTTGTATGGCTTGTTTAACACGATCTTCAGCTTTAAGTTCCACAAAGTCTAAAGACATTAAACTACCAGCACTATATGTTGGATAACTTAATAAAAGATTAATTTCTGCTCGTTGTTCTTGATCTGCTTCTTTTAAAATTTGGCGAATAAGATTTGCTGGAAGATCTTGTAGGAAATCCACAAGGTCATCAGTATAAAGGTTTTCAATCATTGATTTAATCTGACCTGAAGTAAAGGAGGTAATCATCAAAGCCTTCACATCATTAGGAAGATAAGTAAATAATTCAGCACTTACTTCTTTACGCAGTGTCTTAAATAAAAACATCACTTCTTCAACATCAAGTTCAGCCACCATTTCAGCTAAGTCAACGATGTTGTATTCATCAAATAGTTCTCTAAGAAATTTAACTTGTCGCTCTGTGATTAAATCCCTTAGCATTTCTGGATTGCATTGTGCGAAATCAATCATGATATGAACCTCTCAAGGTAAAAGGCAGCCATATTAAAGTAGATGATGAGCGCAACAGCATCGACGAGTGTTGTAATGACTGGACCTGACATCGCAGCTGGATCAACCTTAATCAGTAAGGCGACTAAAGGAAGTGATCCCCCAATAAGATTTGCGAGAACGATTGTAAAGAATATCGCAAGTGATACTAATATCGCAACTCCAAGTGGAATCGCAGGTGAAAACACCACAATACGGATGACATTCACGATAAATAGAATCAACCCTGTAATGGCTGATGCTTTCATTTCTTTAAGTAACACGACAAAGAAATCTTTAATATCTAAATGATCAATCGAAATACCCCGAATAACCATTGCAGACGCCTGTGATCCTGCATTTCCTGCAGTATCCATAAGCATAGGAATAAAGATGACAAGACTTGTGAGTGCAACTGTAATATGTGCATAAGATTCCATGACTAGTCCTGTTAAGGTTGCAGAGATCATAAGCACTAAGAGCCATGGAATACGTGACTTAAACATATCCCAGACACTTGTCTGTAAATATGAACCTTCAAATGGTGTAATCCCAGCCATTCTTTGAATATCTTCAGTGGCTTCTTCCTCAATGACATCAAGGACATCATCAACAGTAATAATTCCAACCAAACAGAATTGATCATTGACCACAGGCACAACAGATAAGTCATACTTAGAGAACACCTTTACAACTTCTTCACGATCATCTTTAGTGTTTACACTAATGATATCAGTCTCCATAATTTCATCGACAAGACTATCTTCACTACTAGTAAGCATATCTTTAAGAAGAACTGTTCCAATTAGGCGATCATTTTGATTCACTACAAAGCATGTCTGAATACTAGCAGCTCCTTTACCTTGTAGACGGACTTTCTGAATTGCATCCTTAAGGGTGTCCTCCTCATTAAGTTCTACATAACGAGTTGTGAGTAGAGCTCCTGCAGAGTTTGGATGATAAGAAAGTAGAATATTGATTTCTTGTCTTTGACTATCCGAAGCATTTTGAAGCACCTTACGGACAAGAACATCTGGTAAGTCTTCTAAGAAGTCGACCACATCATCAAATTCAACATGTTCTAAAAGTATTTTAATCTGAGGACCTGAAAAGGCCTCAATAAGTCGTTCTTGAGTATCAATATCGCAATAAGAAAATACTTGGGAGGTTTGTTCTTTATTGATGGTTTTGAAGAGAAATAATATCTCTTCAAGGGTTAAGTGTGTAAGCAAATCTGCAATATCAGCAGGATGCCATTCTTCAAAGACATAACGTAAATCCTTAACCTTTTTTTGCTCAATCAAAGTTCTAAACTCAGCGAGCGTTAGATTCAATAAATCCATAATTCACCTCCTTAATTTTTCATGCTTTTTTAGTCCCTTTAAATCCTTCTAGTACTGAAGACTCAAATGTAAACGTAAGTTTTTCTCTTCTTTTTTCTCGCTCAATCGCTCCATCAATGAGGATTTCCATGAGTGATTCAAAATCAATACCACTTTCATTCCATAGATAAAATGACAATGATCCAGGAATTGTGTTTATTTCATTAATATAAACTTGATTCGTTAATGTATCCATAAGGAAATCAATACGTACAACCCCAGAAACATTGAGTAAACGAGCACAAGTTGTTGCTAGTTCTTGAATATGTTTTGTTTGTTCGTCTTCAAGTGGTGCTGGAATAATACGATCAAGTGAAGCCATGCCTTTACTTGGACCTTCATGTTTTCCTTTACCTGAGCGTTGATACTTGTCGTTGAATGATAAGATATCATCGTTCTTGCTTACTTCTTCACAGACTGATGCTTTATGTTGTCCTTTAATTCTAAGGACAGAACAGTTAATCTCTCTTAAATGAGTGATTGCTTTTTCAACAACAATCTTTTCATCAAACTGACTTGCACGTTGAATTGCTTCAAAGAGTTCACTTTCATCTTTTACTAACTCAATACCAACAGAACTTCCTAAGTTAGAAGGTTTTAGTATTATTGGATAACCAATTTGCTTAGCTTGAGTTAAGATTGATACTTTTGATGCTTCCACATCACTCGCATAAAACCAGAACCAAGGTACAATTGGAAACTTAGAATTCTCTAGAATATGTTTAAATATGGCTTTGTCTTGTCCAATCGCAGAAGCAATAACATCACTTCCTCCATAAACTGCACCAATAACATTAAGATACCCTGCTACACTTCCATCTTCACTATTCGTTCCATGAACCACAGGAATAATAACATCAAGTCTTTGCGCTTTACCAAATCCTCTTAAAGGTTTTACCATGACAAACTGCCCATCTTTATATAAAGTAACAGGCTTTGATTTTCTTTCTACTAGGGCTTTAGATTTATAAGTCTTTACATCCGATAGTGCTTTACCACTGACTAAGATCCCCTTTTTATTCAAATAAAGAGGAACCACTTCATAGTGATCTTTATTAACAGCAGCAATGGCTTGCATTGCTGATAAGATTGAGATGTCATGCTCTACTGAGGCACCTCCAAAAAATATACCGACGGTTAATTTCATAAGTTCTCCTGTTACTCAAAATATGGATGCTGTTGTTCTTTGTAGCATCTCCATGCAGTCATAATTTCATTCTTAGTATTCTTACGTGATAAAGCGGGTAGTTCTTCTTCAATATTTACCCACATTGTCTCAGAGGTCTCAAAACCAGGATGTGGTTCTCCTTCAAGAATCACAGCATGGAAATAAATACATGTTTCTGAGAGAAGAGTAGGATAATCTTTATGTTTCTCTCTTTGAAACATTGATAGTACCCGATCAATGGATATAACTACCCCTGCTTCTTGAAGTGCTTCTGCCATAGCAGCTTGTTTCACACTTTGAAACAAATCAACCCAACCTCCAGGTACAGACCATAATCCATCTTGATTTTCTTTTACAAATAGAACTTGGTTGTCTTGATTTGTGATGATCACCCGCACTGAAAGATTCGGTGTTGGATACACATCACGCTCAAAAAGTGTGCATGCATCTACCGATGGCATCAATGTTGCTGCCATCTCTTGACCGAGTAAATGTAGTTCTTCATAGTTTTCTAAAGCATAGGGATCCTTTGAAAATTTCTTTCCAATCTTTGCTATCCCAATTACTTTTATTACAAATTGTTCAATGGTCATCGCTTTTTCTCTCCATCACATTATACTCCAAACCAAGCGATGTTGCACTTAAAAAAAAGACGCACTAGTGAATAAATGCGTCTGGTAAATCGTTTTCAATAAGAATTGTATCTTGAGTTGTTGCCTTCTTTTTAACAACATCGAAGGCTTCTTGAGTAGAGTTTACTACATGGACGTGATTCATATCAAACCCACTATTCATGAGTCCTTTTTGTATAGGTAGTGATCCAATCTTTCCAATTAAGACAACTTCATCCACATGATTAATCATTGATGCTCCGAAAGTTTCATTATAGTCATCGGTCTTTTCACCGAGTTCAACCATTCCTGGTGTAATGAGGAATCGTATACCTGGCATCATCTTTAAGACTTCAAGAGAATGTTTAGCACTTGTTGGATTTGAATTATAGGCATTGTCAATGAAGTTCAAGCCAAATAGAACTTTTGGTTCTAAACGGTTTTTAACTGGTTTTAAATTCTTAATTGCATTCGCAATAGTATCCCAATCAACTTGTAAATGACGAGCTACAGCCACCGCAAATAAGATGTTCATAACATTATGACGTCCAAGTAGTTTAGTTTCAAGAGTGATGTGCATTCCTTCATTGCTTACTACATCAAACTTACATCCTAATGGTGTCACCGAGATATTTTCAGCACGATAGTCACAATCTGGATGTTCAAGTCCAATTCTTACAACAGGAACATTATTTCTAATACGATAGTTTCGAATTAACTCATTATCATAATTTATAAATCCACAACCACTTGTTGGTAATTCTTCAATCATTTTCATTTTTTCTTTTAGAATATTCTCTTGTGTTTTGAATGTATCAAGGTGTTGAGGACCAACTTCTGTTACTAAACCAAATTGAGGTTTAACCATACCCATCAATACATGAATATCATTCATCTTATCTGCACCCATCTCACATACAAAGACTTGATGAATAGGCTTTAACAGTTCTCTAACTGTTTTAGTAATCCCCATTGGTGTGTTATATGATGCTGGTGTCATAAGTGTGTAAAATGAAGATGATAGTATTTCATTCATAATATTTTTTGAGGTTGTCTTACCATAACTTCCGGTAATTCCAATCTTAATTAATCGTGAGTTTCTTTTTAAGATTTTCTTAGTCATACTCATATAAGAACGATGTACTAGACTTTCAATTGGAGCAGTAATATATCCAACAAGCATCATCATAAAGTGAATAAGCACATGCATAATAAGGACAACCAATCCAAGAATAATGATAGTGAATGATGGTTCTTGAGATATAAAAGTAATTCCTACTAGTACCCCAATCACTATTAAAAAGAAAACAAAAGTTTGACGCTTAACACGTGCAGTAAAAACAAGTGGTTTAACAAACTTCTCTTTTCGCTTGAGTAAACGTGATCCAAAAGCCACTAATAAGTATAGTAAGACCCCAACCCAAGGTTGATCAATGACTACACTAGCTACAAGAGCAAGTCCTAGTAATAAGGTTGAGAAAAAAAGAGCCCATGTTGTTTTACTTTGTAGAACCCATGGAATATAACGTTGATGTTCATAACGGTTCTGTTGAAACATATGCAAAGCATGTTTAATTCTTGGCCATAAACTTAAAGTCATTGCCCCAACTAAACTGATCATTTCTAAAGTCATATGGTTACCTCTTTGTTTTGTTTTATAAAGGTATCAATAATTCGAATGGTTCTAACACGTTGATGATAATAAGCATAATGATCATCATTTTCAAATACAATAAGCGCAGCATCCTTCATATTCTTTTCCATAGTTTTTCCCATCCAAAGTGGAGTTGCATCATCTTTGTCACCCCAGATAAGAAGAGTTGAGGTTTGGATTTCTTTTAATAGCTTACCAAGATCTTCATTAACAACTGAGACAAACGTTTGTCTTAATGCACCTTGTGTCTGCTTATAATCCTCACTTCCAAAAAAAGTCTTGAAAGAAATAAGTTTAGGTCCAATAACTGGAATTCTTAATCCTATTTTCAATAACTTATAGGCTCTTACCTTGATGTGAGTTCCTAAAGATAGTTTAGGTTTTAACCCTGCAGCACCCGTAAGTATCATTTGTTGAGGCTGTAAACGATGAGCGAGTATGAGTGCAACTCTTGCCCCAAACGAATGCGCAACAAAAATAGGATTTTCTATTTGAAGTTCTTCAAGTAGTGCTTCTAATGCATTTGCATAATCATAGATAGTCCAAGGTTCATTTAATGGTGCGCTTAATCCAAATCCAGGAAAATCAATGTTTAATGTGGAATAATCTTTTTGAAAATTGGTTTCAAAAGGTTCCATCATAATCATTGATTGTCCCCAACCATGTAAAAATACAAGTGTAGTCTTCGTTTTATATTGATGTCGATAGAACATCGATTGGTTTTTAAAGTTAAATGATTCATTCATGGTCATATTATACCTAATTTTCAACTTTTTCGCTTGATTGTGTGATTAAAGATATTGAAGTTTTGTAAGAAAAATAATATAATGATGACAAGGAGGTTAATGCTATGTATGAATGGGTAACCGGGAATGCTCATGCACTGATTGTGCGTGTCTACCCAACCAATATTACGCTTAACGCATCAGCCGCATCATTTTTCAATGATGTACGTTATGTCACCATTGGATTTAATAAGGAATCCATGAAGGTGGCCATTAAGCCCATTACTAAACGGGAAGTGGACTTAAAACTTGTACCGCTTGAACAGCTTCATAAAGTGTCAATTGGCAAGGGATATGGTAGAATTAGTAATAAGTTAGTATGCGATGAAATCAGTGCTTTAATTGATCAACCGTTGACTGGTCAGCGCTTTCTTTCACAGTTTGATGCTAAAAGTCATATGTTAGTCATTGATCTCACGCAGAGTCACCCATAAGGAGGTTGTATGATGGAACAATGGATTTGGGTTGGTATATTGGTCGCTACCCTTCTTATTGAGGTTGAAACGGCTGGTACACTTGTATCGATTTGGTTTTCTCTAGGTGCTTTAGTAGCGCTTATCGTATTTTGGCTTGGAGGACCGATTCCATTACAAGTGATTATGTTTTTAGCTGTCGCAGTAGTTTCATTATTAGCTATTCGTCCACTTGCTTCGAATTATTTCCGAGGTAATATTGTACCGACGAATCAAGACCGAATTATCGGTGCTCAAGCAACTTTATTAGTTCCTATCACATCAACAAGTTGGGGACAAGTTAAAGTCTTTGGTTCAGTCTGGAGTGCTCAATCAATTGATAAAAAATCAATTGAAGCGGGTCAACTTGTAGAAGTCATAGCAATTGAAGGAGCTAAGTTAATCGTCAAAGCGGTTAACTAGGAAAGGAAACAACCATGGAAGTTATTATTCTATTAGTCGCCTTACTTGTCGTATCTATTATCATCTTATCGTATACAGTTCGTGTTGTTCCTCAATCATTCTCCCTTGTGGTTGAACGATTAGGAGCTTATGATCGCACATTATACCAAGGTTTACATTTCATTATTCCAATTCTTGATCGTGTTGCAGCTCGTGTTACCCTTAAAGAATATGTTAAGGACTTCGCACCGCAACCAGTTATCACCAAAGATAACGTTACAATGATGATTGACACTGTTGTATACTTCTCAATCACAGATCCAAAGCTATATGTGTATGGGGTTATTAATCCTGTAGGAGCAATTGAAAACTTAACAGCTACAACACTTCGTAACATCATCGGGGATTTAGAACTTGATGAATCACTCACATCACGTGAGATTATTAATACCAAGATGAGAAGCATCTTAGATGAAGCTACAGATCCTTGGGGAATTAAAGTTAACCGTGTTGAAGTGAAGAATATTCAACCTCCACGCGATATTCAAGATGCGATGGAAAAACAAATGAGAGCTGAGCGTGAACGCCGTTCTGCAATCTTGATTGCTGAAGGGGAAAAACGTTCATCCATTCTTATCGCCGAAGGGGAAAAAGAATCCGCCATCCTTCGTGCTGAAGCGAAGAAACAATCATTAATCCGTGAAGCTGAAGGGGAAGCAGAAGCTATTGAGCGTGTTTATGAAGCTCAAGCTAAAGGGGTTGAACTCTTAAAGAATGCTAAACCTGACCAAGCATACCTCACATTAAGAAGTTTTGAAACTTTTGAGAGAGTCGCTAATGGACAAGCTACTAAGATTATTATTCCTTCAAACATTCAAGACATCTCAGGTCTTCTAGCTAGTGCGAAAGCATTATTAGAAGGTGATAAGTAAGTCTCTGTAAATTGATTATGTATAACGATAAAGCTCTGAATTAAAACCTCAGAGCTTTTCTTTTCACTATTTAAATGAATAATCAGCAATCTTTTACTTACTAATGAGTATAATTTGATACTTCATCTCTAGACCAGTTCTCCAGATTACCTAGTTTAAACTCTCCTATAGGTAAATCATTTCTAAGAATTGTTTTTAGTTTCGTGCTTCCATCGTGATTAATGCATTGAACCAGCACACGAATAAATATATCCTCTATCATCTCTTCGTGTCACTATGGACACTTCATTGTGTTTCCCACTTATACTTTTCGTCACTTTATCTGTATTTTATGCAAAACTTAAACTAAAAAAGACATGGTTTTAACATTGAACTCATGTCTATATAGAGTAATCCTAATTCCCTTTTACAATAAAACTAACACCTTCTTTATGATTCTTAGCACTCACAGAGCAATTAAATGTATTCGCAATTTTCTTAACAATCGCAAGTCCTAAACCAAAGTTTCCATTCTTTCCTTTTTCATAAGGAATAAACAAACGATGAATACGTTCTGCTTCAATCGGTTCACCATCATTAAATACTTCTAAGACTTTTCCTTTAACTTTAATCGTAATTTTTGTTTGTGCATATCTCAAAGCATTATCAATTAGATTCTCACATACAATGCGCCATGGTTCTTCTATACCAAAGAATGTATGAGGATCTACACTCACTTCAATTTTAATTTCTGGTCTAATAACTTTCATTGATAATATTGCATCTTCTACAACCTTCTTCATATCAATAGGAACAATCATGCTCGGATCTTTAGATACATAATCAACACGATTAAGAGTAAGAAGCCCTTTTACTTTTGCTTCTAAACGCTGAGCATGGACAAGAATAACTTCAACACTTTTCTCAAGGGTATCATAAGGATAAACACCATCAAGGATACTCTCTGAATATGAGCGAATGGTTGCAATTGGTGTTTTCAAATCATGTGAGATATTATGTATCATTTCTTCTTTTTGCTCATACGCACGATTGATTTCAACATTCATTGCAACAAGCGCTTTGGCCAAATCTCCGATTTCATCATCTCGATCAATATTTAGTACTGCATCTTGTCCAATTCTACGTTTTTCAACATATGATCTAATCTGATTAAGAGGGCGAATAATCGTAGCTACCCAAGCCATTAAAAGAAGAAATAATATTCCTGTCACAGTCACTAAAATATTCACTGTGTTATTTAATAAAGAAGTCTTAAATTCATCACGATAATTATTTGAGATAGCAGTCATGATGGCTGTATCAGGATCAATTCTAGTAATGGTGAAAAGTAGATTACGGTGATCTGCTTCAGAAACATAATCTTGAGATCCAAGAGTTTGTTCAACTGCTAAGGTTTTCATCTCCCCGAACAATTGATTTGAAATTAAAGGAAGATTATTAGAAGTAATAACATCTCCGTCATGAGTAAAAATAACATGGATGATATTAGGATCATTTGCACCATATAAAAGATCTTCTCTTAAAGACAAGTTGTAATTGTAAATAATATTATTCTGTGTACGTTTAATGATTCCATACATTTGATTTCTTACAAATGCATCAATATTTAAAGAAAGCACTGATAAAAAAATCACAGAAAAAACAAATATAAAGATTAACATCACCCCAAGTAGTTGCTGTGCAAGTGTTAATTTTTTATAGAATATTTTAAACATAACTTATCCCCATCGATAGCCATACCCATATATTGTCGCAATCGTTAGGTTAGGACATTTCTTGCGTAAGCGTCTCATGGTGTCATCCACAACTCGATCAGATCCATAATAGTTTGTTTCCCAAACTTTATTTAGGATTTGCTCACGTGAGAAAGCGACCCCTTTATTACGAACAAAAAGAATGAGTAAGTCAAACTCTTTTGTGGTAAGTTCTAAGTCCAATTGATTAGAGAATACTTTACGTTGATTCTCATCAACAACATATCCATCAATTTCTAATATTGAAAAACCTTCTTTATATACACGCTTTAAAACATTATTAACACGAAGAACTAGTTCTTTTGGTGAGAAAGGTTTTGTAATATAGTCATCTGAACCTTTTTCAAGTCCTATAATACGATCAAATTCTTGATCACGCGCTGACATGAAAATGACAGGGCAAGCAGGTTTATGAAAGCGAATTTTTTCAAGTAAATCAAATCCACTTTTCTCATCAAGCATAATATCTAAAATCCACATGGACACATCATCACTGACATGGGCTAAACCGGCTTGATAAGTGGAATATAAATTAACCTGGAAACTCTCACGTTCAAGATAGCTTTTAACAAGTTCACCAAGATCTTTTTCATCTTCGACTATTCCAATGATATGCTTCATATCATCACCATCCTTTATTAAATCATTTTAGCATAAATAAGAACGCTTAGTAGCGTTCTGCGTTTACTATTCATCGAATTATGTGATTCACATACGATTCACATGTTTGTGGGTGAATATGACTATTTCTTATTCATTATGTTATTTTGAGTGATAGATAAGCTATTAATCTATTTATCTATAGAATATCTTCAAATTGATCATAAGTAACATCATCCCAAGTTGAGCATTGTACTTGTCCAATGTGTTGTTTCTGAAGCAAAAACATACATAATCTTGATTGTCCTATCCCTCCCCCAATGGTGTAAGGAAGTTGATGATTAAGTATCATTTGATGATATGGTTTATCTAATCGATTAGTTGTTTTGGATGTTGATAATTGATGAACTAGTGATTGTTCATTTACCCTTATACCCATAGAAGAAAGTTCAACAGCTTGTCCCAGTAAACTAGAATATACAAGTAAATCTCCATTGAGTGACCAGTCATCATAATCAGGACTTCGTTCATCATGAATAAAACCATTACTCAATTTAGCTCCAATGCCAATGATAAATACTGCACCAAACACTTTACAGATTTCGTTTTCACGTTGTTTTGGTGTTAGGTAGGGATATCTTTGAAGAAGTTCTTCTGAACTGATAAATACTATATCCTTTGGTAAATAAGGTGTTTCTAGTGCTTGTGCATTCATCCAGGAGATTGTATTTAATATAGAACGATAAATCTGCTCGACAACAGTCTTTAAATAACCAATCGTTCTATCCTCATACTGAATAACTTTCTCCCAATCCCATTGATCAACATAGTAGGAATGTAAAGAGTCAAGTACTTCTCCTGTACGAATAGCTTTCATATCTGTAAGAATGCCTTCATAATCAGCGTACCCATATCGTTTTAATGCTAATCGTTTCCATTTAGCAAGTGAGTGTACAATTTCAGCTTGTTTTCCACAAGACATATTGAAGGAGATGGATGTTTGCCTTCCATCAAGTTCATCTTGTAGTCCACTATCACTCAAGACAAAAAGAGGTGCTTCAACTCGTGTTAGTTCTAGTTCTTTACATAGAGCATTACTAAAAACATGCTTCAGTTCGTTAATAATTCTGTGTTTATCTTTCATAGTGTTTCCTTTACTTTAGAAACCAAAAGAAAAAGCCTATTGGTCTCATAGTGATGATTACTATGGGACGAATAAGCTTGTTTTATCCGCGGTGCCACCCAAATTACCAATGTTATTGGTCTCTTTTGACTCTATCAAGTCTAGCATTTTTTAACGGACTGCTCCCGCCTTAGCCTACGCTTAACGTTTCGGTAAGGATCTTCAGAATGTTATTCATCAACTCCAATTGGTGTTAGTTTTCACTCTCCTAACTCACTGAAACCTTGATAGTAGATTACTTCTTTCCTTCATCGATTTTTTGAATTATAAACTTTTAATATCGTGATGTCAATCTCATTCATGAGTGAATATATCATTATTTTAGCTTAGTCTTCTTGTTTGATAAGTTTCCTAGTAAGTAGAGATATTATACCTATCTTAGAAATGAAAAAGAGCGATCAAATTCGCTCTTCATTCTCTATTCGTTGAATTATATAGTTAACATAGTATTCACATGTTTCTTGAGTTGATGCTTCTACCATAACACGAATAAGATTCTCTGTACCTGATGCCCTTACAAGAACACGGCCTTCGTGCGCTAGCTTTTCTTCTACCTCACGAATGACTTCGAGAAGATAAGGAGCACTCATTGTAATCTTCTTATCTTTTACTCTAAGGTTCTTTAGTAATTGTGGGAATGGTTGGCATAATGATACTGCTGCTGACAAAGATTGTTTTGATTGCATTAACATGTCCATGAGTTGAAGACTAGCAAGTAGTCCATCCCCACTTGGAAGTAAATCAGCTAGAATTAAATGTCCAGACTGTTCTCCACCAAGTGAAGCTTTAGTTTCTCTCATCTTTGAGAATACATATTTGTCTCCAACTTGGGTTTGAATCACATGCATCCCTGAGGATTCACATGCTTTAATAAACCCTAAGTTAGACATAATGGTAGAAATGATTACATTATCATGCAACTTTCCTTGTGACATCAAATGCTTTCCTAAGGCAAACATAATTTGATCACCATCAACAATCTGTCCTAGTTCATCCACAGCAATGAGACGATCTCCATCACCATCATAGGCAAATCCACAAAAAGCATGAAGTTCTAATACTGTTTTTTGTAGTGAATCTGGATGTGTAGAACCACAATGGTCATTAATATTTAAACCTGTAGGACTATTTGAAATGACATGAACATCAAACCCACATGCTTCAAAAGCCTTTTGTGCTGTCGTTGTTGTACTACCATTTGCACAATCAAGTACAACTTTTCTAGTTAGATTTTTATGAGCCACTGTGCTTACACAATAATCAATGTACATATTAACACCATGACTAAAATCAATATCTTTTCCAATATTGTGGGATGAGGATGGAGATAACACGATATTCCCATCACAGACATCTTCAATGATGTTTTCAATCTCATCAGAAATCTTAACTCCGTCATGATTAAAGATTTTAATACCGTTATCCATAAATGGATTATGAGATGCTGAAATCATGACTCCAAAGTGGAAGTCATCTCTTATAACATGAAATGCTACACATGGTGTTGATGTTACTTTTAAATCATAAACATCACATCCACGACTCATACATCCTGCTTTAAAGGCATTTGCTAAAAGAGGAGAAGACAATCTCGTGTCTTGTCCAAGTATTATTTTTTTGGAATGGCTCATTGCCATATCCCCACAAGCTTCACCAATCTTAAATGCATGAACTGCACTCAAGTTTTCATTAGCTACTCCTCGATACCCATCTGTTCCAAAATAACGTCCCATTTATTCTCCTTATTCGACAATATTGATTTCAATCGTTGGTTTTGAAGGCGATAATTTTAAATATCCAAAGAAGCGTGGATTATTTACTTCCACAAATAGTGGTAGTTCACTTATCCCAGGCATTGTATCAAACAAATCAATGTAGACGACTAAATCGTTTACAGTGAGTGCATTAACTAAATCTGGTGCTCCAAACACCGTAACATTCATATAAGCATCTTCTGCATTAGTTGGACTAAACTTAAATCCTTGACGATTGTTTCTAAATGAAACTGGAATTTGTAAGAATTCTTTACTAATTCCTTCTACAAGTTTTATCTCTACATTCACCTTAGTAATTGATGATTGACGAACTCCTGAAGGAATCGAAATATTACTGACGAGAGTGGTGTCTTGTGTAAGAGTTGTAGAATCTATTGGTAAAACAAGACGTGTAATACGTGATAAAACACTTTCAGGTGCATAAAGCGTAGCTGCTTGATGATCCATGACAATTGAAGAAATAGCTAATCCATTAGGGATTAATCCGACAGGATCAATGACAATTGGAACTGATTTATTAGGGGATGAGACATTAACACTAACCCGTACAACGGATGGAATGACTTGTGCATCCACACGTTCACCAAGTTGGTTATAAGCTACAATTGGTACTTCTTTAGCAAAGCTTGAATCAACTCCAGAAACATCAATAAATGCTTTTACAAAGGCAATGGACTCTAGTGTTCTTTCTGAAGCACGAACTAAGATTTCACTAACTTCAAGTTCAGGTGTACCTAACACATAACGTAAGTCCATTTTATTAACATTGACAAAGTCATAATCAAGTAAGAATCGTTGTGTTGTCTTACGTTCAATGGTTACAATGGCAGTACTTGGCGAAATCGATACTGCTAGTCTTGGTGAGAAATCAGTAGGAATTAAGCTGATTTGATGAACTCCTTCTGCTAGTCCTGTTAAATCAGCAACAACCTTATATTGCCCTTGTGTTTCAGTAAGAGCGATATCTGCAACATCACCCACAATAAGTGCTGTTACTGTTTCTGGAAGCCCTGAGATTTCATAGACTTCAGTATTAGCGTTTATACTCACAGGAACGTTGTTAATTGCTTTCCCTGAACCTGAAATTGAAGTTTCAAATATTGTAGAGTTCAAATTAATCGAACCATAAAGTATAACAGCTAGACCTAAAGCTACTATTTTGGAGTAACGTTGATTAAAAAGTAAACGATCCACTAATCCTGATAACCAGCGGATTACTCTCATAATTGACATTTCAATCGAAGCATATGTCTTAACTACTTTTCGAGACTGTGATGCAATTTGTTTTGCCAACTCTACTTTTTCGTTGTTTGTTGTAGGGTCATTCTTTCGGCTCATCGCTATTCACTCCTCTCTTGGAATCAATTTCTGTTGTGTCTGTTTGATTTTCACTAACAGTAGTGTCACTTACTTCAAGTTCAACCACTTTTGTATCCACATGGTCTGCAACAACTAGTTCAATTGGTTCTTGTTTTGGTTTTATTATCTTTTCAAAAAGACGACGACGTTGTACAGGTGTTGCAACTTCAGGTGTAGTTTCTTCTTCATTAACTATTTCAGGTTTCTCTTTACTCTTCGCATTAGAACGACCCTTAAGACTCATTATTTCTATTTCGTTTTCTTCTTCAATAATGACACGGCTTAAATATTCTTTAAGTTTTTCTTTAGTCATCGCGTATAATACACCATTCTCTGAAACTGATATACGTCCTGTCTCTTCTGATACAACAATCGTAATCGCATCACTCACTTCTGAAATCCCTAAAGCTGCACGGTGGCGTGCTCCAAATCGTGTTGGTAGTTCCATACTAGTTGGTGGGAAGTAGGCAGAAGCACACGCAATACGATCTCCTTGAATAATCACTGCACCATCATGAAGTGGCGTATTTGTTGAAAATAATGAGCGAAGTACATCTGATGTTACCATCGAATTCATCGGTGAACCTGTACGAATATAGTCTTGTAAAGATGAAGCTTGCTCTATGGTAATGAGTGCTCCTACTTTAGCATCACTTAATAAAATAGCTGCATTTACAAGTTCATTAACTAGTCGTTCACGCTCTCCCCCTGTTAATGTTGAAATGCGAGTGAATACACTTGTTTTTCCAAGTTTTTCCAATAAATTACGTATTTCAGGTTGAAAGATAATGATAATGGCTAAGAAGCCAAAGTTAACAAATAAACCAGCGAGCCAAGCTGTGGTCACTAGACCAAGTGCGGTTGCAATCCCGCGAATTAATAATATGAGAACAACCCCTTTAAAAATCTGTACTGTACGTGCATTATTACGTACAAGTTTAATAGCATAATAGACAATAATCCAAATAAGAACAATATCAAAAAAGACTCTTAGAGCGTCGACAATGTTTTGTATGGATGAGAGATTAAACATAAAAATCCTCCTAATCTGTATTATTATATCATAATGACTTCCATTGAAGAGTCAATTATTGAAAACCATCCACGATTCATATCAAATATGATACACTGTTAACATGATTTCAGAAACAATAACATTCACCCATAACGATCAAACAATCACTTTTATTCCTACTGCCCATGTATCACAAGCGAGCATTGATTTAGTTCATGAAACACTGACAACTCAGTCATTTGATGCAGTATTTGTAGAGCTTGATCACAAAAGATTAAGTGCAATGAAAAACCCACAAAA
>DITO01000112.1:3437-5186 GCA_002422065.1 Erysipelotrichaceae bacterium UBA6182 | reverse complement strand
CATCGATTCCGCATGAGTGAAATCGAGTATTATCAGGACAATCCAAAGTCACCGGAGGCTTGGTTGATTCGCTATCCAATTTACACGATACACTCTGGTGATATTGAAGACTGGGATACTTATCACATGGATGTCTTCAAACAATATTATGATTTGAATCCAAATATGAAACTGTTCTTCTATGCACCTGAAGCCAGCTATGAAGAGTTCCTTGCACAGAAGGGATGGTAATCATGAAATATTTAAACCAAATAAAACCATTTATTAACAAATATCTTCCAATCCTTACAATTTTATTGGTCCTAATCATCACACATTTTCCAACAATTATCAATAACGAAGGATTAATGATCTTTTACGGCGATTCTTATGAGCAACAATTGCAGTTCTATTTTGGTGGATGGGAAAGATTACGGAATCTAGATTTCAGTCAATGGGATTGGTCTTTAGGCTATGGTGCTAATTATTTCTCACATGTTTTTTATTTTGCCACAAGTCCCTTTTTCTTGATCAGCACTTTATTTAAGAAGGCCATGATTCCCTACTTGTTCATTTTTTTAAATGCATTGAAATTATCTTTGATCTTCAGTTTCACCTACTTGTGGTTGTCCAAAATATCAAAATCAACACTTTCGAAAACCATTGTTTCACTCATCATTANNACTACAATCACTTTCTCGATGCCTTCATCTTTTACCCTTTGATTTTGTGGGGAATTGAGCTCTATCTTCAAGAAAAACGTGTCTTACCCTATGCATTATTTTTAGCACTGCTCGCTTTTGTGAATTACTATTTCCTGTACATGTTCGTATTTTTCATCATCTTCTATACCTTATTTAGATATTTCGTCATTAACGTGAAATTCAAGTTTTCACATTTCATGCACTCTGTTGGTGTCTTCTTTGGCTTTTCTGTCTTAGCGATGGGAATGTCCGCAATCATTTTACTCCCTTCTTTCGCAATCGTTTTAAATACGCCACGTATCCAAGGACTTGGAGATCAAAATTGGTTCCAGCTTATTAGTTTTGTGGACCTATTCCGTTATTTTTCTACGCTGTTCAGTCCTGTTATTCAACGTTTTGATCCAAGTGCTTTTATTTCTACGAGTTATGCATCGGGTTTTGGTTGGGGTGGAGGAACGAGTTTATATACCTCGATCATCTTTCCAATTGCGATTCTAAGCATCTTTATAAACAGAAATACAAATGAGAGAAATCTACTTATCATTTTCTATGGTGTATTGGTCACATTATTGTTATTTACTTCTACATACCGAATTTTACAAGGATCCATGGATGTTCGTTGGTTCTACATGTTCACCCTTTTGAATGCTTATTCACTTGTACGTTTTCTTGATACGGATATATTAGAGAGTAAAACTTACTTGCAACGCTTTCTACCAAGCATCTTAGCTTTGATAAGTATTCTGGTTTTGTATTTCATAAGTAAGCTGAAGTCCCTTTCTGTAAATCCACCACATTCAAGTCTTGCACTAACCATCTCGATCATTGCTGCAATGATCTATATTTCTTTCCCGTTTTTAAAGAAGTCAAAAGCCTACAAACCCATTCTTTTGCTTTTGATCATCTTTGAATCTTCAGCATCCTTCTTGCTTCCATTAACAATCGACTGGCCAATTGAATCTGATTTGCTAAAAAGCTATGTTGAACCGACCTTGGATAAAGCCGCAATCGATTATCTATCCGAAACAGACAAAGGCTTCTATCGTATTCTTGGTGACAGCGGGCT
>DITO01000112.1:3106-3305 GCA_002422065.1 Erysipelotrichaceae bacterium UBA6182 | reverse complement strand
TGATCTATCGAAATCGCTATTTCATTGAACTTGGTTATACATTAGATCAAACTTTGAATGCGGAAGTGTTCTATGAACAAGCTTTTCTTCATCAGGATCGACTCTTTCTAAATTACATCATTACTGAAGAAAGCAAGAATAGAAACTTTGAGTTTCTCAATGAGTTCTTCACAATTTCTGAATGGGTCTATGATGATCG
>DITO01000112.1:0-3067 GCA_002422065.1 Erysipelotrichaceae bacterium UBA6182 | reverse complement strand
TTGATGAAAACGGAGAAGTTCTGGCAGTATAATTATTTCTCAGTGTATTTCGATGAACGCTCGAAAACAAACGCTGTGGAGGTATTGAAAGATAACGTTTACCAATCCCCAAGTGGATTCAATATTTATCTGGATGAAGACTTAAGTTATTACGATCGTTGGTATGACGATCTGTCAAAAACCATGTTTACTGATGTATCCATCAATAAAGATAAAATCGATGCAAAGATTAACTTAGAAAATAAACAGTGGGTGGCTACATCGGTTCCTTATGACAAAGGATGGACTGTTCGAATAGATGGTAAATCCATTGACTATCAAAAAGTGAATCTTGGCTTTATTGGTTTTGAGTTAGAAAAAGGCGCACATGAGCTTGAATTCTCCTATGTTGCACCTGGCTTTAAAATGGGGATGTGGATCAGTATATTCTCTACGCTTACTTACTTAGGTATTGTGTTGTTTTCGATAAAGAAAAAGAAGGCTAGCGTCTAAGGACTGTTTCAATCAAATAACGTGGACGATGTTTGGTTTCATTATAGATTTTGCCAACATATTCCCCTACGATGCCTAAGAGCAAGGTTTGAACGCCCGCTATCAACCAAATCGATACATTAAGAAATGCCCAACCAGAGACGGTCGCACCGATCATGTAACGATATATCGAATATGCAATGATGAGCATGCTTATCGTAAACATAATAATTGAAACCAATAGAATTAATCGAATTGGTTTAATTGAAAAAGATGTGATCCCTTCAAATGCAAAGGCGAGCATCTTTTTTAATGGGTACTTACTTTCCCCAGCAAAGCGCTCATTACGCTCATAATACATCATAGCGCTCTTATAGCCTACAAGTGGAACCAATCCCCTTAAGAAGAGATTGACCTCACCAAACTGCTCTAAATCGTCCAGAGCGCGTTTGCTCATCAAGCGATAGTCCGCATGGTTGTAGACCAAGTCAACACCCATAGCCAACATGAACTTATAGAACATCTCAGCTGTGAAACGTTTGAAAAAGGTATCTTTATCCCTTTTCTTACGAACACCATAGACAATGTCCGCACCTTCTTTGTTAGCTTCGATGAAGCCATCGATTGCATCGATGTCGTCTTGAAGATCCGCATCCATACTGATGATGATATCCGCATATTCTTTGGCTGTCATCAAGCCTGCCAACAAGGCATTCTGATGACCGCGATTACGAGTCAGTTTAACTCCAACAAACAACTCATCCATTGCATGGATGGATTGTATCTTTTCCCAGGTTCGATCTTTTGAACCATCATCTACAAAAAGCACACGACTTTCGTGGCTTATATCATTTTTATCAATCAGCTGATGAACCTTTGCACGAATACGTTTTGTCGTTTCATCAATAACTTCTTCTTCATTGTAACAAGGAATTACGATATATAGCGTTTTCATATTGACCTCTTTAATTGAAAGTATAGCATAACACAGTATTTTTTCCATTATGCTTAGTGCTTTAGTGAGCTTTAACGCTTTCATTATATATGATAAAATGACAAGGATAAAAGAGGAACCCGAATGAAGATTGCAGTACTTGTCCCCTGTTACAATGAGGGATTAACCATCAGAAAAGTAGTTCAAGATTTTAAACAGAGTCTACCTGAAGCTGATATTTATGTTTACGACAACAATTCGAAAGACAACACGATTGAAGAAGCACTGGAAGCAGGTGCGATTGTTCGTCGTGAGTACCGACAAGGCAAGGGTAATGTCGTAAGAACCATGTTTCGTGATATCGAAGCGGATATCTACATCTTAGTGGATGGGGATGATACCTATCCTGCAGAAGATGCTTCAGCATTGATCCAACCCATTATTGAAGGTAAAGCGGATATGGTTATCGGAGATCGTCTTTCCAATGGTCGATATGCACAAGAAAACAAACGGAATTTCCATAACTTTGGGAATCGTTTGGTTTTGACCTTGATCAACAAAATTTTTAACTCGAAGATCAACGATATCATGACAGGCTATCGTGCTTACAATCGTTATTTCGTAAAAAACTTTCCCATACAGAGTACTGGTTTTCAGCTTGAGACTGAGATGTCTATTTTTGCTTTAGTTCATAACTTCAAACTTAAGGAAGTTCAGATTGAGTATCGTGATCGACCTGAAGGCAGTGTGTCAAAATTAAACACGGTTCAAGATGGCATCCGTGTGCTCAGAATGATTTTTGATTTATTCAAAAATACGCGACCACTATTGTTCTTTTCGCTTGTAGCGGGATTTTTATTGCTACTATCACTCATCTTAGGTACACCTGTTCTGTATGAGTATTTCACAACACAATTCATCACCCATGTTCCTTTGGCAATCCTTGCCAGTAGTTTAGCCGTAATCGCATCCATCTTTGTTATTGTTGGTTTGATTTTGGACACATTAGCCTATTACCATCGTAAAGACTTTGAAACTGGCTTGAATCACTATCTTACCGAACACAAAAATCCTTTTATATCTGAAGTAAACGAGGTTGAGCATGTTTAGTATTGTGCTTGGAGTCGCAATGATCCTTTGGTCGAGCTTAGCCTATGGTCAGTTGATCAAAGAGAAACTGAACTTCAATGTTAAATTTACCGCACCAATTGGATTCGCAGGCTTGCTTTTAACGGTTCAACTCTTCTACTACCCCATTCAGTATTTTAATTTGAACAGTCGATGGTTGATGGGCATTAGTTTAATCGTAATGCTAGCCCTATTTGTTTACTCAGTAACACGTTTTAGAAAAATCATAAGCCAGTTCTTTGATATCAGAATCCTTTGGGTCGTACTCTCGTTTGCCCTCTTCTTATTCCTATTTTATAATGTGTCAATTTTCATGATGTATGCCGATACGCAAATGTATCTGAACTACATCGCTCAAAATGTAAACAATACGCGAGTGAATGACTTTTTGTTATGGACGGGACTTACAGGTGTCGAGTTTGATGCAATCTATCTATTTCAAGGATATTTTCATTTCATCGCATCCATTATTCAGATTTTAAATCTAGTCAAAGTATCATTAGGCTCCACTCCTGTTGATAATATCATCATTAG
>DITO01000132.1 GCA_002422065.1 Erysipelotrichaceae bacterium UBA6182 | reverse complement strand
GTTCATGTTCAATTGTTGCATAACGAACAATTGGCCCAGCAATGAGCTGTGGAAAAAAAGCCACATAAGTTAATAATAAATGTAATTTTTTTTGTACTTGTACTTTACCAAAGTATGCATCAATGACATACGACATAAGCTGGAAGGTATAAAAACTGATTCCAATTGGAAGACGAATCGAAACATTTGGTAAATTCCAAGAAAGTAATGAGTTGATGTTAAATAATATGAAATTTGTATATTTAAACACAGCTAAGGCACTAATATCAAACAATAAGGTTATTACGAACACAAGCAATGCCTTTTTTGTATCACCTTTTCTCTGCAAGTCATGAAACCATAGTGTGGTTAAATAATTCAAACTCACCGTTGCAAGCATTAAAACAATGTAAATTGGTTCTCCCCAACTATAGAAAATAACTGAGAACACCAAAAGAATCCAATTTCGGATTCTTAGGCTCTTCGTGCTGTAGTAGACCAAGACAACCAATGGCAGGAAGATGGTCAGAAACGTTAGACTACTGAATAACATAGCCGATCCCCCTAATCTCTCTTGACATCAAAGTCAAGATATCGATCTCCCCACTCATCTGATAGGAAATAGTTCTCAATGGTATACATAAACAATACCTTATTAATATTCTTATCTTTTATAAATGAATCATATTTGAATTCTTCTTTGAAGATACCTTTGTAGTTGATTGGATAAACAAAATAGATGTTCTTATAATGTTTCAACAACAAAGGTAGAACAGGTCCTGCATAGGAATCACCAATAATCAAAAGATTTCCTTCTATATCTGCTTGATTTTCGAGATGAACGAAGCCATTTCCCAAGCCATACGCCTTATTGTAGTGGTAATCCAACGTGTCTATACCCGTTCGATCAAAGAATCGGTTTGTATCATTAGGATCCTCATTCAATTGTCCATCAGAGAAGGCAATATAATCTGGTAAATCAAATTTATAGACACAAAAATCTGCGCCATCATTAACAAAACCGCTCTGTGCGGAATAAGTACCATAGAACTTGAGCCCATCTTTACAGTTTTCAGCCAATGGAGATAAAGCATCCATACTGTTGCTTTCAATTAAATTTAGGATATCTAAATAACCTTGATAACTCCCTCGATGATTCCAATGATGGTCCGTTGAGTAAAAATAATTTCCATAGTCACTCAGATCATTTATCTTGAATGAGCTATATGGCACTTGGAGAGAGGTTTTTAAACTCTCTTCAAACTGGTTTCCCCCCGAACTAAGTCCATTCGCTAAATCAAAGAAATCCTTTTCTTGAATTTGAGTTGGTTTATACACATAGAAGCCTACATTGGGATAGTCCTCAGCAATCTTATTTATCTGCTCTGCTCGGTCAATAATCCTTTGATTAATAATGTCCGAATAAGCAAGTGGATTACTCATTAACAACTGGCTAGAACCAATTTGATTGACATAAGTTTCTCCAACAGGATTCAAAACCATTGGATTATCGATTAATGAATAGAGTACATTGACATTGGCATAATTAATGCTGTTTTTCAATTTTACAAACTCATAACGATCATAGAACTGATCTGTTAAAATCGTTTCGATAGTTGACTCAAAAACACCATTCAAAAGTTCTCTTGGATGAAGATCTTGATTGGTCTTTAAAGTTCTATTCTCTACGTAAGAGATCATTTCTTGATCCTTGATGAATATACTGTAAAAGCTGGTTAAGGCAAGGATAATGAGTATAAGAATTGGAAAGATTTGTTCACTCTTTTTCATAGTCGTTATTAGTTTATCAAATTTGCCATAAAAAGAGTATTAATTTTGGATTAAGTTCGTATTTATGGCTAACATGAATGGGCGAAGATGTATCCATTTGTTATAATATACAATAAACGATATGAAAAAAACTGAAACAAAAAATCTCAATCGAATAATCCTTCTCGTCCTAAGCCTCATCATTTTTTCGTTTTTCTTTCTTATTTCTACCTATACGCCTTTAGCGGGTGACGACTGGGGCTATGCTATCAATGGACTTAAACAAAATCCCTTAATCACTGCTTTTGAATTTTATCAAACTTGGTCTGGGCGATTCTTTAGTGAGCTTTATGGATTTCTCATCACGCCCAATAAACTAATATGGAACTTCTTGAATGCATCGCTTTTTACCGGGATTTTCATTCTTATTACACGTTTAGGTCTTAAAAAGAACAACGTCATTGGTTCTCTCTTACTCATATTTTTAATGTTCAGCGTCAAGGATGAATTACGTATGGAAACCTATACCTGGTTGATGGGTACAACATACGTCATTCCACTTTTTCTTGCCCTTTTATTTTTTAAAATTAATCTTCAAGTTACTGAAGATTTAATAAAACCTAAAATGAGTGTCATCATCATTTCGAGCTTACTTTTATTTTATATTGGCCTTGCGATGGAGAACATTGCCATCATTATGGTGTTAGCAACGATTCTATTTAATTTCTACACATTTATTTATAAACGAAGTTTCTATGTTCACCAAATCAACTACGCAATTGTCTCAATTGCATCGCTTATTCTATTACGCTCTTCACCTGGAGCAGCGGAACGCTTATTAAGAGATCACCCCGACTGGGTAAGAATGAGTTTTGTCGAACAACTTTTAACGAATTACTCACAATTTGTTCGCATGACATTCATCGAGCATCGGATGTTGATTATGGTATTGAGCATTGCATTCATGTTTCTAATTATTCGAAAAGTAATTCAATCTAAAAAATTCAAAATACAAGATATTTTATTGACTATAATCTTTTTGGTTTCATCATTCTCATCAATTTCGCTGCAACTCAGTACTCGCTTGATGTTTATTGATTGGTCACAATTCATTGAAGCTACTTCACTCTTTAATTCAGTATTCTGGATTATTTTTACGGTTGCTCTTTTCGCAAGCATGATTCTATATATTGAAAAAGAAAAGCAACTTCGCTTTGCATTTATCCTGTTACTAGCAGGAGTGAGTAATGGGGTCATGATGCTATCGCCCATCTTTGGTTATCGTTCCACTTTATACACCGTTTATTTCTTAATGTTGTTGATCTTAATGGTTATCGATCTGTTAGAAATTAGAAAATCTGTTCATTTTGCTCTATCCATTGTTTTGATTCTACTCATTGGTATTGAAGCTAAAGGATTATTGTATAAATATCAATTAGTCGATCGCGTGCATCGATTCCGCATGAATGAAATCGAGTATTATCAGGACAATCCAAAGTCACCGGAGGCTTGGTTGATTCGCTATCCAATTTACACGATACACTCTGGTGATATTGAAGACTGGGATACTTATCACATGGATGTCTTCAAACAATATTATGATTTGAATCCAAATATGAAACTTTTCTTCTATGCACCTGAAACAAGCTATGAAGAGTTCCTTGCACAGAAGGGATGGTAATCATGAAATATTTAAGCCAAATAAAACCATTTATTAACAAATATCTTCCTATCCTCTCAATTTTATTGGTTCTATTGATCACGCATCTTCCAACAATCATCAATAACGAAGGTTTGATGATTTTCTATGGCGATTCTTATGAGCAACAGTTGCAGTTTTATTTCGGAGGATGGGAAAGATTACGGAATCTCGATTTCAGTCAATGGGATTGGTCTTTAGGCTATGGTGCTAATTATTTCTCACATGTTTTTTATTTTGCCACAAGTCCTTTTTTCTTAATCAGTACTTTGTTTAAAAAGGCTATGATTCCCTACTTGTTCATTTTCTTAAATGCGTTGAAATTATCTTTGATCTTCAGTTTCACCTACTTATGGTTGTCCAAAATATCAAAATCAACACTTTCAAAAACCGTTGTTTCACTCATCATTACATTTTCGGGTTGGGTGATCTTCTATTATCACTACAATCACTTTCTCGATGCCTTTATCTTTTACCCTTTGATTTTGTGGGGGATCGAGCTCTATCTTCAAGAAAAACGTGTCTTACCTTATGCATTATTTCTAGCACTGCTCGCTTTTGTGAATTATTATTTCCTTTACATGTTCGTATTTTTCATCATCTTATATACATTGTTTAGATACTTTGTCATTAACGTGAAATTTAAGCTTTCTCATTTTGTACATTCTGTTGGTGTCTTCTTTGGTTTTTCCGTTTTAGCTTTGGGAATGTCCGCGATCATTTTATTTCCATCTTTCGCAATCGTTTTAAACACACCACGTATCCAGGGACTTGGAAATCAAAATTGGTTCCAGCTTATTAGTTTTGTGGACTTATTCCGTTATTTTTCTACACTGTTCAGCCCTGTTATTCAACGTTTTGATCCAAGCGCTTTTATTTCTACGCGTTATGCACCGGGTTTTGGTTGGGGTGGAGGAACGAGTTTATATACCTCGATCGTCTTTCCAATTGCAATTCTAAGCATCTTTATAAACACAAAAACAAAAGAGAGAAATCTACTTATCATTTTCT
>DITO01000193.1 GCA_002422065.1 Erysipelotrichaceae bacterium UBA6182 | reverse complement strand
ATGGCTTCACTTGGATTCTCTTCCATAAATGGTACATGCTTATGCGCTGCCGCATGGAATACAATATCTGGTTTGACTTCATCGAATATCTTACAGATACGTTCTTTATCCCGTACACTCGCGATGATGATTCTTAAATTGAGATTAGGATAATGACGTTTCAGTGCTTGTTGAAGGTCGTATACGTTGTTCTCGTAAATATCAATCACTACGATTTCTTTAGGTTGATATTTTACTAATTGTCGAACAATTTCAGATCCTATGGATCCCCCACCACCGGTAATCAAACAAACCTGATCCTTGATATAGGCTTCGATATTACTTGAATCTAAAATCACTTCATCTCTTCCTAATAAATCGACTACTTCCACATTACGGACTTGATTGAGCTCGGCTTTTCCGTTGATGAGATCATTCATGTTTGGTAAGATTTTAATATTTGTCTTGGTCTGCTGACACAAGGTAACGATTTCTTTAATTCTCGACTTACTCGCTGAAGGGATAGCGATTATTATATCTTCGATTTCTTCAGATTCCACAAGGCTTGGGATTTTTTCAGTGTTTCCTTTCACAGGTACATTATAGATTTGGTTATTCAATTTCCAATCCGCATCATCCACGATAACTACAGGTAAAAATTGACTCTCAGGATTTTGAACCAGTTCCTTTACAAGATTCGCACCAGCATCTCCACCACCAATAATCATCAAGCGTTTCTTTGATGTGTGATCTTTATTATTCCGTACTTTGTTTCGTCGATCACGTAATACTCGGTAAGCAAAACGAGAACCCCCAATTCCAAAAATTGCTAACATCCATGTTAATAGCAATACCGACCTTGGAATATGTGTGTCCAAAACCCAAAACAATATATAGGTTAATAACGCAGAAAATGTGGCAGACCAAAAGATACCCAAGAGTTCTTGAATACTTGCATAACGCCACATTTTTTTATAGAGTCCAAAAACCCAATTCGAGAAAATATAAATAAGAACTACAAAGACAACGACATCTTTTAACTGCTCCCAATAAATGCCTAAATAGCCTTCAAAGCGCAAAAGATACGCAAGCAACAAAGCCACGCTCACGATAATGATATCCAACAACAATAAAATACTCTTTCGTATAAATGAATTCATATATCTTTCCCCTATTTCGCTAGATACGGCTTCGCCCACAAACGTTGATTCGCAGTGTCATAAATCGTATCGAGATGTGGAATCAACGTGCCCTGCAACGATTGAATCTAAACATCTGTCTTTGCAATAATCTCACAACTTAACTCAATCGACTGGATCTCTCCAAAAAGTGTTACTTCTACCAAAGCTGTTCGCTTATGTCGATTGATCTTCTTTATGAGGCTCTCATTCCCAACTAATGGTCCCTCGGTTATGCGTATATGATCCCCTTCTAAAAATCCTATGCTCGAATCAATGACTTTATCCTTGTTCACAAAGCGTTCAATAAAAGCACGTTCATGTGGATATAAAGTCTCTATATCATCCTTATACTTCAATACACGGACACAACCCTCAATAATTGCGATGGACTGTTGATAGAACTTACGAAATGATTTGTAATCTTTATCCGTAGCAATGAAGATGTAGCCAGGAAACAATGGTTTCAATACCTTGATCATTCGATCTTTACGCTTTAACAATTGAATTTGTTTAGGTGTGAAAACCTCATAATCAATAAAACTTCCCAATCGATCAATAAAAAGATTTTCACTTCCTCGAAACACTTGTACAATATACCAATGTTTTAGCATATGACCTCACTGATATATTATATCCAATATGAATGTCATTACAAGTTACAGTTCAGTAATCCAATAATGTTTAAAGAACACTGTAAACACAGCAACTATTAAACCCAAAACAAATCCAATAGCTACATTCAGTGATCTTCGTGGTGAAATTCTTTCTTTAGGTGTAACTGCTTCACTCACTTGTGTAATTCCACCCTTTAGCACAGTCAATTCATCATAAAGATCATTTTCATAACTCAAGTCACTCAATCGTTTAACTAAGAGTTCTTTCTCAGTAGTAAGTTCAGCTAAAAGCGAATTACTGTTTTTCAAGCTTTCGTTCATATTAATCAATGAAAGTTTCAAATCAATTATTTCAGCATCAAGTGCTAAATATTTTTCGTTAACAAACTCTTCCAATACGACGTCATTAGACAGAGATCCTAAATCTAAGTTAAATTTCTCTGCATAAAGCGCTGCCGATTTTGGATCAGAAAAAACAGCTTTTTGAAGTGTGTAAACTGGGTTCAGAATTTCAAGAAAAGCAGATTTCTCATCAATCATCGATAGTGTTTTCACTTTTTGGAAATTCAAGTTTAGAATATTCATCTGGTGACTATACATAAATTTATCAATCGCTATCAATTTATACTGCGCATTGATTCGATTGATATAAGTTTCAACAAAAACATCATTCATCTGTTTAGCTAAAACGGGCGACGGGGCTTGCGTCTTCACAGTTACGTATTTCAGATCCTTGTTATAGACATATGAACTACTAACGGATTTAACTTCCATTTTTACAGATACTTCATTTTTAAGTTCAAGGCTATCTAACAAAGGTAAATAGTCCGCCACATTTTGTGATGGAAAATCAAAAGAACCAAACCGTGATGTATCTGACTCTGGAATTGTGAATACCAACTGACTTTGGGCTTCATACACATTTGGAATCAACAACGAAAAAAATATGGCAAGTAATGTGAAACCAAATGTAATTACTCCTATCATTTTCTTCTCTTTTAATAACACCAGAATCAATTCCTTTAAGCTTATTTCATTTTCCTCGTACATAAATGTCGCTCCCTATAACTAGTTAAATTTTAGTATGTCTTCACAAACAAAAAAACCCAAAAAATGTGGGATCATTGTCAAAAAAATGTTGACCTTAATATTTATCCCCCATATCATTGATACACTACCATTATTAGTGTGAAAAGTAAATAATTCTTGATATCTTTATTCAGTCCGTTTAACATAATGCTATATGAAAACAATACTTCAACTATTGATCGATATTTTTTCTTACTTCCATAGGTTTTTTGTGCAAATGACTCAGCAGATGGGTTTTAATTTTACCGACAAACAACTTCACTTCTTCATAATTGGAATTGTTTTTCTGATACTTTATATTTTTACTGATATCTTATTTAGAGCACTTTCCAAAATAAGTGTTTCAATAATAACGTTCATTTTCTCTTTCACGCTAAGTATCGTCATCTCATTTGCTATTGAGATTGGTCAATTTCAAAGTGGGCGAGGAAATATGGAATTGGCTGATGTTGCTTGGGGTATATATGGATTTTTAGTTTTTATCCTATTGTTTGAGTTGATTCGTGCAATGTATCGTGTCTCACGTTACTTGCTCATCAATCTTATTGATAAGAAAAACAGAATCGAATAAGTCTTTATTGTACGATTTACAATGATGTTGCTCACATCTATAATGATGTTGATCTATT
>DITO01000080.1 GCA_002422065.1 Erysipelotrichaceae bacterium UBA6182 | reverse complement strand
GAAACTGGTACTAGGATTGTGAGTGATTAGATGAAAACATTTGTGTTAATTAAACCAGATGCTATGAAGCGTAAACTTGATCAAGTGATTCTCAATGAGTTGAAGTCTGTACCTTGTACTATACGTCGTATTAAGGAAGTGGTTGTGGAAGAGTCAGTGATTCTAAAACATTATCATGAAGTGATCGTAAGGCTTAACATTCCAGGATTTAAAGAGATGGTTTTAAATGAGTTTAAAGATGAGAAAGTCTATATTCTTGAATGTGAATCCAACGATGATAATTTGATTAGTAATGTAAGACATAAAATTGGAGCAACTGATCCTTCATTAGCTGATTCAAACAGTATAAGAGGAAGATATGGTGAAGATTCCTTATTACTTGCAAAGGAGTCAGGACGTATGATTCGCAATCTTATACATGCATCGGATTCAGTAGAAGCAGCAGAATATGAAATTGATTTATGGTTTGAGAATTAGGAAATGAAAAAACACTGGAGTTAAATCCAGTGTTTTTTAATTTATTTATGATTATTGATATCCAAAATATGTCTATAATTTTTCCGATTCTTCAATGATATGATCATAATCATCATAAAGATTTTTAAAAAAGAAAGCATGAAGGATATGACCAATGATTCTTCTTTTGCGATGTTTAAAATAATCAATGCGAACAAAGATAGTTAAGGTCATCAATATAATAAAAAGGAAAATGTTGAATAAAAGCATAAGTCCCCCTTATTGAGTAAATCATATCATAATTTGATGGAGAAGCAAATTTTCGATACTTAACTAGTTTGTTTGATTGAAATACATATGAATAGTTAAAGCAAAGTAAACTTCAAAGTGAGATTCCTTTTCATTAAAGATAGGATAGCCACAGGACTCAATGACATTAAGACGATAACGAAGAGAATTATAATGAATAAATAGCTTTTGAGCAGCTTCTTTAGCATTAAACTGACATTCAATATAATGATAATAAGTCTTTATGAGTGGTAGATCATGTTTCTCTTCGTAGGTGATTAATGGTTTTAGAATAGAACGTGAATAATCAAGAAGCATGGATGTATCTAGTTTTTTAAGTACATTCACCATACGAACATGATGATCATGGATGAGAGTATTACTTAATTGATTCTTAGTAGCATGATTGAGGGTTTCTAATAAAGACGTATATGTGGATGGGATTTCACTTGCTTCATGAATTGGTGTTGAGTATGCAGCTCTAATAAAGGCATCTTGGAAATGTGCTTTTAAATGATCATGTAAAGTAATCATCATAGATTTATAGTTTTGAGTTTCTTTAAGATTAGCAATCACAAGGATATGGTGATTCAAGATTACTAGTCTTAGTTCACTTTCGTGGATATGACATGTGTTAACAACTTCATGTTTTATTTGAGAAAAAATCATAGGTTGATGTGCTTTGATGACATTCTCTTTTAAATCAATCATCATTAACATGATTGGGAAAGTAATGTTCCAATTGAATATCTTCCCTGCTTCTGTGACTTCTGTGTTGGATTGATAATTCGCAGTCATGTTTGTAACAAAGTCCATAAGAAACTGATTCTGCTTGAGTGCATTCTCTTGTTTCTTTTGATAAATAAGTACAATCATGAGTTTTATAATTTCTATATAGTTATAAATGATATGACGCTGTTCATAGGAAGTCATAACCATAAGTCGATAGACATCCACTTGATCATAAGTAATAACTTCATTAATGATTAATAGATCATCAAGAATATGATAAGAAGATTGTGCTAATGGATGATCATTATAGATGGTTTGAATTCGATCACTGGTTGTATGTATTTTTCCATTAAAAAGATTCACAATAAGTACTTCAATATCAGGGATGGATTTAATTGCTTGAATGAGTGATTTTGTAGAGGGTTTGTCTACGATTTCATTCAGAATTGTACTGTATAAAGCATTGAAATTATGAGTGCTGTATTGTGCGTAATGTACTTCTGCAATAATTGAATCAAAGAGTAAAGAAAGATTTGCATCATACTCTAATGTGATGATGGGAAAGTCAAGGTTCTTCGCTTTTTCGATAATAACTGCAGGGATAATATCTATATAGCGTTTAATCTTTATGATCATTCCAGAAGCTTGTTTTTGATGAAGAGAATCAAGAAGTGACAAAAAGCGATCGACATCATTTTTAATGGGATATAGTGTCGTCAAAACTAGGGTTTTCTCTAAAATATACTTATCAAAATCAGGTGTTTCCATAATGGAAACACTTTTAACAACACGATGAAGCTGACTAGCCCCAGAATGAATTTCAATTTTTTCAAAGACATTACGATCAATGAGATGTTTAAGTGTTATTTCCATATTTACCCTCTTTATTTTGTAATTTAATACAATTGTAACCGCTTCAAATTGTAAAGTGTTGATGAATACAATTATACATCATTGAATTAAACTGTATATATCAATGATTGGAGGAGATATGAAATATTGGGTAAAAAGTGACTGGAATGGTTTCTTTGGACTATTTAGTAATAACCTTACTAACCTTTTGGTTATGGCAAGTTTACTATCAGTTGTTGTTGGATTACCCTTTGGCCTTGTTTATGGAAGAATTCTTCCAGCTGTAGGGTTATCAATTTTCTTAGCAAGTGCCTACTATACAAAGATGGCAGTTGCTTTAGCTAAGAAAACAGGCAGAAATGATGTAACTGCTTTACCTTCTGGATCAAGTGTTCCACATATGTTTCTCATTGTATTTCTCATTATTGGTCCAGTTTATTGGAGTTCAGGAGATGCGGTGTTAGCATGGAGTGCAGGCCTTGTCTGGTCACTTGTGGAAGGGATCATTGAACTTATTGGATCTCTCATTGGTGCAAGAATGAGACAATGGATTCCAAGAGCAGCAATGCTTGGGTCATTGGCTGGAGTTTCATTAACATTCATTGCTTTGAATCCAGCCTTTAGTATCTTTGCTTTACCTTATATAGGGTTAGTATCATTGGCCATTGTATTATTAGGGTTTATCGGTAAAGTTAAGATGCCATATAATATTCCTACAGGACTAGTCGCAATATTAGTTGCAATAGTATTAGGTTGGACAACTGGAGTTATGAAGCTTGATGTTCTAATTGCTTCATTTGATGGATTAGCATTCTCGTTTCCTATGCCATCTGTGTTGCGTTGGGTTGATGGATTTACAAGTGCTGCTCCATTCTTAATTGCAGCAATCCC
>DITO01000263.1 GCA_002422065.1 Erysipelotrichaceae bacterium UBA6182 | reverse complement strand
CGCGTAAAGGGTCTATCCATACTGGCCATCCTAAATGATATTTTCGGGAAACTTATTCCCAGAAAGAATCGTAAAATTGAAACTTCCTTGATTGAATCTTTCTATTATCCAAAATTTGGTCCCGGTCATCTTTGGGAAACTGTTGCAGAGGATTTCATTCAAATGGGGGGCAAGATTATATTTGATTCCGAAGTCACCGTAGTCAACGAAGATGGAAATCGCGTGTACAGTTTGATTGCTTCAAATAAGCAATACGATGCGGATTTCATCATCAGCTCGATGCCAATTAAAGATTTAGTCAATGCATTTCAGAACCCTGAAGCACAGATTCTTGATATTGCCAACAAGCTTCCTTACCGAGATTTCATCACGATGGGCGTATTGGTAAATCGTCTAGCGCTCAAGAATGAAACTAGTATTAAAACGATCAATGATAACGTTCCTGATTGTTGGATCTATATTCAGGATACCAATGTACAATTAGGACGCATTCAAATCTTTAATAACTGGTCACCTTATATGGTAAAAGATATCGAAAACACGACATGGATAGGTTTGGAGTATTTCTGTAACGAAAATGAACTTTTTTGGGATATGGATTTAGAAAATGCCAGAGAACTCGCAATACAAGAGCTTATCAAGATTGGTGTCATTCATAAAGAAACTGAAATTCTTGATTTCCATCGAGAAAAAGTTCAAAAAGCCTACCCTGCTTATTTTGATAGCTATGATCAAATGCCCAAAGTCATTGAGTACTTAAATCAATTTGATAATCTATTCTGTATTGGTCGTAATGGACAGCATCGTTACAACAATATGGATCATTCGATGGTAACAGCTTTCGAAACTGTATCCAACATCCTTCAAAATGTTTCTTCAAAGAACAATATCTGGGAAGTCAATACTGAGAAAGAGTATCACGAGAAGAGTCAGGCAAAATGAAGCCTGACTCTTTTTACTCATAAACCTTATCAATAATGAAAATCGGACGCTTACGGGTTTCATCCAGATTTCGCCATACATATTCGCCCATAATGCCCAACATAATCAACTGAACACCAGATAACACCATGATGGCCACAACTAGGCTTGTCCATCCTTCCACACTGATATTATAGAAAATCTTCTCAAAAATGAAGTAGATGGCACTCGCAAAGCCAACAATACTCATCAATAAACCTAAGCTTGAAATCAATCGAATTGGTGTATAAGAAAACACAATAAACGTGTCGATGAACAGATTGATGCGCTTCCAATATGTCCACATCGATTTTCCATCGATTCTCTCTTCACGAACATATTCAATCACCTTAGGTTCAAAACCCGTCCATATGACTTGTACATAGATTGTAGAGTTCTTTTCTTTCATATCAACCAATATTTGTGAGACTTGGCGATCGATCAAAAAAAAAGTCGAAACCATAACGGGGAAAGTCTTTCAACACCAATTTACGTAAGAACCAATAATAGGTATGGGCAAGTTGTTTCTTCAACCACGGCTCATTACGTCCACTGCGTGCTGCAATAACGACTTTATGGCCATTCTCCCACGCCTTAATCATTTCGGTGATTAGGTGTGGGGGATCTTGTAAATCAGCGCTCATCACCGCGATACAGTCTCCTGTAGCTTTCTCTAAACCAGCCAAGATGGCTCTAAATTCGCCAAAGTTCTTTGAGAATTTGATGACCTTCAAGCGCTTCTCAACTTTTTGGATTTCAAGTAATATATCTAAAGTTCTATCTTTGGATCCATCATCCACACAGATGATTTCAAAATTAATGTCCACTCGCTTATCTAGCACATCATTTTTAAGAACTTGATACGTCTTCCAAAGATTCAACTCATTGAAATAACACGGAATAACAATCGTAACCTTTTTCACTTTCTCTTTCCCCCACGATTCCATACTGAAATCGCAACCAATTTATCAAGAACTTCCGGAAAATACATTGTAATAAAAAACATCATAGAATTCATAAAGACAAATAAATAGCGACTCTTAATTTCAATCATCATATGCAAAAGAAAGAAACCAATGATTAATAAACTACAGTACTGTAAGAAACGATTCCTCCTACCCAATAAACCCAGAGTCAATAAAGTCATCACAAGCAATAAAACATAGATCACTTTCTCAAAAAAACGAATCAAGCTTGTATTCTTTTGGATGAATGCTCCAAATTCATTTCTTACAAGCATATCCATCTTTCCTGCCCCTGCAGCTTGAATCGAGTAATCGTAATACGGGTCAATGCTATGAACTGCACGGAAAGGAAGCGTAAGTGTCACCATTTCAAAATCAGGATCTGTATAGAGTACAATTGCTTTCTTCCCAAAGAACCGAATAAACTCCTTAGGCTTACTCAACTCAAGGATTCTATTTTTGATGACTTCTTGATTGACTTCAGACATCTTCGCTTTATCATAACGGAGTTGCTTAAACTCCTCATCCAATCGCATGTCATGATATCCTGGCGTCACATGATCAAAGCCACTATAACCCAAACCTAAGCGAATCCACGTGTTAGTGGGATAGGCATACTCGCCAAGCGAAACATCTTTGACATCATACTGTTGTACTAGTAAATCCATTGGATAAAGTATTGAGATAAATAGGATACCAATCATCATAATGTACTTGATATCAAATTTGTGATGCAGAATAATCATGATGATCAACGCAATGAAGTAAACATTGGTTGATACACGAGCAAAGTAAGCAATAATTATCATGAGTAACATCAGAATCCAAAGAATAAGCTTAACTATCCCTTCCTTACTCAGTGAATAGGTATAAAGCATCATTGCAATGCTCAAGAAGAACAACGCATATAAGTCTCCATACACCAAAAATGCAACGAATGAGTTAGGAGGAAAGAGTGTAAACATCAGACTTACTAAAAATGCTACTTTCCAAGTTTTCAAACGATAAACACTCCAGGTCAAGAACATAATGGATAGCTGCATCATCACTGCTTGTACGACATAGATCATTTGAACATCATAGCGAAATAAACGGACCAAAGGGTATAGTAGCGATACAATACCCAATTGTTGAGGATAGGTCGCAAAATAACCACTCACATATAAAGGTCCCAAATCATTCGTAAAGAAAAGAATGTTCGCTCCATTGAAAACATGCCAACTGTCTGCAATCGGGATATTTTCGAAAGCAAAGACAATGAACAGCTTTGTGATCAAGCCAAAGATATTAAGAAGTATGATCGAATTCTTAAAGAATCGATCACTTCCCTTTCTCAAGATTGTGATAATAACACACAAACACAACGAAACGAAAATTAGTAATGCAATAATATTCATGACATGATTTCTGAATATCAAAGGATACCAATTGTTATATGTCAATGAATCAAAAACCACATTTAAAACAAGCACAAAAAAAACGATCCCCATACTAAGTAGGAAAACCGCATTTTCACCAAAAACACAAAGTTTTTTCCACAAGATACTCATGTTTCCACCCAAGACCAAAATGATTATACCATATCTTTATATGTAGATTTGAAATACTCCGTGAAATATCATAACAATTCCCAATTTTCCCTTACCAATATAATTGATAGATGAAATAGAGGTCATTTTCAAAAATCTGGGTACCACACCCTCTTACACGATGGTATAAAAATTTATAATCACCATCCACCAGATAAGAGTGATATTTATCCACAACAACAAAATCAGCTTGATAATCAATAATATATTTACAGGTGTTCTCATAATCGGGTGGAGTATCATAAATTGCTTGCTCAATGTATTCACGGTGCATGAAGATATTGTACATTGGAGAAGGTGCCTTATTGGTATTCACATACTTATCAATGCTTCGATAATAGTTAAATGATATTGGAACCATGATATTCGGCACATAACCTTTAATGGTTGGAATCTGTGATATGACGCGCGCGCGTTCATATCCTTGAAGGATCATTGTTGTCTTGAGAAACTCAAAAACTTCAACTTGATTATTCTCGAGTTTATAAAAAGGATTGTAATTTTCTCTTGGGACAAAAAACCAAGTGTAATAAGAACTCATTTGGAAAACAGAAATAATACTTACAAAGATAGCAAATAAACTAATCGCCGCTTTTTCATATACGCCCTTTTTTATCGAATTAAATAGGAATGCAAGGATAAGCAGAACAGAGAAATTATTAAAAACCGACTCATACGCACGATAAAAGATCTTATCCGTCAAAAATCGATAAACGAAATGAATGCTGATTGGATTGATAAACACAACAATCACAAGCAGCAACAAGTACTTGATCTGCGACTTTGATTTAACAATAAAGTAAACAAGTGAAAACATGTAGAGACTATTAACAAACAGATTCAATGGCGTCACAAAATCAAAGTAATTCCAAACCATGTCTCCAACCTTATTGTCCTTAAAGAAGATTTCAATTGGTTGAAATCCACTATTAATTAAATAAAGTGAATAAGCTATGATCGCGAGTGGGATAAGATATCTTGAAATGATTCTTACACTCCATAAGAAAATATCCTTTAAAAGTTTTAATCCACTGTAGTTGATCAATATCAATAAAATGTAAGCACCAGAGCTTAATGGAATAAGCACATCTATATGCTCATGAAAATAGACGTTTACAAACATGACGGTCGGTAATGTCAAAAACATCAAAACCAATGCGAATCTTTGCTTAAACGCTTCATCATTTTGAATGATTAAAACAAACGCATATAGCATAAAAAAGCCAATGAAATAGCCCGATGAGCTCGATGCGATCAAGGCAGATGAAGTTACCATCAGTACAAAGGATGTTCCGATGAGATGCTTCCTTTGCTCAAGATAGTGATACATGATAAACATCATGAAAGCCGCAAACAACGATCGATAGCTATTTCCATAAAAAGAGAAAATATTATAATAATAGAAATTTCCGATAAACAGTAAAACGAATGCTCCTAAGCTAAATTTAAGTAGCCTTGATTTAATTGATAATCGTTCTAGAATCGATCCAGTAATAAAGAAATTCAATATGTAATAATAAATCGTAAACCCCCAGATAAAGACGGGTGTTACGATTGGAATAATGTCTTCGCTATATTTAGCTACAAACAGTTCCAATCCTTTTACAAACATGGCAATGAAATAATAGTATGTTTGAAAGTCATCTAAGCGATCAAAGTACGTTTTTAAACCTCCAGAATTCAAATCATACTGAGTGAAAAATGTCGCGTTTGATTCTTCTAAGATCAATGACAAGTAATGTACCGTATCAAAGGTATATTCGCCAAGTGCACGTTGCGAGGATACATAAATCATGATAATCAGATAGGCAAAAAAGG
>DITO01000020.1 GCA_002422065.1 Erysipelotrichaceae bacterium UBA6182 | reverse complement strand
CAGTTTCCAGATGGTAAAGTTAGAGATTTCTATACAGATGATTTATTGGATTCCAATGACATCAGTATTGATCATGTGTTACCTTGGTCGTTTATGTATAGTGATGATATTTGGAATCTGGTGATTACATCAAAAGCGAATAACTCAAGTAAGAGTAATCGAATCATTGGGGAACAATATATCGAGAAGCTGAAGCTGAGAAATAGTGATTTAGTAGATCATTTGGAACATGGATATAGGCAAGAGTTGTTAGAGGCGAATGAGCAGGGGTTTATTGATAAGTTTTATTATCAGATTAAGGTTTATTAATATCTGCGAAACGGAGAATTTTTATGAGATATAAAATAACTAGATATGGTCTCACAAATATAAGTGAAGAAGCCAAAAATAAGCTTGAAGGACTGATTTATGAGATTGTTGAACAATTATTGTCTATTGATGATGATGAGATAGTTTCAGAACAAGAAGCATATGTAGGCCGAACCAAGAGTATTTCAAAACCGCTCACAAACATTTTAGAGGAAAGGATGGTACACAAGGAATGGAACAAAGAGGTCAGAATATTTCAAAGTAACTTTAAAAGTTATCAGACAAACCGATGGAGTTTGGATTTTGAAAAAGATGGTATATCACTCGAAATTGCATTCAATCATGAAGAAGGCACTGCATGGAATATTATTAAAGGGTATATATCAAATAAATCGACTAAAATCCCTAAAACCATCACAACAATAGGAAGCATAATTATCACTGCCACTAATGACTTAAAACGAATAGGAGGGTTTGATGGCTCGATAGGTTCATTTGAGAAGTATCAGGAATACATGGGAGTCTTCGAAGAATTGTTAGAGTATCCAATTATACTAATCGGTTTAGAAGGTCCAGACACATTCATGGTTAAACATAAGAACGTTGTTAATAAAAAGCTTGCAAAAATTGAGAGAAGGAGATAAATATGCAATTTGAGTTAAACAAAAAAATTAGAGAAAATGAGATTCTAAAGGTTGTTCAAACTACTGAACCTGTTATGACAGGAGTTAAGCTACCAATCAGGCCTGATAAAGTATTTAATGTACACAAAGTTCCGATTGAAATGTTGGTATATAATCATCTAAATGACAGGTTTGCTAGTAAAAGTAGAGAGCACGAGATAGATACTGGCGAAAGACTAAGTGTCGATTCTCAAGAGAATCTTTTACTTATTGAAAAATTCATCTGGGAGTCAAATATAACTAGCAATCAGGAAACTATAAAGGATTTAGCGCAAAATGGTCAGCTAAAATATGGCATCATTACTGAAGATGGAAGAATAATAGATGGTAACAGACGTGCGTCATTGATACGAAGAATCTATTATTCTGATTCTAAAGATTTTCCAAATATTAATAAAGAAAATTTCAGGTATTTCTTATGTGTAGTTTTGCCTGGAAACATCTCAGATGATGAAATGCTTGTTTTAGAAACTAAAATTCAAATGGGAGAAGATGACAAGGTTGATTATAACCCTATAGAGAAATATCTAAAAGTAGATAAGTTGGTCAGAAGCGGAAAAACATTTGATGAGATTGCGGGAATGATTAAAAGTGTAAAAAATGGAAAAGCCGCAAATGAGATGCATGATATATACAAACTGATGGTACGTTATCTAGAGTATATTGAAGCACCAAATCACTTTTCAATTATAAGCAAGTATGAAGATCACTTTATTAAACTAAATAAAACGATTGAGTACTTTAGAAATGGTACATACTCTGCAAATTGGAGACCAAAGGATTCTGATTTTATAGAATTTGAACAGGTAGCTTTTCACTACATTAGAAAAGGACATGAGGGCAAAGATTTTAGAAATCTAATGGGAGGGAAGACTGATCAAAAAGGAATATTTTCTAATATAGATGTTTGGGGAAAATTTGTTAAAAAACATGATCCAATCATTGATGAAGCAAATGATGACTTAAGACGTAAACATTTTGATAACGTCATTCAAAGGGAGGACTACTGGATAAGCAAAACCTCTAGTAAGTTAGATACCATTTTTAGAAGGGCAAAAGAATCTATTAATAATAGAGATGCTGAAAATAAACCTAAGGATTTAGCTGAAGGTGCATTAGAAAAACTTCAACTGATTGATATTGATCTAGCTATTTTTAGATATGAACACAATGGCAAAGATCAAAAGACAATTCAAGATTTGTACAAAATCCTTTCAGAAATAAATAAGATGACAGAACAAATGAAAGATAAAATAGTTAAAGATGTTTTTAAGAAAAACTAATAACACTCTTAATATTGATGAATTTAACGATCTTAGCCTAAGAGTTCAAAATCTTATCAAACAGTTGGTCAATGGCGAGATAATTGGTCAGAGCATAATTGCGACATTTAACCAAGCTAATTTTGAGAATTTATTGGGGTATTTGAATGATAATCAAATTGATTATAAACTTGATGAGAGTCTAGTCCAGATAAATCAAGAGTTTCTGAATGATGCCTATAAATTCGAAACACATGCGAAAAATGCATCAGAAATTAAGAATAACCTCAACAACAGCGATAAAGGTTATGTAGAGTTTTTACGAATGACTGAAAAGAAATTAGCAAGAAGACTATATGAACACCAAGCAAAAGCTTCGTATCATATGGCGTACTCACTAAATTCATGTAACTTTTCAGTGCCTGGAGCCGGAAAAACATCCATAGTTTACGCAGCTTATTCATATCTCAAGGGAATAAACTTAGTAGATAGAATCTTGATTGTTGGCCCATTGTCTTCATTCTATCCGTGGAAAAATGAGTATTTTGAATGCTTCGGAGTAGAACCAGATATTATCAATCTTTCGAGCTTTGACAGGGAGGGTAAAAAGAAGTACTTAAGACGCTATGAAACTGAGTTATGTGAAGTGAGCTTCATAAATTATGAAGGTTTAATTGGTTTGAGTAAAGATATATCACACTTTTTAAAAAGTTCTAAATGTATGGTTATACTTGATGAAGCACATAGGATTAAGAATCCTGCATCAAAAAGAAGTGTTAGTACTTTAGAATTTGCTGAATATGCAACTTCAAGAGTTGTACTTACAGGTACACCAATTCCGAACGGATACCAAGATTTATTATCATTGTTTGATTTTATTTGGCCGAAGAGAGAGGTCGTTGGGTTCAGGTTACATGAGTTAAAAAGGCTCTCGAAGTCACCCTCTGAGTTTGAAGTAAAAGAATTGATGTCAAACATCGATCCGTTTTACATAAGGATTAAGAAAGAATATCTAAATCTTCCTGTGCCTATTCACAATGAACCCAGTATTGCGAAAATGGGAGCTGTGCAAAAAGAAATCTATGATGCACTAATTTCGGATTTTTTAAGTAGTAGTTATTCCTTAAGTGATGAAGCATTGATTATGGAGTTAAAGAAAGCAAAACTAATTAGATTAATGCAAGCATCAACTAACCCCAGTTCTATAGATTTGACAGGAGAAAAGTGGCTTAGTTTGAATCAGGCGATTCTGTCTGAAAAGATTAAAAACTATGAGATGAATGAAGTTCCGGAAAAATATAAAGTAGTATTAAGATTATTGGAAGACATTCAATTAAATAGGAAAAATAAAAAGGCTGTTATCTGGACAACCTTTGTTAAGAACATCTTATCTTTAAGGAACTTTTTAGAAGATAATGGAATCTTTTGTGAACTTTTGTATGGTGAAATAGATAACGATACTCGTGCAAAGATAATAGATAGATTCCACACTGATTTATCATTAAAGGTAATTATTGCAAACCCTGCTGCAGTGTCAGAGTCTATATCACTTCATAAAGCATGTCACAATGCGATATATCTTGATAAGAATTTTAACGGTGCTCAATTTATTCAATCTAAAGATAGAATTCATCGTGTAGGTTTAAAAAAATATGATGAAGTAAATTATTTTTACATATTCTCAGAAGGTTCAATTGATAGCATAGTTCACAAAAGACTGCTTGAAAAAGAACAAATGATGATTGACATTATTGAAGGAAGTATTGTGCCACTTTTTGAACCTGGTTTCGAGTCTGATTTAAGTGATTCAGATGTGAAATATATAGAAGAATATTTTAGGAAGGGTATCCAATAATGTATATTCCGCAATTCATTCCTAAGAAAGAAAAATTTAATACTGTTAGGAAGTATAATCAGGATACAATTTTCGATGTAGTGTTAATGTATATCAAATATGGAGTATCAAATAGGGATATTGACAATATTCTATTAAATTTAGAATCACCAGGATATGAAAGTGTCAATATTCTTGAGTATTTCGGTATCACTGAGAAACATCGAGAGCTTTTTAGAGAATACGATAATTCATCGATTATAACCTTACTGAGTAAGAGTGATGAACCGAATCTTGAGCTTATAGAACTTATCGTAAGTATAAATCGTGAGCCAATCGATTATAAAGAGCTGTTAAGTGATTCAAACATAGTAAATTCAAAAATCAACGATATTGAAGCTTATCTGAATGCAGAGATGCGAATCAGAAATAGAACAATTCAAAACAAATTGAGGACAGACTTATTTAATGAGTTTGGGTGTAAATGTTGTTTGTGCGAGGTTAGTCTTCCTGATTTATTAGTTGCATCGCATATCATTCCATACTCACAATGCAATAACGATATGAATTTAATATCTAATTCAAATAATGCAATTCTTCTTTGTTCAATTCATGACAAGCTCTTCGAGTCGTCAAACCATATTTCATTCGATAATGGGAGAATCTTAATAGGTAACGAAATTGAGAAACAACTTTTTGGTGAATACAAACTTAGTAGAAATCTATTCATTAACGACAAATTTCTGAATTCTGAAAGAAACGATTTCCTGACAGTGCATTTAACAATCTTTAAACAAAAACATGCAGATTGGTATTAATTCTCATTGACTCCCAAGTATGAGCATAAAGTTTTTCCCATCGTGACGATTAAGTTAACGACTAAAGCGTTTCCCATACAGAAATATCTAAATTTGGGAGGCATGCCAGTATTTGTCCAATTATCTTCAAAACCATTCAAACGTTCGCACTCAATTTCTGTCAATAATCTTAGTTGCCCACTTGTTATATCTCTAACAACATGTGTTGATCTGTTAAGGCTTGATTCACTTGTTAACATTGTTCTTGAAGCTACTTCAAGATTATCTGGAAAAGCAATCGGTCCTTCAGAGTAATTATATGAGTCACCATTTGGTTTGATTCTTGGTATACTTTTTGAGCCTTTTAGGTACTCCCATTTGCTTAAATCTGACTTTAAGAAGTATTTCTCATCTAGTCGCCCAATCTGTAGAACGTTTTTTAAAGGAATGTAAGCAATACGAACAGGATCTACTTCAATAGATTTTATTGTTCCGAATCTACAAATGCCCGCATTCTTGAAATGAGCTGAGAAACGATTGGTCATATCAACCAAATCTGGATAATCAAAAAGATTGATATTAACAGCTTTTTTATGCTCACTTTTAGTGCATTTAAAAGCGCTTGGGAAGAACCCTTTATTTAATATCAATTCCTCGTTGTCAAAACTTCCATTGATTAATGACAAGTCTGTATCATTCCTATAAGCAAATATAAAAACTCTTCGTCTACGTTGAGCGTTGCCATAATCAGCAGCGTTTATCACTCTCCACTCTGTTGTGTATCCCAACATATCCAGAGATTTCAACATGATTCCAAAATCGCGGCCTCTCTGAGAAGAGGGTGATTTAATCAAACGATCTACATTCTCTAGCAAAACGTACTTAGGGCGCTTAGCTTCGATAATGTCGCGGATTTCCCACCAGAGAACACCCTTTTTTCCTTGAATGCCTTTAGCTCCAGTAGCTGCTACAGAGTAATCTTGACAGGGGAAGCCACCAACCATGAGGTCATGGTCAGGAATATCAAATTTCACCTTTGATATGTCTTCATTGACATGATTAGGAGATTTTCCAAAGTGTGTAACATAACAATCAAATGCATGCTGAGTTTTCTTCCCGGGTTCCCATTGGTTTGCCCACACGAATTCAAAAACGTCAGAAGCTTTTGTCAAACCAACTCTAAATCCACCAACGCCAGCAAATAGTTCTACTACTCTAATTGTCATATCGATACCATGCTTTCCCTAATATGCGTATTATACTATAATTTGAATAATCGATCAATGGTGGGGTAATGATGATGAGTAAAAAAGATCTAACCGAACTAGAAGTGTTTGAGTTAATGCAGACATATGAGAATCATACTTTTGGTGAGATTGATCAACATGAAACACCCGAAACAATAAAAAGCTATCATGGTTATGTTGTTGAAAGAAGTATTTTTGAGTATGAACCTAATTCTAATCCTTTTCCAGATTTAGATTGGTTGGATTTGGAAATCAAATCAACACCAATGCGTGAAACCAATAGGGGTCTATCATCTAAAGAACGTTTGGTGCTCAATATAATAAATTATCTCGAAGAAAACTGGTTAGACTTTTACGAATCAAGTTTCTGGAAAAAGAATAAGAAGCTGTTGGTTGTTTTTTATTTGTATAAGAACACATTGCCAAAGAGAGAGCAAAAGATTCTAAAGTCAATCATCTACAAATATCCAGAAAAAGATTTAAAAATTATAATGAATGATTGGTTGACAATCGCGAATAAGGTTTTGAGTGGGCAGGCACACGAAATATCGGAACGAGATACACTTTATCTAGCCGCTTGTACAAAAGGTGTGAATAGTGACTCTGTACGTAAACAACCCTTCTCTGATGTATTAGCAAAGCAAAGAGCGTATAGCTTAAAAGCCTCCTACATGACAACCGTTTATAACGATTATGTTTATAAAAATAGGAAAGATGAAAGTATTGTTAATGATGCTTCGATTCAGGTAGGGAAATTCAGTCTTGAGGACTATATCTTAAAGAAGTTTATGCCATATTTTGGTGCATCGGTTACTAAACTGGCAGAATTATTTGGTATAGACTTAATTAGTCAAACTAAATCGATAAATTCTTTGATAGTAAATCGAATTCTAGGTCTTAAGCACGATATAGATCACGTGGAAGAGTTTAGAAAGGCATTTATTATTCCTAAGACGATTAGAATAGAACCAAATGGTAAGGTTAAAGAAAGTATGTCTTTCCCAATTTTTCGATTCATGGAAATAATTCATGAAGAATGGGAAGACTCTGAGATTAACGACATTATGAGTAATGGTAGGTTCATGTTCATAGTGTTCAAATATGATTTAACTTTTAGAGAGTATCAATTAAGTAATCTTAAGTTTTGGTCTATGCCGAATATAGACGTATTAGAATGTAGAGAAGTCTGGGAGAGAACAAAAGCCATCATCATAAATGGAGTAGAAATGACGCCTACACGAAAAGGGATCAACAATAATCTTCCGAAAAAGGTAGATAACTCAGTTATGCATGTGCGGCCTCATGGGAGGGATGCATCAGATAGACTTCCGTTACCAGATGGAAGGATGATGACAAAGCAAAGTTTTTGGTTAAATAACGATTATATTTTGAAAATCATTTCGGAGTAGTGTGTGAAACCGAGCTTTGAAGATGTTTCAAGTGAGAGACGTCAGTTGATGTCAAAAATAAGAGGAACGAATACTTCAATTGAAGTTTTGTGTAGGAAGTATCTATTTGCTCGCGGCTTTCGGTATCGTAAAAATGTTCGATCATTACCCGGTACTCCAGATATTGTTTTAAATAAATATAAAACTGTTATTTTTGTGAATGGATGCTTTTGGCATCATCACGAAGGATGCAAGAAAGCTAGAATTCCTAAGACGCATGTTGATTTCTGGCAAAAGAAGATAGACAAAAACTTAAGTAATGACCAATTGCATAAACAACAATTAGAGTTCTTGGGGTGGCAAGTAATTACGATTTGGGAATGTAATCTGACAAGGAAATTGTTTGAACAAACTATGAAGGAAGTTATTGACAAAATAATACACTTCAAATAAAGAACAAGATAAAACTGGAATAATTTCAGATACGTTTTGCTGAATTTAAATACTGTTGAATATATTGATGTAATCTAGACATACTTATTCCTAGCATGTCTGAAAGTTGAACCGTATTTTCTCGATTGTTAAGTAGGCTTTCGATGCTCATACTATGATCACTTAGGAAATCCACAAATTCTTGATATTTTTTTTCTGAAAAGCTATTCGCATTAAATTCATCAATATTTCTATATTTGCTACTTCTATAAATTATCTTTTCAATGTTGGACAAGCGTTGAGATATCATATTCAAACCATCATCCAAAGATAAAGACCTTTCAGAAGATTTAACGGAAATATTATCGATTGTATCGGTTATTGGATTGCTTATGTTACAACCTTCTCTCATTACAGAGTCTACAAATATCTTAAGCTGTTCCTTTAGTTGAACTACACCAATCATATTATTTGTGTAACTGATATATCTTTGGGCACTAATGTCAAATGGTGGCTTCTCACCATCTTTAATTATGTGTACTACAGGTTTTCTTAAAGCATGAGCTAGAGAAAGTTCATACATTACATTTGGATTTGAACCACTAAGATTTGCAATAACTAAGTCTGAATCGTAAATACTTTGTATTATCTCTTTGGTTATCAGAACAGAATCAATTGATAAGTGGGCGGCAATGATTTTATATTCAGTTTCCAAGACAGGTTTGATAACTGCTTCAATAATTCCGTTTGTCTCTATTCTTATATCTGACCCTTCGAGTCCTACGGGTGTTATTATGAAGCACTTCTTTTGTGCCCCCCCATCAATCTTATTTTTAGCAATATTCATCTTTCAAAGTTCCTTTCATCGAGATATTCATATTTTTGACAAATTAGATATTAGATAAATTCTGACATTTCACATCAGGATTTGTATAATTTGTACATCCCATAACATAGCCTTTATTATCCTTTAGCTTCTTCACGATCATGTATCCAGTCTCACATTTCTCACATCTTGTAATATCTTGCATCGCATTAGGATCATTGGTCATGAAGCTGCAAAGTTCAGGTTCATTAGTGCAAATGTAGAGTCGAATACCTAAAGGATTATTCGGTGAGTATTTAAGAGGGCTATTGCACTTTGGACAACGGAATCGTACATTATCTTGATAATTGAGATTAAACTTATCAGAATGTGGTAGGTTGTTTTCCAGTATAATCTCAAGTGCAAAGCGAGAAGGTTTATTCTGTGGAACCATCATGAATAAGCGATTTTTTGTTCGTGTCATTGCGACATAGAATAGTCGACGTTCTTCTGAAAAGGGAATGCTATTTTCTTCATGAACGACCAACTTCATGATAGGATCAGACTCAATTTGAGAAGGGAAGCCAAACATCCCCTCAATCAAGTTGACTAAGATGACTTCATCATAACCAAGACCTTTTGCACTATGCACAGTCATGAATGTGATATTAGCAGTTGGATATCGCAGGCATTGTGTCTTGCCATTTTGATCGATTGTAAACTCTTTGGATTGAACGAGTTTATAAGAATCAAAGTTATAACGTCCAAGCATGAGGATCTTTGCGTCAGGTTTATTACGAATGATCGTACCAATGACTTCCGTTATTTTGTTCGCTAATGATTTCATCATCTTCACGGAATCATCAAACTCGATGACTTCAATGGGATTAATGAGGTGTTTAGGAGACTTAAGTGCCTTAGTGATTTGATTGCTGTTCTTTTGAATGAAACGCCCCGCAACATCAATCAGCTCTTGAGAGTTTCGGTATGTATGACTAATCTGGTGTTGAACACCTTCACCAATAAGCTCAATAAAGCGAGTGAACAGAGTGATATCAGATCCAGCAAAAGCGAAGATGGATTGCCAGTCATCCCCAACCGCAACGATATGTGCATTTGTATTCTGTGCAAGCAAGCGAGTGAAATTGAAGCGTTGCCGAGCGATATCTTGAAACTCATCAATGATGATGTACTTATAGGGCAGACGAAGATCAAGACTGTCTGAAGATAGGATTGCGGAAGCTTGATTGATCATATCCGCAAAGTCGATTTGATTGTATTTCTGTAATTGGTTCTGATAGTGATGATAGGCACCTTCAGCAATGTCCAAGAATAGTAATGTTCGATTGTTATCGGTTCTCTTCCTCAATAAATCAAACCCATTATCAAAGTATCCATCTGTCTTATAAAGCTCAATGAATTCTTTTAGGAAAAAGATGAAGCGTTGGATATAACCATCTTTTCCAGTTTGGACTAACTTCTCATAAACATCTTTATCTGGTTTTGGTTTAAGGGTAAAGCCGTTACTTCTGAGTAGTTCAGACAGATGAATCAATACGTCTCTTCCATCTTTATATGAACTATACGTTTCGATTAGCTTTGTTTGATTTGTTGAATGAACTCTTCTTTTAAACTGAATATGATAGATGTATCGTTGTAGTTCATCCTTTGAATAAAGTGAATGTTGATAATCTTCAGAAATACCAAAATGCTCGAGAAAAACTTCGAGTTCACCTTGTTTGATTAAGAAATCAGGTGTATACGGTTTATGTGAATTTGGAATCGTAATTGGATAGATTGGCTCGTAGATATAATCAATGTTGTTTAGATAAAGAAAGTTAGCGATTTGGACTTCTTGGTAACTTCTAAGATATTCACCTTGGATGGTTTTCTTATACTTCGTTCGTTGTTCAGAAACGCTCTTATTGTATGTGCCTAAATTACTTTTCAATGTTTCGTAATCTTGTTTAGACTTAAAGTCTATATAATCATTTAATGTCTTAAAGTTACGAATATCCTCAGGAAGATTGAAGTAATAACCAAGAAAGAGAATGAGCTTTGATAATGCTTCTGAGTCATCAAAAATCGCCCTTTCAAGATAATCACTGAGATACTTATATGAGCTATAACTGATCTGTGGTGCAGTAGCATATGTCTTCTTAACAATGTCGAATGCAAAGGCATGGAAGGTTGCGATACTAGCAGGGATCTCTAGCTTTTCATTAATACGTTCACGTAACTCCTGAATTGCTTTATTTGTATAAGAAATTATGATGATCTCTTCTGGTTTGATCGTTTGACGTTCTACAAGGTACTTAACCTTTGCGGCCATTGTCGTCGTTTTGCCCGAACCCGCACCAGCTACAATCAATGTGTTTTTTTGTGTTTCTATTACGACATTGCGTTGCTCATGATCAAGTTTAATATTAGGGTCAATCTTGTTAAGGATTGTATCAAAGTAGGGATCATTGATTTTAAGATTCTGAATAACGGGTGAAATATCTTGATGAAGAAAATGCTCAAGTGTAAAAGTTTGAGCATCATTGTTAATATAAATTGCGGTTCGAGTGATGTTATTAAAAGTAACAGGTCGAGTATTGATTCCTGCAGCTTTGCCAGTACTTGTAGCTCTATATTGCGGATTTCTATAATCAGAATTATCGATCTTACGTAAGTATTCTTTTATAGTATACCATCCACGAATATCACTAACTTTGATTGAAAGTTGCGGATTTTGTTGAATGAATTTTGTTAGTGAAATCGTATCATTACTCGATTTCTGTGTAGTCGACTTTAAAGGAACTTTTTTATTATTTTTTTTGCTTTTCCCCGAAAAAGCTGCCTTAAGAAATCAGCCACATTGTCCCCTCGATTATTAGTAATTATTATAATTATACTTTACAAATTTGTTATGTCATATGAACTTTTTGTTTTATTGTCAAAAATGGAATATTTCTGTAAATATAATAGCCTCTAAGATACATGGAATGCTACAGTAAAGGTAATCTGAAGTGATGCCAATAAATATGCGCAATCACATGAAGAACAAATCAACAAAGATGTTGAATAATTCAACAAGTATGTGGTATAATGTGTTTGCCAAGGAGGAAGAGATGAAAGGTTTAACAACTTATGGAAAGTATTTGAGAAAGTTAAGAGTTGACAATAACGAAACATTAAAAGACATGGCAATCAATTTGGGAATATCAGTAGCATATTTATCTGCAGTTGAACTAGGGAAGCGAGAAGTGCCTTCTCACTGGAATAGTATTATTAAGGAGCTATATAAGTTAGATGACTCAAAATTCAGTGAGTTGTTGGTAGAATATTCAAATTCTATTAGTGACATTAAATTCAATATTAAGAATTATGGAGAACAAGAGCGGAGAGTTATCACTACTTTCGCAAGAAAGTTTAGCGACTTGACTGCTGAGCAATTGAAAGAAATTGAGACAATCATAGACGAAAAGTGAGATGAAAGGGGTTGATTAAATGGAGTATGAAGTTCCACCGAAATCCAGATTAGATATTAGAGTTTTGGCAAATCGACTTAGAACCTTCCTGAACATTCAGGAGGTTATTTGCGTTGATATTGTTCTATTACTTGAAAGACTCCATTTACACGATGATGACTTTACATTTGCAGTTGTTCCTGATGATGAAATGAAAGGTTGTTATGCAGAAACTATTTCTGAAGAAAATATGATTAGAGTTAATGAGACTACTTACTTAGGGGCTATCAATGGTAATAATAGAGATAGGTTTACACTAGCACATGAGTTAGGTCATTATCTTCTTCATGCTGATGAAGAAGTCGTGAAATTATCACGCAAAACAAGTAGCGGATGTATGAGTACTCCTTGCTATCGAAAGGCTGAATGGCAAGCTAATACATTCGCAGGAGAGTTCTTAGTTTCAGAACATTTAGTGGAGGGGATGAGTCCACTCATGATTTCTTTGAAATGTGGTGTTTCTATGAAAACAGCGGAGATTCAACATCGTGAATATGCAAAGAGAAAATAATAGAGATGTTAACAGCATGTGCTGGAACATAAAAAAGTACCATACTGCAAATATGGTACAAACTGTGAATGACACCTGGCCACCACAAAATCATCTTATCAATGAGATTGTATCACGGTGTTTTTCACATTACAAGTTAATATTGGGAGATGTACTTGTACATTTTCAGAACTTGGATTACAACGAAAGATGGAAGGAAGCTCTATGCAAAAGATTATGGTTTTAGAGCCTTTCGTATCTTCGTAGAATCTAAGAAGAACAAGTAATTTACAAGACTTTAAGGTGGCCTAAAGTCTTTTTTATTTCAGATTATTTCTTCTTTTTAATACTATTGGTGTTATTCGGCAGATGAGGA
>DITO01000236.1 GCA_002422065.1 Erysipelotrichaceae bacterium UBA6182 | reverse complement strand
GCATCACCTAAAACATCAATTTCAGCATCCTCATGCATGAAATCAATCTCATTTATCTTAAGCATGATTTTACTAATGAGTGCTGTGCGCTCTTTTTCACCGCGACCAAGTCTAGATGAATTAAGATCCATATCATCGAATAAACCTTCGAAGTCATCTTGTGATGAATGACCAATTGTGGATTCCCCAAGACTATTGATAGCTTTGCTCAATACAGAAATATCGAATTTACCAACTTTGATAAGTTGAACCATTTTTGAAAATAGGAATTCAGGCTCGATTAAGTACCCAATATCGCTGTTTTCTGTGAGTTCTTGAATTAAAACATTCTTGTATTCTGGTTTTCTCCATGCCTCTTCATATGAAATCGCATCTTCACTTAAATAATCTTTTTCGATAACTCTTTCTAGGTTTTCACTTAAGTATCTATAGAAGATAATGCCTAAAATATAGTTTTTAAACTCTGATGCATCCATATTGCCTCTAAGATCGTTTGCGATTGCCCAAAGTTGTTTATGGAGTTGTGATTGTTGTTGTGCTTGTTTAGTCATTTTAAACCCCCTTAATACACTTCAGAGACTTCGCAGATGAATTCTCTTAACATGTTCATTTTTTTATTTTTTTCCAATAGCTTTCCTTTAACATTAGTTCTAATTAAATCGTTTGGCATAACACTCGTAAACTGATATTCACTAATCATTTCTTTGATAATCATTGCTCCTATCTCAAGGTTGTTACTCATCTCAAAAATGACATGCTCTTTCTCTTTTTCAACAAACTCTTCATATTTTTCTTCTACATTATCATAATTTGTTATAGACGGAACAATACGGTCAATAAATTTTCTTAAGAGTTCAATCTTACTGTGAAGTGCTTCTGTATCGTTTTGATCCAAAACCTTTCTAACTTTTTGGATATCAACTTGTTTTTGAATATCGTTTTCATAGTTAACGTTCTTGAGAAGGTTCAAAATGTAATCTACATCAATGATATCTGTTGATAATAACTCAATATCAAAGCTGATGTCTGCTAAAATAGATACCTTATCTAATTGGGAAACGTGTCTATTAAGATCTAAATATTTAGATCGGTAATCTAGATACTCTTGTTCGGAAATACCTATTTCTTCTTCAATAAATCTAAATTCTAAAAAGTTTTTGAGCGTAGTAATCGTTCTAACCAATGCTTTAAACGCCTCGATGAAATCTCGTTGCATCGATTCGCCTTCAAGCTTATCTACATGCTGAACATTTGGGACAATGGTCTTAAGATACTGAACTTGTCTTCTAGCTCTATCGGCATACTCTTGGTATGGTTTAAGTAAGACAACATCCGTACTATCAGAATCACTATAGACGTAGATAGCTTCTTCAACATCTTGTTTTCTTGTTAGGAATGAAACGATATTGCCAAATTGTTTCTTTTCTGTATGAATTCGATTGGTCCTAGAAAAAGCTTGAATCAAATTGTGCATCTTGAGTTTCTTATCAACATAAAGAGTATTCAAGAGTTTTGAATCAAATCCAGTCAAAAACATATCAACAACAATCATGATGTCGATTTCTTTGTTTTTGAATCTCTTAGACATATCTGTGAAGTAACTTGCATAAGTATCTGTTGAGTAATTTGTCTTAAACTGTTCATTATAATCTTTGATTACACCCTCTAACATATCTCTAGAGAGTTCATCTTTTTCTTCTGTATCTTCATTCGGAGTGTAAGTAAAAATGGTCGTTACAACTAGATTATGATTTTTAGATTTGAATGAGCGGTAATATTTCATTGCCATGGGAATTCCTGATGTAGCAAAGATGGCATTATATTCTTTTTGGTGTGTTTTGATTGGATGAATTTGAATAATTTTATCAACTATGCTATCTACTCGTTGATCAGATTCTAGTACCTCTTTAGTATCTATGGCTTCTACATCATCATCGGTTATATTTGCGTTTATTGAGAATGTTTTGATGTAATCCACTTTGAACCCGAGTATATTGTTATCATTGATACCGTCTTTGATCATGTAGGTATGAACTTGTTTTCCAAATAGGTTACCTGTAGCTAATCCATTCCCAGCATTTTCTTGAAATATGGGTGTGCCCGTAAAGCCAAAATATTGTGCTTGCTTGAAATGTTTCTTGATTTCTTTGTGCATCTCACCAAATTGGCTGCGATGACACTCATCAATAATGAATATTACTCTCTCATTTGTGTATGCTTCCATATACTCTGCATACCTAGGATTCTTGATGGCATTATTCATCTTTTGAATGGTGGTTATGAGTAAACGTTTCGTTGTGTCTTTGAGTTGGGCAATGAGTTTGTATGTACTGCTTGTCATATCTACACTATCGGGTTCAAACTTATTAAATTCCGAGAGTGTTTGAGCATCCAAATCTTTTCGGTCAACCAAGAAAATAACCTTTGTGATATCAGGTTGAGTGGATAGAATTTGAGAAAGTTTAAACGAGGTCAAGGTTTTACCCGAACCCGTAGCATGCCAAACGTAACCGTTGTTTCGGGTTTCAGTTGCCCTTTCAACTAATTTTTCAACAGCATAGATTTGATAGGGTCTCATGACCATCATTTTTTTCTCTGTTTGGTTGACAACCATGTATCTTGAAATGACTTTTGAAATGTGACAGGGGGTTAAGAACGATTTCGTAAATTCGCTTAAGTTGTTAATTCTGTTATTAGCTTCATCTGTCCAAAAAAATGCAAAATTGTAGTTTAATTTTGTTTCATCGTTTGAAATGTATTTAGTATCAACACCATTTGAAATGATGAAAATCTGTACATACTTAAAGAGTCCAGTATAAGATTCCGATTTATATCTATTAACTTGATTGAATGCTTGTTTAAGTTGCATTCCGCGCTTCTTAAGTTCTATTTGAACCAAAGGTATCCCGTTGATCAAGATTGTCACATCATAGCGGTTAACTCTTCTAGCATTGACTGTGATTTGATTAGTAACTTGAAATCTGTTTTTGCACCATTCGTTTTGATTGATTAACTCAATATAAGTTTGAGTTCCATCATCTCTAGTGAGTGGTTGCAGTTGTCTAAGGTTATAAGCGCTATTAAAAACACCTTTCCCGCCTAATGAAATCATGAGTCTATCGAATTCGTTTTCAGTTAAAGGTGTATTATTGAGATGTTTTGTAAGATTATGGAGTGAAATTTGATGCTTAAAATTGGAAAATAACGTTCCTTCATCTGGAATCGAAACTTGTTCATAACCAAGATCAAGAAGTGTTTGTAACATACTGTTTTCTAAAACAGCTTCTGACTGTATAAAATTCAAGGTGTTTCCCCCTTTAAGTATTTTCTTAATTATAGCATAATTACGATTGTTAAGAAACTGGCTATCGTGTATTTTATAAAAGCAATATCATTGAAATTCACGATTATTACCACGTCTACCACAGCGTACCACACCTAAAATGAGAGTTCTACCCAAAACTTATGTGTAGATAAATTAATGTTTTTTGCTCTTTTTTTGAAACTGATTTGGATTTATAGGATGCTAATCAAAAATTCCTTATGTGCATATAAGTTTTCTACAAACACGAGCTTAGACCCAAAATGGCTAAAAAGATGTCGAATCTCGCTTTTAAAATAAGAATTTTTTGAACTTCTAGAGACAATTAAACCATTTGGATTTTCATTCACTTTACAGCCTAACAAAGACAAAAAAAGTCTATCTCTTGTGTGAGATAGACTTACTCGGCAAACAGTGGTAGCCCGTACGCGGTACCCTACTCTACAGATTTCAACCAAAAAAGGGGGATTCAGTTATGAATTACATTTTTTACAAGTTCCATTCATATTATAGTTATCATTTGTAATTAGTTCTCCACAACTTGGGCAAAATTCTTCATCATCATATATGCATTCACTATAATCTTTAACTATATCGATTCCAAATTTTAGATCCTCATAATCGAAATGGAAATCTGTTAGTTCATAGTCTATATCCCTATCTAGTAGTACAGCAAATGTCAATTCAACTCCCAATATGATTTCAATACCAATTTTATAATAACTAGGTCCTAAATCTCTACCATATGATTCTTCAGCATCAGCTTCATATAAAAATTTAACTTTAAGATCAACAGTAAGAGTTTTGTCAAAACTATCGAATTGAGATGATGCTCCATCAAAAATGAAAATTGGATTCTCTATCGGTTCAGCATCAGTTATATCTGCGATTGTTCCATATTTCAATGTCATACCAAGTAAATGATTTTCAAATTCTATATTTAGATCAGAAATCTTTTCAAGAATAAGTTCATTACACATCGTAAAGTTTTCAATATCATTATTCAGCTTTTCTGTTTGGTCTTTTAGTTGTAATAATGCATCGCTATCTATATAATCATAATTTTCAGACAAAAAGGACACTAATGGAAGCATTCTAAAAGACTTGGTTTCTCCAAATTTATCATTCCAGTCTCGAACCAAAGATGCAGCGCAATCTATTTGAGACACATCCCACCAATCTTCCTTTTTTTCATTTTCAAGAAATATAACTTGATCATAATCAACAGCTACATCCAAAAGATCTAACCAAATAAATGTATCATTGTATTTTGAAAAAGGGTCTTTGTCTTTGCTTTGATCTGTTAACCCAGGTTTTATTCCAAGTTTAAATCTTTGTTCTGCAATAATAGAATTATGTATTTTGTCTGTCTGTGAATATTTTTTAAATGAAAATACTCTTGTGATGTACTGAACAAACTCCAGAACTGGATCATCAGACTGATAATCAAAATCAACTTGCTTTTCTATTTCTTGAATTTCGCTGTTAATATTATTTTTGTATTTTTCTAGTGTGCTAATAAACTCTTCAGTTTCAAGAGTTATGTTTGAATTATAGCCTTTATATAAGTTGTTCTCTTTTATGCTTAGTATCATTTTGTGGACTGAATCATATTTATCATCAAACACTTTTTTAAATAAGAAAACCCTGTTTCTTCCACCTGTGTTTTTTCTTGAATTCTGATAGTTTTTTAAAAATTCATTATACACAAATTCAGAAATATATAAATCGAAATCACACTTTTTAAAAAAATCAATAAACTCTTCAGCATTTTCCTTTGAGACACAGTATAAATCTAGTAAAACATTTGTATCGAAAACAATTACTTTTTTTACTATATTTTTCATTTTATACCCCATTTTTTGAATTGATACCATTTTCTTGTACTTTATGTTCTTTGTTGTTATTATAGCATTTATTGATTCATGAGTCTATATTGGACTGACGGATTCAATCATCCTAATTGTTCTAGTCAGGATTTCTTTTATATATCCTTTTGAAGTATCTTTTTGATAGACTTTTAGAACTACTTTGATTATTTCAATAAAATCAGTGTAATGCGAATGATTTATCTGCATGATTATTTCCCTTCACATTTTGTTGCTAGTATAGTTTAGTAGACACAAAGAGTATGACTCCTTACGAAATGTCTTCATCTTGATAATGAACCCCAAATGAAACAACACAACTACTT
>DITO01000161.1:12194-13394 GCA_002422065.1 Erysipelotrichaceae bacterium UBA6182 | reverse complement strand
GCATCCAAATGCAAGAAATTACGACTACCGGCATAAGCTTCATCACCAATCATCATTCCCGCCCATTGACGATCACTCATTGCGGTTGTTCCGCTATCTGTTAATAAATCAATGTAGACATCTTCACTTTTAAGAAGAAAAGTATTATATCCTGCCTCAATCATTGCAGCTTCTCTTTCTTCTCTACTCATCGACTTCATCATCTCAACAACTTTAATTCTAAAAGGTTCTGCTGGATAGTTATTCATTTTAAATCTCCTTAATACATACTTTATCGATGATTGTAAGCGCTGTCAATGAATCTTAAGGATGTAAATAATGATAATTAAAGAGTAAAGTTTGTAACTAATGTAAATACTTGGTGTAAATAAATATGATGACTTGATTTGATAAGTCTATGAATATTTTCATATTGATTTTTTTGAAAATAATCTGTTGTTAAGGTAAATGCTATAGTCTTAAGAAAATGAGATTCAATTAAAACCAATTATTTATTATCTTTAAATCGATCAATCACTAAATCTTTAAAATACTCTCCAGGATAGATATACTCAGATCTTCCAGCTATCGATTTAGTTACAAGCCATTTAAAGTTCACATCATAATTTATTCTTCGTGTTTGTAAAATTCCATTTTCTAAATAATCAAATAAGGCATCGCCATCAGAAGCAAATACCATTTGATTACGATTTAATGAAGAAATAATACTACGATCAGTGAGCTTAGATAAAGCACAGAATGTATGTTGTGAGAAGAGTTTTTCAAGTAAACGAATCATATCTTTATCATCTTTATACATATCTAATAAATAGAGGGCAATGCTATTGGCAATATTTTCAATATCACTAACTTTCACATCGATAAGAAAGATAGTAAGCTTGCTCGCAAAATTCATAGCTTGAATACATTTTCGACGATCAAAATAGAATAGTTTCAATCCCCATTCTAGAATGGGATCTCCTTGTTCTTCTTTAATAATTTGATTCGAAGTAGCTTCAGAAATGGGATGCATCTCATTAGGCATTTTAATGTTAAAACGTTCGATGGTTTGCTTTGTTGCGTATAAAATCATAATGATTCCTCACAATCCCTGGTAAGACATGCTTATCCACTTGATTTGATTAAAGTATAATCCATCAAAGATAAATAATACAGACTCAAATGAACTAATGCCAAGTTAACTTTTATATATGACAACTT
>DITO01000161.1:3256-12180 GCA_002422065.1 Erysipelotrichaceae bacterium UBA6182 | reverse complement strand
TATTGAGAAATAAGCTTAAGCTTGCTCGGGTAGAAAGAAACCTATCTCAGGAGCAGCTTGCAAACCTAGCAGGTGTATCACGACAGACCATCAGTTCGATTGAGACTGGACAATACACACCTACTGCTAAGCTTGCTCTTATATTATGTCGTAGACTTAACAAGAATTTCGATGAAGTATTTTATCTCGAGGAGGAGCAACCTAATGAATGAATCTAAAACACCAATTTTGAATCCAAAATCAAAACGCTTTAACATGCCTATGTATGACCGTATTGATGAACGTACTGAACAAATTGTATATCAAGGTGATGCATATATGGGGAGATTTGCAGTTTCAGCAATTCTGATTGCTGTAATGGTAAGAGGCCTTCCACATAACTTATCTTTTATTAATGATAACTGGGACTTAATGGGAATTGTTATTATTAGTACTTTGATCTCAACGCTTTATCAAATTAAGTATAAAGTTATATTTAATGAGTACCGAATTAAGAACTTATGGTTTATCGCTGGGATCATTCTAACTAGTCTAGTACTCTCTGTCATTGTGATTAGTCAGCTACTCAAGTAAGTATTTAATATAGAACGCTTTAGCATATACCTAACTTATTTTGAAGTGAGCACTCATGAAGATAATTCATGGGTGTTTTATATTCACTAATAGAAAAAACATGTTAAGGAATTTGTCACATAATGAATTTATTACAATAGTTCATATTTATAGCATTGAAAGTGTAAACAAGCATGCAACTATGTATAATACTGAAATAGGAGAAATAACATGGACATTAAACGAATTATTATTTATGGAATACTTTTCTTAGCAGCAATCAGTTTGGCAACTTTAGGCTTCCAAGCATGGGGAACAGAGGGGTTACTATTACCCTTAGGTGTTACATTTGCATACTTTACTATCATCTTTGTGATTGCTACGATTATCACTAATAACTCAATAGTTGATATCGGTTGGGGATTAGGTTTTGTGATTGGAGCTTGGACTAGTTTACTCACAACACAATCACCAAACTCATTAGCTTATCTCGTCGTAGGTTTTATCACATTTTGGGGACTACGCCTCTCCATTCGATTATTTAATCGCAACGTTGGAAAACCTGAAGACTTTCGCTATGCACAGTGGCGTAAAGAATGGGGAAAGAATGTTGTACTTACTGCCTTCTTTCGCGTCTTCATGATTCAAGGACTTATTAATTTTGTGGTTGGATCTGCTGCTTATTCAATCATCAAATTTAATGCCTTTGCATTTGAAGGATTACAAGCAGCTTTAATCATTGTAGGACTTGGATTAGCAGTCATTGGACTAGCTTTTGAAGTCATTGGAGATGAACAACTACGCCAACACATTCAAAAGAAAACACGATCTCTTCTACAAACAGGACTATGGTCCATTACCAGACACCCAAACTACTTTGGTGAGATTCTTATATGGAATGGTATCTACGTTGCTGGATTAAGTTTACTTGTGACAGGGAGTGTTCCACTGATTTACTACTTAGTCTTAGTTCTATCTCCATTGGTAATGACAGCTGTTTTAGTAAAGATATCAACGCCATTACTTGAAAAAAACATGGAAAAATATGAAGGATGGAATGAATACGCAAAACGTGTTCCAATGATTTTTCCGTTTACAACACCCAAGTAAACAAGACTAGCAAAGCTCGATTCAATCGGGCTTTTGAATGTATAAATTAGTAAATAGCCGATAAAAAAGTAATTAACAATATATTCAACTAATATACATATTTCTAAGTCATTAACAGAAAGAATGGACAAGTACTATTAATTATTCTAATTAATTCGGATTAATTAATCTGTATTCGCTGATCTGATCCAAACTTTAGAAATATGATTAATCCTATCCAACCAAACATTGAAGCTATTCCAAAGTTTAAGTATGGAGATACATTCCACAAACTCGCACTAAAAAGTGCAGCAATTGAAACAACTACGTCTCTAATCATATAATAAGTCCCGTATGCCGATGCTTTTATGTCAGGGTCGGATAAACGAACGATCAATGCTTTTCGAGTAGGTTCACCAAACTCTTTCAAACCTCGAATAACAAAGGCAATGATTAGTAAACTAAAACTATTTGAAAAAATCAAAACAATTGGAAAAATAGCAAAGAAAAAGAAAGTGATACTTACGATTGTTTTACTTCTGACATGTTCAGAAAGTAATGCGACAGGAATATAGATAAGCATTGCTGTGATCATTTCAATTAAGGTTAACAGACTAAAACTTACTGCAGAATTACCAAGTGAGTTGATAACATACACCACGACAAATGCATAAGGTATTTGCTCAGCAAATCGTATAAAAATATCACTCAATAATAAAATTCTAAGAGGTTTAGACATCCTAGTAAAACCTGCTTTAAAGTCAATCTTAGTACGTTCATGCGATTCAGCAACATAACTACGAATAAAGAAGATTGCGATAAGAGCAAATAATAATGCAATCGTAAATGCAATTCTAGAACCAAGAATAATACCATAAGTCTGAATAATGATCCCACCTAAAATTGGACCAACAGCCATAGGAACTCGTCGAACCAATGAATGAATTGATACCCCCATCGTTTGCTTGTTTTCCTTTAATGTTGTTGCAATTAAAGATAATATCGCAGGAAGTGATAATGCTGTCCATGAAATGAAAAAGATAGAACCAATGAGTACAGCTTGCCAACTGGGAAACACAATTACAATTAAAAATCCTAACACTGATAATAGACTGACTCCCATTAGGGTATTCTTATACCCATAACGATCAGATAACAAGCCACCAATGTATGAATAAATAGCACCTAAAAAGGTATCGATAGCATTTAAAAATCCTACAGCGTAACTTGATCCACCGATTGCTAAAATATAAATCGGCAAAAATCTTTCGCCCATTTTTTCGCCCATACCAATAAGTATTACCATGCTTAACATTGCAAAGATGGAAGTATTCAAACCAAATCGTTCCTTTAATGATGTTTTTTTCATTTCACAGAACCTCAAATGTGAGTTCTTTAATAAAATGCTTTAATTCTATGAGTGTCTGTTCACCCAAAGCGGTTATATGATAAAGAATTCTTCTTCGTCCTTCAATGATTATTTCATTACTTTTCAATAATCCATCGTTTTGCAGACTATGCAAAAGCGGATAAAGTGTTCCATAAGATATTTCGTATCCGTGACGTTTCAACTCATCCATCATCCACGACCCATATATAGGTTCAATTTGAGCATGATGAAGAATGTGAACACCAATAAATGCGTTAAATATTTTTCGTTTTAATGGAGTATTCATAATATCGCCTTTCGTTATCAATTATCGATATTATAGAATATTATGAAGCATACCACAACAATTGTTCAATTAAACAAAGTTCAATAGCGAAAACTATTTTCTTGAAATTGAAAACAACCTCGCACTAATCAGTGAATATTCACATTTCATGAAAGGTTTTAAAGTTATTGCTTAATCATCTATTAATAAATCATTATGAAATTGCGAGTTAAGACTATAAGCTATCCAACTTATTGACTGAACTCAAGTTTCGTTAATTAACATTTCTCTAAATTTCGCAAGTTCTAGTTTTCTAGCTTCACTCACTTCAGGAAACTTTGGTTCCATGGACTCTAATGTGCTCACAACAATCTCAGCAATGACAGCTCGTGCATACCATTTTCTATCAGCGGGTACGATATACCAAGGACATTCTGGAGTAGAAGTTGCATTAATAGCATCTTCATATGCTTTCATATACTTTTTCCAATAACCACGCTCCACAATATCACCGTCACTAAACTTCCAGTTTTTAGCAGGATCATCAATGCGTTGTAAGAAACGATCTTTTTGTTCCTCTTTAGATACATTTAAGAATATTTTGATAACTCTAAACCCGTTTTGGTGTAAGTGTTTCTCATAGTTCTTAATTTGCTCATAGCGATCTTCAAATATATCATCAGTCACTACTCTTTGAGGAAGAGGGACTCTCTTATGAAGCTTATGAACTTTCACAATTAAAACATCTTCATAATAAGAACGATTAAAAATAGTGATTATTCCACGTTGAGGTGCAGCTTTCATTGCTCTCCATAAGTAGTCATGGGCTAGTTCTTCAGAAGATGGAACCTTAAAGTTATGAACAGTAACCCCAGCTGGATTAACTCCACTCATGACATATTTCACTGCACCATCTTTACCGGCTGCATCCATTGCTTGAAAGATGATAAGAACACCTTCTTTACCTTCCGCATATAGTCTATCTTGAAGATCTTGTAAATCCATGATGTGATCTTCACGAAGACTTTCTGCTTCTTCTCTGTCTTCAAAGGTTCCTTTTTGCTTAGTCTCAAACTTCTTTAACTTGAATTTTTTGCTTCCATCAAAACGAAAATCTTTGATATCCATTATTAATCCTCCTTAGTTTAGAATTAATCTTATTAATATCATTATAGCATGTTCACAAAGTTCTTATTAAAGAGGGGATTTTTACAGAGTCCTATTATCAAAGTGACATATTTACCAATATAAAAATAATGAAGATATAAAAGGAAAAGTATTGTAGAATTAGAAGTATAAAGAGATGATGAATTTCTGGTAATTAATCACAATAAGATTGGAGGTGGGATCATGGTTCGTATTGCAATCTGTGATGATGATATAAAAGAGCTGCATCGTACACAGGTACTTTTAGAGCACTATGCAAATGAACATTCCCATATTGATTTCAATATTAGTTCTTTTATTGCACCACTAGAACTTCTTTACACAGTTGAAAAATCAGGAAGCTTTGATATTGTTTTTCTTGATATCTATATGTCAGGTATGCTTGGAACTGATGCTGCAAAGCAACTAAGACAACTTGGAGATCATGCTGAGATTATCTTTGTTACAACATCTCGAGATCATGCTTTTGATGCCTTTGAAGTCGATGCTGCGCAATATCTAGTCAAACCATATTCAGAGAAATCCTTTTTTAATGCCTTAAACAAAGTTATGCAACGCTTAAATGTTGAGCGAAGACATATGATTACTCTTAAAACATCTCAAGGGATTGTACGCATTTTTTCTAGAAATGTGATTTTTACAGAAACAAGTCGTAATAATTATCAAATCATTCACACTATAAATCATGAACCCATTGAAGTGCGTATGACGGCAACTGAACTTAATGAACTTTTAGTCCCTGCACAATCATTTGTGCGATGTGGTGCCTCGATGAACATCAATTTACGGTTCATCCGTCAAATCACAAAAGATGCTATTATCTTTGATACTGGATTACAAAGGTCATATCCATATCGTAGTTACCAAAAGCTTAAAGACGATTTCTTAAGTTTTCAAATGTCATCACTAGACTAATACATGCAATTTAACCCTAAAATTAGTGCAATTACCCCAAAAATATTTCTTTGAATATAATTGTGTTATCTTTAAATAGAATAAGGAGCATCACTTCATGTATGTTGTGTTAATATTTCTATCATTCTTGCAATCGGTCATCGGATTTACGTTGATGGCTTCTTCGACCATGAAATTCAAAGAACCAATTAAAAAACGAATCATATTAGGATTATCAGTTATGATAGTTGGGATTATGTTGCTTACTTATACACTATACTCACGTGGTATCGATTCAGTAGATCGATTTGCTATTTTAGTCATTCTAGGTATTCAACTTTCATGGTACATGATATGTGCTGAAGACAGTTTCTTTGTCTCTTCATTCAGTTTTCTAACTTTTGTGAACATCTATGTCTCGATTAGTTTTATTAGTGATAATCTATCCTATGGTTTTACAGGACTTACCTATGTGGTTGCTCGAATTGTTATACGTTTACTCATCTACATCATCATATTACCACTACTCTATAAAGTGGTTAGAAAACGCTTTAGACTCCTTGTTGATACTTTGGATAAAGAATGGAGAGCTGCTAATATAGTGCCATTCATGTTCTTATTTATTCAAATCATGGTGCTCTATTATCCAGTTCCATACTGGCGATGGGTTAATAATGATTGGTCTAGAATTATCATAGTATCGATCTATTTCTTATTCTTAGCAGTCTATTATCTTCTTTCGGTTCAAGCTACAGCAATTGTTGAGAAGTATGGTTTAGAAAAACGACAACTTCTCATGGCTCAACAAGAAAAACTTTGGGAAGCTGAACTTCAAAGACAAAAACAAGAAATTATGCTTGCAAATCAGCAACGTCATGATTTGCATCACCATAATACAGTCATTATGGACTTACTTCAACGAAGTGATTTAAACACTTTAAAGCAGTACTTAAAAAATTATGATGAGACACTTGATTCACATCATCGTGAGGTATATTGCCAAAATCCGATTGCGAACAGTATTCTCAATTTCTATGCTAAACAAGCATCAATTGAAAATATAAAGACAAATTTTAATGTCTTAATCCCTGAATCGATTGGAATTGATCATGTTGATCTAACATGCATACTCGGTAATGCATTAGAAAATGCTTATGAAGGATGTTTAGCACTCTCTGAAGATCAAGAACGTGAAATAAGTGTTACTGCTAAGTTTTTTGATAAACGACTAAGAGTACAAGTAACTAATCCATGTGAAGATGTCATCTTTGATAATGATGTGCCAATCTCTAGTAAAGTAGGAGGGGGAGCAGGCACTAAAAGTATTCTATATACTGCAGAACGCTATGATGGTACCGCAGGATTTAGTGTCATGGATGGAAAGTTTATTACTCAAATCGTACTTAATACTAAATAGTTATATAGAAATACATAGTCTTTATTATTAAGCATTATGATAGTACTTTAAAAGAAATACTCAAAAGGGATACCAATGCAACATAAATTTACTCAACCTCATGCACTTCTAGATAATCATGGTCACTTAATAGAAGCAGGTTATGATACATCTTTATCATTACATTATGATCGCAAAGCAATCAAAGCTCCATGGTATAGAATCAAAGAATGGGACTATTATTTCCTTGGTAATGATGAACATGGTATTGCGATTACAATCGCAGATAATAGTTATATGGGCCTTGATTCAATTACACTCTTTGATTTTAAAAATAAAAGTTATATCACTAAAGACTTCATGCAGTGGTTCACAAAAGGGAACAAGCAATTACCTACTTCTTCAAAACACGGAGATATTCGAATTGTGAATGAAGCTTATCAAATTGAGGTGACTCACAAAGAAGATTATCGAATGATTGATTTAAGGGTAAAGCAATTCAAAGACAAGAAAGACTTAGTGGCAAGACTTATATTGAAAAGTGAACCTAAAGAATCCATGGTGATTGCCACCCCATTTAACACTCCAAAGCACTTCTACTATAATCAAAAGATTAATTGCTTACGAGTAGAAGGATCAGTCTCACTTGGTCATGATGTCATTCGATTTCAACCTCAGAATACCTTTGGTGTATTGGATTGGGGACGAGGTGTCTGGACTTACAAGAATACATGGTATTGGGGTAGTGCCTCAGGAATCATCAACAATCATTCCTTTGGGTTTAATATCGGCTATGGCTTTGGGGATACTTCAAAGGCAACAGAAAATATGTTTATCTATCAAGGAAAAGCTCATAAACTATCGAATGTATCGTTTCACATTCCTACTAAAGATAATGAAGTTGCATACTTAGAACCTTGGACTTTCACCAGTGATGATCAACGATTTGAAATGATATTTGAACCAATATTAGATCGTCATTCTCATTCAAAGGTATTGTTTCTTTCATCCAATCAACATCAAGTCTTCGGATACTTCAGTGGTAAAGTCATCCTTGATGATGGTGAAATCCTAATCATAGAGCGGCTATTTGGTTTCAGTGAAAAAGTCATGAATGCGTGGTAAAACAATCTAGTTGACTTGTGTGTTGCTTACCCCTATAATCAAACTCGTAATAGGGAGTAGCACCAGTGATTATTACTGGCAATGAGATCGTCAATACGGCTATAGGCCCGGTCCATTGATCGCAAGACACGCAAGACTTTTACACCACCAGGGTAAAAGTCTTTTATATTTATCCTAGAAGGAGCCACCTTATGAAAGGGTTAGCCATTGGACTTTTCTTACTAAACTATATTCTATTATTTAAGTTTCCTAAGAAGCGAGCACATATCGCCATCGGCTTTGCAACATTGTTTATTATCTTAGGATTAATTCCTCTCAATGAAGTACCACAATCCATTCAATGGAATGCACTCATGATGCTTGGTGGAACCATGGGTTTAGTCTCATTATTCATTGAATCCAACATGCCTGCTTATTTAGCTGATATTCTCATCGAAAAGATGCCTAATGTACGTTGGACACTAGTCGGATTATCAATCTTTGCGGGAATTATTTCTGCATTTGTGGACAATGTAGCCACAGTGTTAATGATTGCACCTCTTGTCATTTCTTTCTCTAAGAAGATTAAGATGTCCCCTGTCATAGGAATGATTTCTATCGCCATCTTCTCAAATCTTCAAGGTGCTGCAACCTTAGTAGGAGATACAACATCAATCCTTCTAGGAGGCTATGCAAACCTATCTTTCTTTGATTTCTTCTGGCTTGATGGTAAACCTGGACTATTTTGGATTGTGCAAGCAGGTACCGTAGGTGCAGCACTTCTCTTAAGTTGGATGTTTAGAAAGTATACTCAACCAATTCAAGCATTAGAGCGATCTCACATTGAAAGTATGTTTCCTTCATACTTAATGATTTCAATGCTAGGACTACTTATCATAAACTCACTTATTCCAAATACTCCTTCATGGTCAAGTGGAGCAATATGTATTGCGCTATTTATCTTAGGTGTCATTAAAAGCATGTGGGATAAGAAATCACTTCAACCACTTTCGTTCCATCTTCAGAACATTGATGGATTCACACTTCTATTACTAACAGGACTATTT
>DITO01000161.1:2304-3247 GCA_002422065.1 Erysipelotrichaceae bacterium UBA6182 | reverse complement strand
AATGTATTACTAATGTTTACACTCATTGTATGGATATCAGTCTTCTTATCAGCATTCATTGATAATATTCCATATGTGGCAAGTATGCTTCCAGTCGTAGGGACTATCGCAATATCAATGAATATTAGTCCTAATCTCTTCTATTTTGGTTTACTCATTGGAGCAACTCTTGGTGGAAATATGTCTCCATTAGGTGCCTCTGCCAACGTAACAGCCATAGGCATATTACGCCAAGAAGGCTATCATGTTGAAACAAAAACCTATATGAAACTAGGCATACCTATTACCATGGTGGCTGTAGTCATAGGATATATACTGACGCTTCTGATTTGGCAATAGCTATGATTCACGCTTGTGAATGTTATAATAAAGTTATTGTATATGCTTAGATATAGTTCTATAATTCAGTTAAATCATTATTACAATAATTAACTCAATAATTTCTCTAAATAGTCGACTTCATCAACGAAGAATTACATTTTTGTGGGGGTAAACAAAGATGAGACCATATCAAACACGTAGCCTTTCAAAACTTTACTTTGTACTTATTTTTGTCGTGTATATCGCAACATTATTCGTTATCAATCAAGGATATGAGGATCGCATTAGCAATTACATTCTAATAAAAGGTCAGCAATTTGATCAATCAATCTCAGATATTACGAATACGTATGAAGAATTTGCAAGTTTTATTTTTTATAGTGATATAAATGTAGAGGAAGTACTAGTTCTAATGGATCAAGCCTCTCAAGCTGGAATGAATGAACAAGCAATACTACGAGAAGCTTTGCATAATAAACTAGTTAGACTTTATAATACTGCGCAAAACTATAATTTTAGCCAAATCCATTTCCATTTACCTAATGGGGACAGTTTTTTAAGATTTCACAATGTAAGTGAATTTGGAGATTCACTTACAGATTTCCGTGCTTCTATACGTATG
>DITO01000161.1:0-2159 GCA_002422065.1 Erysipelotrichaceae bacterium UBA6182 | reverse complement strand
TAAGTAGAGAAGATGATGTTGATATTTATCATGAAGGTTCACTACTTTCAGAAGATTATTTAATAGAAAAAAGCAATGTAGCGATCATCCAAAACAACAGGAGCAGTCTTAAGTTCATAAATGACGAAGCCTTCAATCTAGCATTAAAGGAAAAAATTAAAGATGAACTTCTCATCGGAGTTAGCTTTGATACGACATTATCTTTTCAAGAAAATGATTACAATATCCACTTTAATGCAATAAGAGACCTTGGCAATAACCATGTAGGCTATTTATATTCGATATCTAAAGCAAACAGCCTCATTGTTTTCTTAAGAGAAAGAAATCAAGTTCTCTTAGTTGCAACATCAATCATGATGTTTATGATTTCATTATTCTATCTTGTGATGAAGAAAGAAGAAGAAATTTCCAAGTATGCAATGATTGATTCACTCACAGGAATATATAATCGAGGAACATTCATTGATTTTGCACACCGATTTATTGCTCGTCAATCACGTGATAAAACTCCTATGACCATTGCTATGGTTGATATCGACAACTTCAAAGAAGTGAATGATATTCATGGTCATCGTGTTGGGGATAAGATTCTAGTTCAGATTGTTCAAACCATCGCTGATTCAATACGTGATACTGATATCTTTGCCCGTTATGGTGGCGATGAATTTGTCATATTACTTCCAGACACGGATATTGATGTCGCATCATGTGTATTAGAGCGTATTCGAAGTCACATTGAACATACTCCTTTTATGAAAGTAAACTCAATTACCATAAGTAGTGGAATTCATGAGAAAATGCCACATGAAACAATTGAAGATGCAATTCAGGTAGCTGATGATGCTCTCTATAAGGCGAAACTTAATGGTCGAAATCAAGTCATCGAATCAAAACCGTCACAATAAAGACGGTTTTTTATACTTTTGACGCAAATATTCTGCATCCGTGAACTAGAATCCAAAGTTTTGTGATAATCTATTAAAATAAATAATAATGCCAATACGGCCTCTAGGGAGAGCAATTATGGAAAGAATACCTAAGACCATGTCAACGCAGCATCCGGATAACGTCAACACTCCTTTCTTTGCACAAAGCAGTATTATGGGAGGCGAAGATGAAATTCAAGAAGCTTTCTATGCGTATTCACATTTAGGTATTCAAGAGCAAATGTGGGATGTAGAAGGTAAAGAAGTGGATACCTATGTCGTCAAGAAACTTCTTAGTAAGTTTGAAACCTACTTTCGCAAGAATATTCTAGGACAAGATAAACGACTCATCATGCGTGTTCCTAATCCTCAAGTTGAAAAAGCAGAGGCAAAGGTACTGCTAGAAACATTAGAAAGTATTCCAAGATCTTATGATGCGAATGCACTTTTTTATGATGCTCCCTATGCACCTATTCATGAAGTCATATTACCAATGACAAGTAGTGCACAACAGTTGTTACTAATTCATCGCTACTATAAACAATTTGTGAGTGGTAAAGCACAACAAATACTTGATGAGCGTGGAACAACACTCAAACAATGGATTGGTGAATTTAAACCAGAATCTATTCATGTCATTCCTCTTTTTGAAGATAAAGAAAATATGCTACATGCGAAAGAGATACTAAAAGAATATTTAAAAGGAATTGTAGGAGAACAAATCCCATACCAACGTGTTTTCTTTGCGCGAAGTGATCCTGCCATGAACTATGGCATGATTAGTGCTATCTTATTAAACAAACTTGCTTTACAAGATATGCAAGAATTAGAAGAAGAAACAAAGATCAGGATCTATCCCATTATTGGAGTAGGCTCAGCTCCATTTAGAGGCCATCTCACCCCTCTGCGAGTTCTTAAAGCACTCAAAGAATATCCAAGTGTTCATACTTTTTCCATCCAATCAGCATTCAAATACGACTATGATGTCAATGAAGTTAAAGATGCTATAAAAACGATTAATCAAAGTCAAACCGCTTCTGCTCAAAAACTAGATAGAAAGAATGTATTAGCATTCATAGAGCATTACGCAAAGGCATATGAAACGTGTGTACTAACCCATGCACCACTCATTAATCGAGTATCAAAATATGTACCAAGTCGAAGACTAAGAAAACTACATATAGGACTATTTGGATATAATCGTCGTTTAAAAGGGGAATCACTACCACGAGT
>DITO01000206.1 GCA_002422065.1 Erysipelotrichaceae bacterium UBA6182 | reverse complement strand
CACCCTTTTCACTGAATTTTGCGGTGATACCAGTACCTGCACCTACACCAAGCAAGATCTTTCCTTCAGATATTTGCTTGCGATACATTTCCATTATTTCTCTTCTTGACATTGTATTCATGGTTTATCTCCTATTTCGCGTTTTTCTTTGCTTCGATTAAATCGAGTAAGCTCTGTGCCGCTTTTTCAGCAAATTCTTTATCGTTGATATGTAAGTCATACTCTTCTAAAGTAATTAGATTCTTATCAATATTATGACGTAATTCATTGAATAATGCTTCATCTGCTTCCTTACTATAGAAAGCTTGTCCTTCCGCATCAATCATCGATACACCCTTTAACGGTAACATCAACTTCGTTAAAGCATGACCTTGATTCAATTTTTCCGCAATCTTTCTACCAATCAAGACATTTTCCTCAACGGTAGTCCTCATAAGCGTAACTGTTGGATTATGTTTATACAGTAAACGATTGGCAAATTTCGCAGGAACCGTTTCATAAGGTCCGAAGTTGCACATATCGACCGCACCTACTGATACCACTTGTGGTACTGCATGTTTTCCTGCCGCTTCTAAACGATGGGGTCCAGCCGCAAGAACACCTCCAATGATTTCATCTGCCCATTCTGTTGTCGTAATATCCAACACACCTTCAAAATAACCTGAACTGATTAAGTCTTCCATTGACTTACCACCAGTACCCGTCGCATGGAATACAAGAACTTCGTATCCTTTTGATTCGAGATATTCACGCGCAAACGTAACACATGGCGTTGTAACACCAAACATTGTAGCAGCGATCAATGGTTTCTTTTCAACCACTGTGTTATTCTCGAAACTAACCATGCCAGCAATAGCGAACGCCGCATTGGTGAATATTTTTGTGGATAATGAGTTAATACCAGAAACATCTACGACGGATGGCATCATGATAATATCGCTTGTTCCGACATATTGTTCTGTGTTGCCTGAGGCTACCGTAGAAACCATTAGCTTAGGTACACCAATCGGTAATGCTCGCATTCCCGGTGTCGCAATGGATGTTCCTCCGGATCCCCCAAATGCTAGTACAGCATCAAATTTGCCTTCTCTGTATAGTTTTGGCAATAATTTCTCCATGCCTTTGGATAGTACTTCAGTTGCCCAAGCTCTATCCTTCTTAGATGCGACTTCCTTGATATCCACACCGACTTCATTTGTTACATCCGCGTTCGATACATCCGGTAAGAAAGTTGGTTCAAAAACACCCATATGAACCGTAAATGTCTTTAAGCCAAGATTCTCTATGATTTGCTTAACATATGCATACTCAACACCCTTAGAATCAAAAGTTCCAATTAAAGCGATAGTCTTCATTCATAGACTCCTTTCTTTTATTCTCGGTTGATCAGACCAAGAAATTGAATTATTGAAAAACAGTACTGTTTCTTTAATTTAACTGTACTGTTTTGTGAAAAATTTGTATATGTATCTATCAACGATGATATTGTGTTTACTTCATATTTCTAGTTGTTATTAGCTTCTTTTAAGCGGCTACTCGGTGATTGGCCCGTAACTTTCTTAAACATTTTACTAAACTGCGCATAATCATTATAGCCAACCAACTCCGCCACGTCACGTAATGGAATGTTCTTTTCACTCAATATATCAATAGCCTTATTGATGCGATATTGAACCAAGAAAGACTTAAAACACGTCCCGACTTCTTTCTTAAACAAAGAGCTTAGATAATTAACCGAAATATGCGAGACGCGTGCCAAATCACTTAGTGATATATCATCATGATAATGCTCCGCAATATACTTCATTACAAACTCCGCATAGTCATAATGCTTATCGATCCCATCCAACATCTTTAGCATCAGATCATCTTCATAAACCGACCCTGAAGTTTTAAATGCTTTTGTTATATCTTTAATGGATGTTTCTAAAGGTATTCTCTCAATTGCAGAACCCCCAACATAACCATGTGCTGAAGTATTGTTATACATGTATTGAACATCTAATGGGGTTTTAACGGGTCCACCATAAATCATTTTTATACAATTGGGAGATACTTTATCACATGAATCAAACATCTTGATAAGATTATCCTTCGCCATTTCAAGTGAAAATAATTTCTTTGCCCCTAAACTTCCACCATTCGTAAGTCCTAGGTGAGCACAGATGACATCCGCTCCAGCTGATGCCATCTGCTCTGCTTGTTTCTCATTAAACACAAAAGCTACGGTAAACATATCTCTCTCATGCGCGATTCGTATCGCTTCAACTTCTGTATCGTAGCATAGACCTTCTTCTTCCAATGCTTCTCTAAACTGCCCATCGATCAACCCAATCGAAGGATAATTGTTAATGCCATCAAATCCTTTAGACTCGATGTATTCAATATAGGTTTCTAGGTTGATCATTGGATCTGTCGCATTTAAACCAAATATCAAGGGTACATCTTTTATCAGAGGCATTATTTCACGACTACCAAAGTTCATAACCAGTCCATTGCTGTCTTCAAATGATAAAAAACCTGCTAATGATCCTCTTCCGAGTTGACGATATCTTCCCGAGTTGAGTGCAAGCAAAAAATCTGCTCCACCTTCTTCCGCATGTTTAGCAGTTATTCCAGATCCTAACGCCACACCGAGCAAATGTCTGTGTACCTTGATCTGACTTCTTAGATTATCCAATATCACTTGTCTTTTACTCATGACTACATGTCCATTATAAAGGAAACTGTTTATTTTAATGCAAAAATAATCAATATCATTCTTGTGTGTCTATCTTGAATCAAGATATTATCATCTTCATCTTGACATTCATCCAATGATCTATTCCCTTTTCTAGTTAGGTGTTTATATCCCATAAGCAATATGGTTATACTGAGAGCATCCCTATACAGAGTGTGCCAGAGATCAGGCTCATAACACACAGCAACCTACCAAAAGGCAAGGTGCTAACCCTGCGGAGAGATCCGAACGATAGGCCAAGAGATAAAACAGTCCCTATCGTTCATTTCGATAGGGACTTTACCATTTAAAGGAGGTAGTACAATGCAGACAAACAACTATGAAGAAGCTAGAAGATATTTCAGTAGTAATGCCCAGTATGGGTGGAAGCACATTGAGTCATTTATTGTCAGTGAACAGATGTATGAAAGAATGCTTAAGGATGATTTCCCCAGAGGATCCGTCATTCAGCTTGGGAAATATGCAGATCCAAGAACACTTCCTAGGACCAATGTACGGATCAAAGGGTATCCGATTATTGTATCGAGTGGGTATACAAAGACTTATGGGGTTACGTATATTCTTTATGAAGATGAGTTCAAGGATGAAGTGATGGGGCTGTTAAGGAAGAACGTTTCAGAAGAATTTGAGTAACGTTAACTCTTAGACCAATATGTCATATTACAATACACATATTTCTAATTCATAGGATATCAAAAATAATGAAGGCAATGCCTTCATTATTTTTGATCATTCTTCCATTTTATGGCAGCTTGTAGTGCTTTATCTGAATTCTTAATGAAGTCTTCAGTTGCACATTCGTATACTTTATACTTAGCGAATCGCTCTACATCTCTAACAGGCAAATCTGCTGCAAAGATAATTAAGTCTGCTTCTTCAATTTCCTTAGAAGTTAAGCGATTTTCAATTCCAATAGAACCTTGTGTCTCAACCTTCGCAACATAACCAAGTTTTTTTGCAGCCTTCTTAATGGATTCTGAAGCCATGTAAGTATGTGCGATTCCAGTCGAACACGATGTAACACCAATGATTTTCATTTATTCCAGTTCTCCTTCAGGCACATAATCTTTCTTCAAGAAGTTTGCCATAAGCGCTGTTACAAGGGATCCTATGGCAATAGCAGCAATAAACATAACCTTATTTGTGGAAACAAACATTACAATAGGTCCACCATGTGGAGCAAAAGTTTCTACACCTGCGATCATTGCAACTACCGCACCTACTGCTCCACCCACCATAATAGAAGGAAGAACACGTAGTGGATCTTTTGCAGCGAAAGGAATTGCTCCTTCAGAAATACCAATCATACCCATCGCAAGAGCAGCTTTTCCTGCTTCTCTGTCTTCATCAGAATATTTCTTCTTTGATAACAAAGTTGCTAAACCCATGCCTAATGGAGGCGTACAAATTGCTACTGCTACAGGTCCAGCTAGTGTATAGATGTTTTCGCTGAACAAAGACCAAGCAAATAGACATGCTACTACATTAACGGGGCCACCCATATCAAATGCTGTCATAACACCAAGAATTACAGCTAAGAGAATAGCATTACCACCACGCATGCTTGACAAGAATTCAGTTAGTAAACCATACAATGAACTTAAGGGAGTCGTTACAACATATTGCATGATCAATGCAACTGTTACTCCGCCTAGGAGCGGGATAATAAAGATTGGCATCAAAGCGCGAACAGAAGTATGAATAGGGATCTTTTTAATAAAATTGACAACATAACCTGCAAGAATACCCGCAACAATTCCACCTAGGAAGCCTGCGTTATTCTGAACTGCAATCGCACCGCCAACCATAGCAGGCATGATACCTGCACGATCAGCAAGTCCAAATCCAATAAATCCAGCCAAAATTGGAATCATATAGCCGAATGACAGTACACCAATATCTAACATTTGCGCTAGGAATGGATTATCTACAACAGCCCCTTGGCCTTCTTTAATACCACTCAACGCAATTGCTAACGCAATTAGTACACCACCAAATACAACAAACGGAATCATGTAGCCAACACCAGTCATAAGTGCTCGCTTAATATTATTAAGTTCAGTTTTCATTATTCCTCCTCGAAATTTAGTTGGCTGAATAGTTCTACAGCCTCTTTTTGATTATTCAAACTTCTCAAACTGTCTACAAACGAATCATTTACGAGCTTGCCGGCTAATTTCGATAGTAGTCTCAAATGTTCGCTTGGTTCGCTTGACTCTGGTACACCTAACATGAAAATCAAATCAACGTTGGATTCACTTTCTTCATTCCATTGAATTGGTGAACTCATTTTAGCGAATGCAAAGTATGGGGTAATGACTACATTCGATCTACCGTGGGGAATAGCAATCCCATTACCCATATTGGTTGATATTTCAAGTTCGCGCTTCTCCACACTTCTTAAATATTCAGATTGCTCTGTAATGACATTAGCTTTTAAAGCTGCTTGGGCAAGTTGTTGTAGTGCTTCAATCTTGTTACTTGCCACTAAATTCACCAAGATTAGATTTTCATTTACATTCATTGATTAACTCCTCTTGAACTAAATCCCTTAGTTCGCTTCTTGAAGTTGCATTGAATAACTTTTTCATGAAATCAACTTCATCAACTTTGTAAGCTAAGTTTCTGAAGAGATTCGCAAATAGTCCTGCATCTTCTCTTGTAGCTACAACATTAATGATAACTTTTACTGATTCATTTTCAGTCCAAGGAATTGAGTCATTTAAAGTAACAATCTGTATGCAACTCTTAATCACTGCATCAAACTTTCCATGCGGAACTGCAAGTAATGGTCCAACGATAGTCGAACCTATCCTCTCTCGTTCCCATAACGATTCCAAATATGATTCGAGCACAAATCCTTTTTCTGTCATTTGATTTGACAAATAGTTTAGGACTTCATGTTTCGTCCTAAGATTAACTCCTATATGAGTATTCTCAACACTTAACTCAAATCTACTCTTAATAACATTCCTATCGTCATCAAACCATGTTCTTAACAAGTTGATGTCGCGTTCATCAAGTATTGGATTGACGATAACAACAGGTAGAGTAGAGACTACTTGAATCGTAGAAATCACTAAATCAATATTCATTTTCTCGAATCTTCTTAAATCAGCATTTGATATTACGTCCACAATATTCAAATTTGCAAATCGTCTTTTCAGCCTAGAGACAAGGAATTGTGATGTTCCTAGTCCGCTTGCACAGAGTACGATAACATTCTTTGGTTTCATGTTGCGTTCACGTGAAGCCGCGAAATGAAGAACCAAGTAAGCTATCTCATGTGCTGGTAAATCAAGTCCAAAAGTTTCTAGAAATAGAGGCTTTTGCAACTCAATTGCCTTATAGATATCAGCATAATTAACAGATATGTCTTCAAATAATGGATTATCAACCGTTAACCCAAACCTCAAGCGAGATAGCGTTGGATTCAGATGTAATAGAAGATAGTTAAATAGCGTGTCATCAGCTTCCAAGAAGATCTGCAGTTCTCCTTGAACATTCTGAATTAGCTTCTTTATGAAACCTACCAATTTTTGACTTTTCGCATCTAATCTAAATGGTAAGGAGTCAATATTCTCATGTGTGCGTTTCGCACTAAGTATGTGTAACAAAATATAATAGCGCTCATGATCAGATAATACGACATTGAACTCACGATTAATTCCCTGAACAATCAAGTCTGATATATTTATCTCATCATTTTGCGATAGTGAAGCTACTAGTTCATCGGAAAGTACGATTTCGTTCCCCTGCATCATTCTTCGAATTGCGATCGCTAAATGTATTGACAGGTTTGTTTGAGCTTCAAGTGTAAACTCAAATCCCAGAAGTACTTCTGCCTCTTTTAGAACAGAAACGATTTTCGAATAATCCAAACCTAGTACCACTTTGAATCGATTTACAAAATCGTAGTTAGCATTTGGTACTCCGAAATAATCCGGATATTCATTTGACATGTCACTTGATGGAAACAGAGAAGCAAACGCTTTTCTAATTTCCACCTCATCTCCAACCAAAGTCAATCCTTGACCTTTTATATAACTGATTGAAAGTTCATAACGTTTTAGTTTCTCATTCAACTCAGCAATATCAGCTGTGATTGTCGCTCTACTAACATAGAAATCCAAAGCGAGTTCTTTCATTAGTAGCGATCTATTTAGAACGAATAATGTCTCAAGTATTTTGTCTTGTCTTTGCTTTGGTGTGAAGTAAGTCTTTTCTTCCTTTTCAAGATACTCAATTAAACGGCTTATTTTAAATCGGTCTCCAAGTATTTGAACTCCATAACCTGGTTTTTTAATCAATTTTAACCCACTTTTTTCAAGTAAATCCTTTAGTTCAACCAAGTCATTTCGTACTGTCTTGTTGGATACATCTAATTTGTTAGCAAGAAAAGAAACGCTTATAGCATTCTCGTGATTAAGAATTTCTTTGATTAACTGTGCTTTTCTTTTCATGTTCATTTTTAAATTCTATACTTAACTAAATTTTAATTCAACGCGTGTTTTTAAATGCTCCAAGTAAGTTTCGTGTCTTTCCATGTTAGGATCCATTCCCTTGTTTTCAGGAAGTGCAACAGCGAGGATTTGAAATACAATAACTGATAGTAAAGCTGTTGAAACCAAGTGTGTATCTAGAACATTTATTGTATCGGTAGATAAATTTCCTTTTGAGCTTATTATTAAACAATTTGGAGTTACTTTTCGAATATATTCAAATGTTTTACCGATTGCATCTGACCCTATTCCATTACCTTCAATTAATATTACATAACTATTGGAATACAAGATTCGATGAAATCCATGTTGATACTCATCTACATCCGCATAATTAGCAGGAACACATAGTGTCTCTGAAAGTTTTAATGCACCTTCCATAGCTGTTGCATAGTTTGATGAGTGTCCAATTACCATGATCGACTCTGCATTTGACCATTGCTTATGTTGCTCAATCCATTGCTTAGTATCTTGAATAAGATTTGGAACAAACTCAACAATTTTAACTAGCTCATTCTTAATCTCTTGATATGTATTAATATCAACTTTTTTATTATGTACACCCAGTTCTAGAAAGAAGATATGTAAGAGCATCAACGAATTACTATAACCTTTTGTTTTCGCGTTACATGCTTCTAAGCCACATTCAAAGTTTAGATAATAATCACCTAATTTTTGGATTGGTGTATCAGTTCTTTCAGTAATTGTGAGTAATTCATATCCTAGTTTCTTTGCTTTAGTTAAACACTTCAAAGTACTGGAACTTGTTCCTGTTTGCGATATTCCAATAACCAACGTTTCAGTCACTACAAACTTTTGCAACATTTTTAGCTCATTTTCAAATTCAAAGGGTAAATAAACAAATACGTTAAAATCTGTGTAAGTCTCAATGAATTCTTTTGATGCTCTACAAATATTGTTTGAACTTCCAGAAGCTACAAACAATATGTTCTTATACTTTCTTACTTTAACTTGATCCGCAACTTCCTTAATTTTTTGTGAGTTTAGTAATTGCTTTAAGGCGCTTACTTCTTCTTCAATGTAATCCCACATCACGTTCCGCATCTCAATCCCTCCTAGGTTAATTTTATAGGATGCAAAAAAAATGACCACTTAAGCATGGTCATACTTTTTACCACAATGATATGGTAATTTCTAACGAATTAGGTAATTAGTATATTCCCCAATTTATCTCTTTATAAAAATATTATCTTAGTTTTTTCCAAAATATTTAAACTTGGAAAAATCATATACTTAGCCATTTAAGCAATTTCAATAACATTCTCAGAATATTTGTTTGGATTACTTAAAAGCGTATCCTTAAGTGAAGCCTTCAAAAGCTTACAACTAAACTCAAAGGTCATGAATGTAACTCCACCACCAATAACACCACCAACAATCGGTATAGACTTTTTAAAGAAACCAGCAAATACTTCTTTTGTCATTTTCTTTCCAAAATACTTCGCAACTTCTTTAACAATTGGATAGATGGTGCCTTTTGTTAATGCAGCATTTAGTAATTTCTTCTCAACTCCAGTAGCAAGTGCTCTTCCGATCGCTTTAATTGCATTATTTGCGGAAGCAGATCCATACATTACACCTAAACAAATAATCATAATGTTCATTGTTTCAGAATCTAAAACTTGTTCATTATCTTCAATAGTTAATGAAGGAAATCCATATAGATATAAAAGCTTTTGAGTTGCTCTCAACATATATCCATAATACTGGATTATATCTGCTGGAATCGTTGCTACCATTGCATAACCTCCAGGAGCTCCTAACGCGGCAGAAATACCGGAGACGAAATTCCGCTCGTACTTTATTACTTCCGACGCGATCTTATCAATCTCTTTTGAAGATATTTTCGCATGGGCAGGATTAAACATAACTGCTTCATCAATCACCTCTTTTGAATGATTCTTTGCAAATTCAGCTCTTAGAAATTTCTCTCTATCGATTTTGACACCAGGCGTTTTAAAACCCTTAATAATGATATCCTCGATATCGATTTCACCATTACCATTCTCATCAATTGAATTAATGACTACTCCCTTAGTTTTGTTTGCTAGTTCAAGAGTTGCTTTTGAACTACTTTTTGCAGCACTTGCTATGCCATTAATAAACTTTGTCCCATTATCTTCATTTGTTTTCATGTGTTTTCCCCCTGCCCATGCATCAAAAATGAAAGTTCAATTTATTAAACTAAAGCCACCTTGCATACAGATTACTAAATTTAGCATGTTTAGAATTGGCTTTCGTGTCGATATCCAAACCTAAACAAGCTATCTCAAGTCCCAATCTTTCATCCAATTTAATAACAACTCTTTATTATTATCATTCCAACCATTACAAACATAGTATCTTTTAGATCCAATCTTTACTGGATTTGAATAATATCTTGCTTTAGTCTTTCCACTTCTAGTTGTTGATAGTAGCGGAACGGAAATATTAAAAGTAATTTTTGAATACTCATAACTCGTCAATCTTTCAATATCTTCCTCACTCACTAAGCGTTCAAGAATGTCCTTAAGCCTAGTCTGAGCAATAACGCCGACTTTCATTTCGGCCTCTTCAGATTGTGTAGTAACAAAACTGCTAGAAGAATCACTATTTTCTTTATCAATTTCTTTTAATGAAATCTGAGCGATTGAGGTGAATGGTTCAAAATCTATTTTTGACAATTTACCAAGGTTGATATACCATCCCAAAACATCATATAGTTTCTTAATCACATAAAAGGCTTCTGCAGCATCGACATTGTCACCATTTGTAAATTCATAGGTTAAAACACCCGAATGAGCTGCCTTGTTTCTCAAGATTCTGATTGCATGAAGATCTTTGATGATCCCATCAGGTACATCCCGTTCAAGTTGGATAATGCACTTATACATTTCGTCAGTGTAACGATTTAGAGCAAAAAGTTTAAAAAGTTTATCAATAAGATCTTCGAGTACTCTAAAAGATTTAACAATAGAGTTTTGCGGATCAGTAAAACATGTCTGAAACGCTACATCAATCTTGTTAAAATATAAATCACTTTCTTTCTCTTTGATATAATCAAAAACATTTAGCATATGTCTCCCCCTAATTATGAGAATGAGCAGCTACAAGGAATGTAATCATTATCTTCTTCAAGCGAATATGCTAACAATTCTTCCTCACTCATTTTTTCAAGTGTATCTTCCCGCAATTCTCTTAATGTAAAAGGTTTCCCTTTACGCTTCATCATAGAAACATTTAGTTCAAATTTACTTCTAAACTTTTCTTCCATCTCTTCAAACTCTCTATATCTATCAGGCCAAATACGGTAAAGATTAGCGAAGTGATGCATGCCAGCTCTTACGCATTTACCGGCACAATTCGCATGTTTGAATCCTAGTTTGTACATTCGCGGCAAAGGAATTGACCATTCTTTTTCAATGATGCTATGAATGTCGCTTGTAGTTCGAATCATATTACCTAATGGGAATCTAATCCCCATTTCATTCATTTCAACAATTTCACCATGCTCATCAAGTACATCAAGTGCGAATTCGTGGCCATAGTTAAACGTTAGGCTATCTATTCGATGTTTTTCATCTGCCGAAATTCCGAAGTAGAGAATTGGGTGAAATCCTTCACGGATAAGTTCATTTAGGTATAATATTGTTTGCTTAACTTTTAATTCATGAGAGCATTGTGCATGTCTTGAGTTACCAAGATATTTCTGTTCAAAAAAAACATCTTCAGGTGTTCTTCCATCTGTTTTATAAGTTATTTCTAAATCAATATAATTCGCGACATCTTCCATGAACCGATAGTTGTCTTCATCTTCTACTTGCGTATTGGTGAAAAGCAATACACAACTTTCTTTTCCATATTTATCTACAACCCATTTTGCAATGTAAGCTGAAGAAGCACCACCACTGAACATAATTATATGTTTTATTTTACTATTGCTCATCATTCCTCCTGTTTTAAAACATTTTTAAATAGCTTCACTACAATCATCTCAATTTCTTCTTTAGTCATATACTTCGAGTTAGCTTCAACCTGAGAACTCAAGTTATTAAGTAAGTTCTTTGCTCTTGTAGAAAGTTCAACTTGGACTATGCTCGTTTTATGATTATTAATAACAACATCAATTACATCTAACTCGTTATTAATCGTAACATATTCATTTTGAATTCTTGCCTTTAACACATCAAACATAGACTTAGGCCACTTAGTAATTTCTAACTGCTCAATCTCTTTGGCATAATCTAAAATCAAACGATCTGAATTTAATACAGTTCTTACTAATATATTATTGCGTTTCAATGCATCTGAGAGATTATTCGCCCATTCTTTCCAATCAGTGATCTTGAGGTCATTTTTAACTTCATTTTCTAGTTGAGAAATAAAGTTTACAAATATCCCTTCTATCTCAGTTTTTAGTGATTTTAACTTGTGTATGTCATACATTTCGCTAAGTTCAATTAAAGCATATCGAGGGTTCTGCTTAGACATTTCAAGAATTCTTATAAATCGTTTCTCTTCATCATTATTAATGTATCCAAGTTGAGTCAATATTGGTAAGTTAAGAAACCAATTGTACAAACTACTCAATGCTTGAATGCCCAGAGACTTCGCGCCAGCACCCTCACTAAATTCACCAAACAAATCTATTGTATTCAATAAGAACTCTCTATTTCTGAAATCGAAGTCACTGTAGTTATATACACAGTCATACTTACCAACTCCGATATCGTATAAGTAGTTTGCAGGTATATTTGAAATGTACTCTCCATTGTTAAAAAACATGATATTTTTCCACATATTTATTACTGAGAATACAAAAATCACTGACGTCAAAGTTGGTCTAACCCCATAGGGAGAATCCTCAAGAGACTTCAATATATCGCTGACCTTTCCATTCTCATTGGTTCGAATGAAATCTTTTATGTGGTTACTAATTGCTTCTATATTAGAATTCTTTATAGCATAATAGGCAAATGATTCTGCACTGTTATCGTTAAATTCATAATACAGATCATTAGTTTGCTCAGTTATCATTCTCTTTATTATATTTTGAATTGCGTTCACTTGAGGCTTTTGGATAACAAACATGTTTATTTGGTCATTATGTATTACCAAAGGTTTACTATATTTTTTTGTAACTAAGTCATTAATTACCTTTTCAAAATCCTCAATACTTTTAATGACAAATATACTATTATTAAGAGAAAATCTCGTAGCTTCTGAAAATAATGATTGATAGAAATCAGTTAGATTAATTAGAATTTTGTCTTTCTCATATTGCAAGTCTATGTCGACATTCTTAAATTCAGACAGGAAATGACGATCAGAAAGAAGATAATCAATTGCAGCTAGTCTTTGAATTAACTGAACAGAATCTTCCCTCTTAGGGTTTAAGAGCCCAATAAATGTTTTCTCGTCTTTATTTATGAAAGACTTCTTTAAAGTGAAAACTAGTTGAAAATCAGAATGTTGAAGCTCTCTTGGATACTCTGACTCAATTGATATATACACAGAGCAGAACCTAACTGTGTCGTTTTGATAGTTATATATTTTTGAATATACTGTTTTATAAGGATTATAGTCATTTACAACTGAGTCTAGAGTGCCTGGTTTTTGTTTAACAAGTACTGATACTTTGTCAATTTCCAACTCTAAATCAACAGAACTCGCCTCTATTATTTCATAATTTTTATGTATTAAATTTATCCTAATTATTTTTCTAAATAGAAGGTTATCAACTATTGTATCAACTAATCTAATATCTATACCTAAAGCAAAAGAAATCAAACTTTTCGATATTACAAAAATACTATTAGAATTTGTAATGTTCCAAAGTAAAATAAACTTTAGAATGCGCTGAGCATTATTTATCTCATCACCATCGAAAAGATTAACTAATTGATTGTACAATTTCTTGAATATAACAACATCTTTGTAATTATCATTGTATCTCTCTTCTGATCCACTAAAGAAAAAATCCACGAGCAAGTCAGGATAATACAGTCCCTTTTGATGTGACACATATCCCTTAAACCCGTATTTCGAATCGTCATACAAGAACGTAAATAATGTTCGTTCGTTTTGCCCAAATAATTGGGAGAATTTAGGGAGCAATACAATTGTTACGGGATGCAAAGGATAACTTCTACTTATCAATTGCTCATGATCACCAAATGATATTACACTTTGACTAAACAAATTAAACTTATAAACACCTTCATATAAATCTAGTAGTAAATTTTTGCTCGATCGAGGTTTGGATATACTATCTGTGACTTGCAATGCAATGTTAATAAATGTAGATTCATCACTCTTGATTTCACTATTTGTAAATCTTTTCTCGATTTTTGCATATTCCATTCTTAAGTCGTTTGTCAAATTCTTAAAATAATAGTTTATTGGTTTATGAGAGACTAATAATAAAGTCAAATTCTTACTTTGGTTAATTAGTTCTGCCAAATTTTGAAGTTGGCCAAAAAACTTCGATATACAAGAGTCGTCAATACTTTGCAAAAATCTTCCAAATTCATCATAAATAATGAAAATACCAAGATTGAATTTTTCAAGTTCTTTTGAAATTTCAAGTATTGACTCGTCAAACTCGTTAGCTCTATAAAGGGATAGTTTTGCACCAGCAGATACTGATTCATAGAAGAATGAGAAATCTTCCAGTGCCTTATCATCATAATTTAAAACATCTAGAAACTTATCAACATTTTCAAATTGATTATTTTCAAGAAAATTAATGAATTGATTGTGCACAACTGGAAAGTCAGACTCCCACTTTTCGATGATTGTCTTAATAGACTTGGCTGTACCCTTTGGGTTTATAACTATATTTTCTTTCGCAAGAGTATTCTTAATGTTTGTATAAATAGCTTCTTGAAAATCAATTTCATACCCGTTCAAAGTGACACTCAAGTATTTTATTTTGTTACTCTTAACATTTATTATACCTTTTGCTATCTCACTGTTAACCAAATTGTACTTGTCGGAAAGTTTCCTAATATCTTTTTGATCATATGCTTTAAGCAGTAGATTCGCAAGAATTGTTGAGACGTAAGACTTTCCTGCTCCGTATGGCCCATATGCTATATGTGATCGAGTTCCATGGTCATTGACACCATTTATTACATTCTCGATTATTTCTAAGTGTGACTTTGTTGCATAATAATTCTCAATTAGAGTCTCATCATTAAGGTCATACTTTACATTAATACTCTTCTTAAGATTCATATCTTCCCTCAGTTCTACTCAGCATGAAGTCTTTTGCAGATTTTTCAGTTGTTATCTTCAAATAGTTCAGATTATTTGTTCTACTTATTTCAATCGGATACTTCTTCTTTATCATCGTTTCTAACAATTCAAGGATATCCGATCTGCCCAAATTAAACGCTTTACCAATTGAACTAGGGGTTTCCACTAAACTATCAACTAATAAATCTTCTCCATTTTCTTTCCATAATAGTATAAAATACATGAATGCGTCTAAGCTGTACTTTGCAGAGGATAGAGGTAACTTAAAAATATTCTTACCTTCTTCCTTCAGCAAACCCAGTTCGGCAAGCGGAGAGTAGTTTTTATCTTCTGGGTGCGAAGGCATCAATTTTGTGTAAGTATTTATGAGTACATCAACATCACTCTTTATCGTATTTACTGATGTAAAATTCACTTTATTCTTAGACGATTTAGCTTCTTTATCCCACTTCTCTATTTCAGAAATGAGATATTGTTTATCGAAAACTCTATCAGTATTTACATTAAAGAACCAATAAAACGAATGTGATTGTTCCATTGAATTAATATGAATATCTGATACTAAAAAATAATGAAGTATTAGTTTAGAAAAAATCGTGTCTGCATTTAAGTCAAAAGATTTAAGATACTCACCAAAATAAGTCAGATGATGATTACCTTCAGCATATTCTATAATATTTGCGGCCTCAAGCCAGTAACGTAATGACTTGTACATACTACTGCCAAGTCCCATTACTTTATAGTACTTCTTCACTTGGACAAGGAAATCTTTAGTATATTTCGGATCATCAAAAGATGAGATCCCTTTGTATATCCAGTTACTCCTTAAAAAGAACGTTTGATGTTTACCGTAACTCATACCATATTTCCTTCTACACCCATTTACATTACACTAAATCGCTATTTAATTAAACTACTCGAAGCAAGTTGATTTAAATGTGAAATCAATGAAGACTTCAGCATCTCATACCTTAAATGCAACCAATTCACAATATCATCGTCGTTATTAAACTTATCAACACTAGGTAGCGAGTGCGATGAACTTATGTAATGTGCAAAATCCTTGAAATATTGATCAGGAGATTGCGCACCAATCGCTTTATTACTAGAACTTAAAATGAAAATCTGATTCAACGGTGAATTTAATCTATGTGATTTATTAGTTCTTAGTTCTGAGGTACTTTCTTTCAAACTAGCCATCTGTTTCAACGGTATTATGTGATGAACATCTTGATCTTGGTTGTCCCATGCATTTAAGTATGTTTCTTCCACAAAGTCTTTGGGATGAGATTTTAAAACAAATTGACAGATAGTCTTACTCATAACTGACTTTGGTAATTTACCAAATTCACTAAACTGCATCAATAGTGTTTTTTCATCTGAGAAATAAGTCCTATTGAAAACATCCTCGAATCTTTGCTTCAATTTATTCTTTTCCAATTCAAAATCATCTTTTCTATAAATAACTTGGTCTAGTGTTTTCAAATCTTCAACTATTTGTTTATTTTGATCTGTATCATAAGTACCAGAGAAAATTGAAGTCCAGTACCAATACTCTAGCACTTTTGTTTTACTTGCTGAATCAAAAACTTCTTTGTCAAAGAAATAGTAAGCAAGCCCCAATAGGATATGCTCATAAGAAACATCGTCTATTTTCCGAATTCCACAATTCATTTGTAGAAACATCAATGCCTTATTAATTGAATTGATACACTCAACATAATTTTGCACAATGTCATCTGAACTTAGCTTTAATATCTCTGACTTTTTGATAAAATCCATTTTAAATGGATTATCATTTAGCCTAACATTAACAACAAGAGATAATAGATTTAAGAAGATATTAATATACGCACTCGAGACTGAATTTTTCGACTCGTTATAAATATTCATTCGGTCTTTAGGTATCCACAATTCACCATCTGGTAATTGACCAGTGTAAAAGTCAGGTATCTTTAGTCCTGTGCTCAAATTTTCCTTAAATGACTCGTAGAAACCGATTTTTAGTGTTCTCGCAGCCTTAGCAATTATCAAATCAAATGTACTTAAGCTCACACCACCTAAGTTTAGATTCTCATAAATATCAATTGCTCTAGCTCTTTGAGCTTTCTTTATTTCCATTTCATGGACTTTAATCTCATTAATTGTTCTAAATAAATAGTTTTCAAAGCAATCTTCCCAATGATTCGCTTTATAATGAATAAATTGCTGGAAGCTTGTTTTATTGCTCAAATAATCCTTAGGTAGACTATCATTACCGAATATTTCTCTAATCTTGGTTTCAAGCACCTTTATATCTGAAGAAAAACTTACATAATATCCTATCAAGAAGCGACTTCGCTTATCAGCTAGATTTTTCACAATGACTTTTAGATGCATTCTATTATCAATCAAGAAGTGCAGAGGAACGATAAACTCGTCAGGATCAATTGAGCAGGCATATTCTAAATCATTGGTTGCCTTCGCTTGTGTAAAATCATAGTTTGGATCAAATGGTGACTCATCCATTGACTTTAAATCATCAGAGTAAATTAAATCATATATATCATTGCTTGAAAAATTCGGCTCATCAGTTGGATCAAAAGTAAATGATAAGCTTGATAACCCAAATAAATCATTTTGAACAAATCTAGAATTAATACCACTAAACTTCAAGTAGAAGCGTCGTTTTAATGATTCATGTGCAAGCTCAGTCTTGAAGTTTTTAATATCCTTGAGAATTGTATTTGAGAAAACATTTGATAGCACTGTAAGTCTCTGTTGACCATCTAAAAGATAGTTCCTTTGGATTGGTCCACTGATGTCAAGCTTATTTTTCCTACCAAGTTGCTTAGAAACAAATTCTCCGGAATCCCCCTCTAATAGCAAAACACTTCCTATTGGTAGTGAGGCTAATACTGATGCAATTAATCTTTGCTGAGTGTCCACCTCAGTCCAAACAAATTTTCTTTGGAAATCTGGTAAAAGTATCTCATTTGATTGAATTCTTGAAATGAATTTGCTTAACTTCTCTGTCATAGTTTTGTTCCCCCAAGACTATTTTTAATTGTAGTAATCTCTTCATTGATTTCTTCAATTAATCTCGAAAACACTTTTTCTTCTTCATACAAATTAAACTTAGATCTCACTTTTGTTAACGCGTGAGCAAACAGATTAAATCCTAGGGCGAAATCTTCGTTATCTCTAATCCTTGTATAGAAACCATCTAGCTCATTAATTATCAATTTATGCCCTGTATTAATACTATCTATAGTAATTAATGGTAGCTTCTTATCTTCCACCAACTCCACATCAATTATTCTTCGAATCTCATCATAAACGCTTCCCTTATGTGCCTCATCTGTTTGGTATTTTTTCGCTAGTTCCGCAAAAGCATCAAGCCCTTTATATGTAGTTTCATACTTATACTTGCTCTCTATTTTTTTTGTTGGCTTACTACCAAGTTCCTTCTTTGCATTTTGAGCCAATTTTCTATTTCGCGAAGTCATAATTAACTTGATTTTATCGAATCTGTCAATAATTAATCTCCAAGCTTGAGCTTCTAAGGAGTCATCTTGAACAAACTTTTCTTTTCTATCAGTTCTGAAACTCGTTTCTATTTCTACTTTCTGCTTGTTGTTCGATAGTTTAAAAAACTCATCGAGAATTGGATCAAACGATATCTCAATAGACCACCATCTATTCTCAGGTTCATTTGTTGAATTATATAGCCCAAGCTTATCGAATTGTATTTCTCTACCCGCCCTAACAACAGAAATATTGTCAAACTTCGAAACAGTTTTTCCAATTTCCGAGTCCCCAGGGTTCTTTTTACCTATTAATCTTGCCATATCCCAATAAAATTTCTCTTTAACAACTGAGCATTTTATGGAAACAGTTGAAAATATTGGACGATGATTACTAGCTTCAATATGTATATCTATTTTACAGGTCCCATCAGGAGTATAGTCAGAAATAAATGGTTCAAAAATCGGTTCACTTTCGGTAGTTTGATTCGTTATTGTTCCAATGGTTTTTAAATCTGCTAGATATCTTGATTTTTTTGATAAAAATAGTGGGTCAATTGATTTCACTAATTCCCTTGGGGAATGCTGCGTGGTGATTATTATAATGTTTAGACCACCATCAATGTAGTACCTAAACCTTCTACCAAGTTCATCAGATAAATTCTTATAAAATGTTTGAGTTTTTAACTTTACATTATCAAGATTTTCCCATACGACCATTGTTCCACTTTGATGAAAATTAAAGTACCCTATATTTGGTATTGTGATATCGAGAAATCCTTTAAAACAAGTTGGTATCTCTTTCTTCTCAGGAGCTTCAATTACCTTTTGTGTACCATTTTTCATTTCTCTTGAATCTAAATATACAGCATATTTATCTGAGCGATCTTGCCAGGAATAGACATCAACACGTGGCGCAGCATACATCGAGGCTTGCCCCAAACCGACTCCAAATCTTCCGATTGACTTTCGTTCTTTTTTCTCACTTATTCCAAAAACTAAACATCGATGTAGAGTATCTAGCGACATTCCAGTCCCATCGTCAAGGATAGCAATATCTCCAAGTGTTTTTTCTCCATCTTTTAGTGTTTCTTTAGAAATAATTAAGATATTCTTTGCTTTGGCTTCAATTGAATTATCCACAATTTCTGAAATTGCACTATATATACTTTTATATTCTGTATATCGAATCGCCTCTGCCATGCCTTGAACATCAAAAATTTCAATTCCTTGTGCCATATCTACCTCCAGTACTCTTCAAAGAATGAGAAAGCATCATTTTCGTCAGAAAATCTCTCCAAATTATCCTTCATGTCAATAAGCAAACAGTCTTCATTTCCACCCATCTTTGGCCCCCTTAAGCCTCGACCAATCATCTGGCTATATAAAACAATTGATTTTGTTGGTCTTGCAATAAAAACACATCTAATATTTGTTGAATCAAAACCAGTAGTGAGTACACTCACATTTATAAGAATTTTTGTATAACCTTTTTTAAAATCATTTATCTCACTATCTCTTTTTTGCTTTGAGGTTTCTGCATAAACTTGTGAGGTTTTAACTCCCTTCGCTTTAAGAATTGAGTGAACCAATTTTCCATGTTCAACAGAACATGCAAAAAATATTGTAGGAGTACATTCCCTATCTAGCTCAATCAATCTGTTTACTATAGAAACATTTCTGTCTAAGTTTATTGCAAACAAATCTAAAAGCGCAGAATTATAGTCATCGAATTTTTGTTTAATTCTTATTCTATCGAGTAACAAACTCTCAAATTCTTGATTGAAATTATAATCTAATATCTCTCTTCTAAATCTAGATAATATTTTCCGATCTTGAAAATACTTTATTATCTTACTATCTCTATCTGCTTGATTTACATACTCAAAATCATTCTTTGAGAATTTATCAATAGTGTTAATGTCAATTTGAATTATTCTTCTTTCAAAGAATTGAGCTAATCGATAATTATCATCTTCATCAAATATATTTCTTCCAGGAGTCGCAGTGAGTCCAATCAGTGCTTTATTTACATAACCATCTTTCTTAAGCATAAAAGAGTTAATTACGTAACTTGTTTCACTCGCAAGAACCTTATGTGCTTCATCAAATATAACTAAATGTGTTCGACTTGATAGATTATCAAATAATTCAAGCTTGTTTTTCTTTAAGTTGATTAGTGAAGAAATATTACAAAAAACAATTCCACTAGATTCAGAACTTGTTAATTCAGTTATATCTTTCCCACCAAAAACCTTAAAAATGCTAACAGGCTTATTGCCTAAGTGAGACCAAACATTTTCAAATGTACCTAAAGCTTGATCAAGAAGAACATTGGTATGAGCAATCCAAAATATTAAACCATTGTTCTTTTTAACATTAATAAAATAATGAATTAATGTATGAACTGCAGTTTTTGTTTTCCCAGTTCCTGTAGGCATATGAATTAGCACCCTAGGAAGTAAAAAATTCGACTCAAGTATACTCAGAAGTTTTTCTTTAATAAACATTTGATAATCTAAGAGTTCATAAAATCTATCAGATATTGGACTAATACTTTTCAAGTCAAATTCTACAAAATTTTGAGCTTTATCTTCATAATCAAAAAAGTTTTGTAATGTCCTCTTTTGTACTATTTTGATATTATTAGAAAGAATATCATCGACTAATTTTGATTTATTGAATAAATAGATGTTTAGCTTTTTGGTGCTTTCAATAAAATTAAAATATTCTTCATGTGATAGTTTTTGAACAATCCCTGCCAAAAATTCACTGTTGTCTAGCAATTCATTTTTTGACTCAATAATATATTCAATTAGCGATTCCCGATTGAAATTGAGTTGAACGTCACTAAAATAAGGTTGCTGCCATTTAGGTAGCAATTCTATTAATCGTTCCTTATCTAATTTATAAATGAGATCGTTAAACATATTCCCCCTATGTTAAACAAATTCAAATTAAGAAATGCTCAATCAAATTATTGATTCATTAATACTTAAAAAATCACAGATCAACTGTTTTTATTATAACGAACATTTCAATATAAACAAACAACTATCCAGAAAATTTCTCACGAAAGGAATATTTGAATTATATTCACAACAATCCTACGATATATAATTTCTAAAGCATAATAAAAAGGGAGAAACAGTTACTCCCTTTCTACGGCTATTACTTGTTACGTTGATACACGTTGGACTGATTCAATTGATTATAGTATCCTCAATCCCGTAACAAGCCAATTTCCTACCTAAATCAAAGCAGTCACACCTCCAAAGTACATAAAAACTTTGTCGCCAGTAAATCATTTATCGACTTATCGAGCTCTATACTTCTCATTTATCGTAAATGACCTAGGTGGATTTTTGCTTTAAACTCAAGCTTACACATTGTATCAAATTCATACGATAAGTTACATATCTAAAGCACTTTCTTAAATAGAATTAATTCAACTCAGAACTGTATTCAAACGATCCAAGACACCAAAATCCAAAGGAATCTTATAGGCATCTAAACCTTCATACGTGAAATCCACAATAAGCATCAATTGATCACCCAAATTCGCACAACGCTTACAGTCAATCGTCACTCCTAATATCTCGATCTTCTCAACCTCTTTCTTGATTTTTTTATACAGTTTATACGGATCCGCCTTGGGTGATACATTGAATAACATCATAACCTCTTTTGTATATGTCACCACATCAAAAAGAAAACGATCACAAGGCACCAACTCTACAGAACTCATGATGACATCTTTGAGTACGTTTAATCGAATCTTAAACTCTGCTTCAGCACGTTCTTTTGGATCCTTCACTTTAATGTCCTTCCGATTGTTTCGTACGGTATTCTCAATCAACATTTGATTGAACTCTTTAAACGAAGGTACATCCTTCCTGGGACTAAACTGCTTCAGTAAAATAGAGTCCAAGTTCATTCGACTAAAGTCAAACTTCTTAGCGAACTCTAACAAATTCCCATCAAAGGCATCAATATCAGAGTAGTTCACGTTGAGCACCTCCACAAAGAAACCTTTATGAATACAATACTGTTTAAACGCAGAATACTTAAACAAAGCTAAAACCAAGTTCAACTGTAGAAGTTTCTCATCCTTAGATTGATGGTCCATTATAAACTCTTTTGCTCGTACAAAATACAATTGTACCGGTAAATGATGTCGATGTTCATTGATCGCATCATCAATATAACTTTTAACCATACTCACATCTTTACGATGGAATCGAAGCAACCTAAGTAAGTGAATCTCCAACTCCAATAATTCCCGAGCACGCTCCACATTCTTCTGATCAATACCCTTAAAACCCTCTTCACACTGCTTTATGAACGCTCCTCGTTCCATATTACCCATTTTCTACCCACCTCTGATTAAACTAATCCAATATTCATCCTATATCACTGAAGAACTGAAGCATGTTTTCACTATACTGTTTCGCATGCGCTTGAAGTCTACACTTATACCCTTCTGTTTGATACGCCACAAATGTCATATGAAAACACCACTTCAATACATCCAACTCACTTGTGGCTTCCAACCAATGCTCATCAAATACAAGTGTATTTACATCCTCATTCACAAAGTTTGGTTGTTTATATACCCCTTCACCACTAAATCGTACTTCTAACTTCTCATAACTTCTTCCTGCATTGATATGCTCCGACGCCATACGAACACCAAAAAAGACTAAATCATGCTTATCAAGTACGAAACTCATTATTTTCCTTTTCTATCTTTAATCGTTTGGTTTTGTATCCTGCATACCCGAACATGATCAATCCATACTCACTTGAGTATGGATTTAAGTGTAATGGGTACCGCTAATAGTACAAACAGTGCAATTAAATTATACACAAGATAGATTCAGACTAAAAGATTTTTCCTAAGAATAATCATCCAACGTGGAGATTGAATAAGCCTAATATTCAAACTTTCAAACATACTCAGCAAGCTATTCAAGATAATTGTCTTGCTTGAGTTTGCAATGCAATTAACTCATGAGAATAATTATATTACGACTTGTCCACATAATTGAAAAAAACCTTAGACGTAACGAATAAGGTTCTTTTCATAAAGGGGAGTAACTTGTTGTGCCAAGTCAATTTATGTCTAGTTACTGTGTATTTGCTTTTGATATTTCATCTCTTGTAGGCTCAAGAGAATAAAACTTACAACTACAACAACAACTCCAACATACCAATACTTAAACGCAGCCATGATAGCCATTGCATCCAAACAGTCATGGCCAATTCCTGTCGCACCAAACGCCGCAAACTCATACATTCTCGAAAGCGCAGCTGTTCCGAAAATTAACAAGAATCCATATACAAATCCAGCTATGATTGCACCTCGCAATCCACCTTTGGCATTTCCAAAGATACCTGCAACGCCGCCCGTAAAGAACGCACCTATAATTGAAACGAGAGGTACTGTATTAAACACAACTGAGCTTACAAACATTGCGACAATCATTCCGATTACGGATGTTACAAATCCAATCATCAATGAATTAGGACTAAACCCAAATAATGCAGGTACATCAAGTGCAGGAATCGCATTAGGTACTAATCGGTCCGAAATACCTTTGAAAGCAGGCACGAGTTCACCCAAGAACATCCGAACACCTTGCAACAACACTAAGATACCAGCTACAAAGCCAAGTGTTTGAAGTAAACCAAAGACGATGTAGTTCGTTGATCCACCACCATTTAAAGCGACAACTTCTGGTCCAGCAAGTAGAACAACAACTATATAGAAGATACCCATAACGATAGTAATTGAACAAGCAGTATCTTTAAAGAACTCTAAAGACTCAGGTAATTTTATATCTTCTGCATCGTGTGATTTATCACCAAATAACCCACCAATATAACCAGCAGGAACAGTTCCCAAAGTGGTTAAGTGTGCAATCCCAAAGTCATTTGAACCAATTGTCTTACGTACCAAAGGTTGCGTAAGAGCAGGAAGTACTACCATGATCAACCCTTGTAAAGCCGATCCAATAACAATGATTAAAGTCTCACTTAATCCAGCATTATAGAGTACAAAAGCAACAGTTATTGATAGAATCCACATCATGTGTCCAGTTAAGAATACATACTTTAAAGGACTAAAACGGGCTAGCAGAATATTAACCAAAAATCCAATCGCCATTATCAATGAACTTGTCGTTGCTACAAGCGGAATCGTTGATGACATTGCTGCCACAACCGATTCAGAAGAAGTAGCGAATCCAGACAAATTGAATACATGGGCAAACAAACTTACGAACGGTAGAATATTGGTAACCAATACACCTGCTCCAGCCGATACCAACAACATGCCAATCGAGGTTTTAATCGTTCCAGAGAATACTTGTCCAGTATTCTTTCCCTGGATGATTAGACCAACTAATGCAACAAGTCCAAGTACAATAGCGGGTGTTTTAATTAAACTAAGGACTAATTCTAACATTTTTTAACCTTTCAGCTTAAATAAGCTCCTTTCCTTTTAAATAAACTTCTAACTTCTCTCTAGTCTCATTAACATCTACCATATTCTTTACATATACAACATTATCCAATTCTGCAAAATTCTTCCTAAAAGCTTCTGTAGTTACAAGTAAATCAAAGTTCATACCCTTAACTGTGCCCATATCCCAGTGTTCAATATTCACCTTTGTGTTTAATTGCTTGAAAGCTTTTTCACATGTCATCTTAAGAATCAAGCTCGAGCCAACACCTAAACCACATACTGTTATGACTTTTAACATTTTTCCCCTTTCTTTTATAAACAAGAGATAAGGCTACTGTATTTCTTAATGTACTCAGCGTTTATCTTGTCTCCTTTATCTAAATTAGAACTAACATAAATTGGAGGAGTATAACCATTATCTACACACAGCTCAACCGTTCTAGCAATAATACTCTCCATAACCGTCATGCCTAGAACAGTAGAAGTTCCACAGAACTTCGCATCAACACCCTCAAGCGATAGAGCGGCATCTCCTAAATCACACTTGATATCAATAAGAACATCCGCAACATCTGCTAGCTTTTTCCCACTCGAATGACGAGATGATACTTCGTTCGAGAATTGCATCGATGTTAAAGCAATAACATGCATACCCATTCTCTTTGCCTCAATTGCCATATCTATAACCGCTGCATTTCTACCAGCAACCGACACTATGATCATTGTGTCTTCCTTAGAGACGTTCTCCAATTTTAAATACTCACCTGCAAATCCTTCAATTCTTTCTTGGAGCGTACTCAGTTTTGCTTTAGGAAAAAGAGCCAGATGTGGTATCAAAAGTGCATTAACAGGTACTAAACCACCAGCTCGGTAGAACACTTCCATTGCGAACATCTGTGAGTGTCCACAGCCAAACACATGAATCACGCGATCACTCACAACAGATTTGGCACATAATTGCGCCGCACTTTCGATCGAATCCGATTCTTCATTAAACTGACGATCAAGTTGCTCTAATACAATTCGATAAAGTTCATTTTGCATCATATTTTTTACCTCAATATTTCTTTATGATTTCTAAAATATCATTTTTACAACCATTATTCGTAACTGCATCAACAAATTTTTGATCCTGCAAAAGCTCTGAAAGATTCATTAACATTTTTAAATGTGACTCATTATCGATTGCACCAAACCCGATTGCACAAGTAATCTTTTGATTGTCATACTCTGAGAAGAATACTGGTTCCTTTAATACAATTAATGATAAACATGGTTCATAAACATTCGGTCCTGGTTTGCCATGAAAGAAAGCAATTTCTGGAACAAGAATCATATATGGTCCAAACTCTTCAATTACTTCAATCATTGATCTTATAAAATCTTGTTTTACTTTGTTTTTATTAACTAAAACTTCTCCAACTGCCACTACAGCTTCTCTCCATGTAGAAACCACAACATCACAAACAATCATCTCTTCTGTAAGAATTTCACTAAGCATTAACTCATTCCTTTCATAAATTGGTTATATCGTTATGACCAGTTGACTTTCAATTAAACTATGATTCTAGTTTAACTGTAAACTCGTATATATCACCCTTTGAAACAATTGTCGAAAAACAAACGATATTTTCTTTGATATATGATGTTCTTTTAACAAGAAGTCCATATTGTCCTTTATGACAATTCAGGGCGTTACATTCTTCTGTTGAAAGCAAACAAGCCTTAAACCTTTCAACAGCCTTGTTTATCGTTATTCCAAACTCAGTCTCTAATGTTTTATATAAAGATTTAGTTTTCAAATCTAACGTCAACATAAAGGGATATTTCTTATAATCAAAGTATGTTTTTTCAAGCATTATAGGCAGATCATCAGCTATACGTAATCTTTCCAGGTATACAACTTCACTCCCTTCATGGACACCAAGTTGATCTGCTAATTTAAAATCTGCTTTTATAAGTTTCTGAACGAGCAACTTTGTCGAAGTGATCTTACCTTGTTTCTCCATCTCTTTTGAGAAACTGTAAACATTACCCAGATTTTGAACTATATTCTTACCTAGTACGAAAGTACCTTTTCCTTGAATCTTTTCAAGCTTTCCCTTTTTCTCAAGTTCATTAATTGCATTCCTAACTGTTATTCTGCTAACGTTATATTTTACACATAACTCTCTCTCAGAAGTTATTTTTTCACCTTTTTTCAGTTCCCCACTATCAATTTTGTTTTCAATTTCCTTAGCTAATTGATAATAAAATGGCTCTCTATTGTTCGAATCAATCATTGTGTACCCCAACTGGTTATTACCACTTTTATAATATACTGGTCATAACCAGTTGTCAATAACTTTATTTAAAAAAGAGAAGGCTTTTTCCCCTCTCTTACTCTTCCACATCCTCTTTAATATCCAACGCCTCAAACTTACTACGCATCGTAGGATTCTTACGCGTCAACTTCTTAATCGTCAGATCCTCAGCCTTATTATTCGCCAATCTTAGATTATCCTCAGAACTGAGTAAAGCAGCTTTCGTCTTCTGAAGATGATCAATCGTCTTATCAATCTCATCAATCGCTGTCTTGAACTTACGACTCGCTAACTCATAATTACGTGAGAACGCACTCTTGAAATCATTCAGATCATTCTCAAAGTTCGTGATGTCTAAGTTTTGTTGCTTCATGAGCGCAACTTCCTGCTTGAACTTCAACGAATTCATCGCCGCATTCCGAAGCAAGGTTATGATCGGTATAAAGAACTGTGGACGAACGACATACATCTTATCGTACTGATACGACACATCCACAATACCCGTGTTATAGAGCTCATTATCCGCCTCTAAGAGCGATACTAGAATCGCATACTCACACTTCTTCTCATTACGATCCTTATCCAATTCCTTAAAGAAATGTTCATTTCTCTTCTTAGTCGCCGTCTCATCCCCTTCATTCTTCATCTCAAACATAATGGAAATGATCTCATTATTCTGATCATCAAACTCACGGTAGATGTAATCCCCCTTACTACCCGTCTGAATATCATTATCCTTCGTAAACTGTGCGTTCTTGAACGATGTGGCTCGTATCTTATTGAACTCGATCTCACAGTGTTGTTCCAGGGATTCACCGAGTAGTTTGGTCGACTGCTTCGCCTTGAAATCCTTATAGAACGCAATCGTCTCATCCTTTGTCTTCAACTCATCCTTATGCCGCTCCACAATGGATCTCAACTCCAACTCCTTCTGTTGATTCAAAGACGTCAGTTTCGAGCTTAACTCCGCCACACTCTGCTCCTTATTGGTTAACAGCTGTGCGATCTCAAACTCTTTACTTTTCTGAAGATCATTCATCGCAAGTCGAAGTTGACTGAGCTCTTCACCCAGCTTCATCTCCACCTCCTTCTTAACCAATTCTTTCTGCTGCTCAACACTGTTCAACTTAAGTCGTAAGTCATTGAGCTCTTTTTCCTTCAAAGCTAAAGCACGCTCCGCCTCTAACTCCTTCTCACGCAGAATCGTAATCGTCTTTGCCTGCAGATCCTTAATGATATCTTCCTGTGCACGCAACTGCTCACGCATCTTACGCTCTACTTCATTCAAAGCGAGTTGTTTGTCTTGCTGACTGGATTCTACTTTAGCCTGTAATGCAAAAAGCTCTTTCTCTTTCTGCGCCAACTGTGTCGCAAACTCCGTTCTTGCTTTCTGCTCCATTAGTGCAAGTTCAGAAGCTTGTTGCTTCTTATGAAGCTCCAACTTCTCATGCACTTCTTGCTCAAACTCCCTTGTCTTAACCTGACTCAGGATATCCGCATAACTCGCTTCATCGATTGTAAATTCTTTCCCACAATGTGGACACTTTATCTCATGCATACCATCACGTTCCTTTCCATTGATTCTTAAATCGATTCAATTAACATTCCCAAGCATACAACAGCTTCAATAACAGCATCCCAAGATAAATCCAACGCATAGTCAAACTTCTTCTGGTACGACTCCCATAGCTTCTGCATATTTACATCTTCACGCAACAATTCAATCGTATCTTTCCAAGCTTCGATAAACTTATATGAATTCCTTTGTCTAGACGTATTCTTCAGAGCATTAACGAAATGCTCCTCGTTAATCACTTTTCCAATACTTTGAAGCGAGTAAATATCATAAAAGTCACGCATCCGAGAATTTGCTATACCTCTTGATACAATTGTCTCAAACTTTTCAGAAAGAATTGTTTCTAGATTGTATGCAAGTAATGAAATAGAGCGATCTTCAAACATCAATGCATAAGAATAATCAACTTCACTCGGCGTAATGATATCACCAGTTGAGAAATCAAGTTTCAACGGGGTGCTCATTCGATCAATTTCTGAATTTAATAGAACACGAATGCCAGGATACTCAAACTCTTCCATGATAATCGAAATATCCAGAATTGAAAAAATTATACTATCGCTCAAGTCTATGTTTATGATTTCTTGAACAACAGAGCTTATTGACCGTTCACTTAACTCGAAATTCCTTAGCGTCAAATCAATATCCATTGTAGATCGTTTCTCAATGCCAATCATAGATGTTATCAAAGCCCCACCTTTGACAATAAAATTACTACGAAATCTAGACCTAGATAATCTCTCCAAAAACCTCTCCATAACGTAACTTCGAATGATCATCTGTGCTCTTAAACTGTTGCCACCAGAACGATTTCGAACAAGAGCTTTTAGTTGAGTGGATGTTTTAATCATGTTAACAATACCTCCGTATATTGTCTAATCGTTTTCTCAATCGAGAATAATTTCGCATACTTCATCAATTGAGGGATGTTCTTATCTTTATTCTTAAAATAGGCTTGGATAAATGTCTGTACTTCTTGAATCTCAACGTTATTTCTACTTCTAACAAGATCACAAAACGTTCTTTCCAAATTATAAGTTCGAACAGTGTTACCAAAAGGCGTCAAGACTTCAGTCAACCCAATCTCAAATAGCTCACCTTTGATTTTATACACTTTCAATCCACTCTTATTTAGACGTGATGAACTTTTCCCGGTTTCGAGAGTAACCGATAACTCGAATGGTTCCCGACTCGACATTTTAAACAAATAAGCAGCAGTTTCATGAGAGAAAACGATCTTTGGATAACGATATTGAAATACATAGAAATCATCTAACCAAGAATCTTCTGTTTTATACATGCCGTGTGCGACTTTAACCAATCCACTATCTTTTACGTACTTTAAAAATGTTGGCTTAGAGATATCATTACGAATTACTTCAGATGTCTTAATATAGCCATTGTTTTCTCTTAATAATTGATCAATTAATTGAGTCTTCATCAACAACTCCTTTTTACTATTGTGCCCACATTATAATGTATATGGGCACAATAGTAAATATATGCAGAGATCAATATTTAGCGGTTGATTTATACATGTCTATTATAAACGTTTATAAACATTACAATAATTCACTGTCCTGAAATATTCACACTTCACTATGTCCATATATTTTCATAAATACATATTGTTCCGATATCGGAACGATAACGATTTTAAGAAATCTCATTAACTGCAAAAAACGTAGAGATAAAATTGGATTATTCGTACAATTCCCCTAGTAAAAAGAGAGACCGATGGCAATCGTCTCTCTCTTTATGCAACGTTCATTAATCAAGTGTAGGAACCAGGTGACTTAACAGAATATGTTTTTAGGGAGTTCTGACATCACTGAAGCAAGATAAGCTAAGCCATCCATAAACCCATTCTATTGATCAAATCACGTGTGCAGTGCATTCGTACACTCTAAACAAAAGACCCAAACAGTAAACCGCTTATGGTCCTTATACGTGTGGTTCCGCATCTATCAGTTGTCATCTGGAACTCAAGGACGATCCCAGTCTACAACTGAACTCATTGTGTGCATTTGAAGAGAAATGTAACGAACAGTATGAATTATATCGTAGTACTACAGATAATTGTTAATATTTACTTTCCAAATGGTGTGTAATTCGTATAATCTGGTCATTACTTTGATTTTATAAATTTGAATTTAATAAACTTGTTAGTTTGAACTGTTTATTCACAAAAAGAGATCTTACGATCTCCTTAATTACTCAAATTGATTGATATCCAGATTCAACAACTTACAGGCATTGCGATAATAGACATCCTTAAGAACTTCATCCGGTAAGCCGATGCCATAGATACGCCAACGACCTTGACCTGGTTCTTCACCCTCTTCTTGGTACTCAAAGTATTCATCATAAGTTTCTAGGAAACGGAAATACTTATGATGTGCTCTTAGATTAATGGGTGTACAGTCTGTACCGTACAGGATTCTGTTAGAATACTTCAAGAAGAATTCTCGACTTGAATACGGCACACGTCCGAGCTCTGCGATGCGAGCTGCGATATCGATATACATATTTGGGAATTGATCAAGACGTTGTGCCACATGGGCTAGGTTTTCCGCATACGAACCGAAGTGCGCTACAATGAAATTCGTCTTAGGATTCTTACGAATCATGTTGTCTTGCATCTCCATCAGTTCTTGGAAGCTATATTGATCGGGTTTACCAAACGCCCAATCCGGATTCTCACCCAACTCTTCATAACGTTCATTCGTTTCATCAATCGGTAGAAAGAAAGCGACTGGATCGGCGATATGAATCAGAATGGGAATATTCAATTCCGCAGCTGTTTCATACACGACTTGAAGACGATCATCATCGGTACGAATGTAATTACCCGCTCTATCCTTTTGATTCAAACTGATGACTTTCCACATTTTGATGCCACGAGCACCTTTAGCATAGGCTTCGTGAAGATGTGTTTTCACCTGTTCACTGAAATCAGGCTCATCAATCTTAGACACATCAATCCACACAAAGGTTGAAATCATGTGTTTCAAGTCTTCTGTATGTTTCATCATCTTTGTAAACTCATGACCCCATACACCATCTAAATTCACCACATGATGAACATTCAAGCGTTTAAGTTCTTGTTCATATTGAATCAAATCATACTGGTCTTGATAATTATCACCCAAAACCAACTTACCCATATGCTCATGAATATCAATGACTTTAAACTTTGCTTTAGTGATGTGTGTTTCTTTCGTTACACACTGTGAAACAGGTTTATACTCACTCAATAATAGTTCTTTCATTATTTCATCCCCGTAGTAGCAATACCCTTAATAAACTGCTTCTGGAACAACACGAACACTGCAATGACTGGTAACATAATCAGTGCCGAAGCCGCCATCGTTGCGGATAAGTCCGCTGTGTGTTGCGAAGAGAAGTACGAAAGTGCTAAAGGTAGCGTCATCTTTTTGATATCGTTGATCATGATGAGTGGATTCAAATAATCATTCCAATAGTTCAAGAACGTAAAGATTGTTAGAGCTCCAATCGTAGGACGAATCAATGGAATGACGATCCGTGTATAGATGTTCCAGTTGCTCGCGCCTTCCATGCGTGCTGCTTCAATGAGTTCATTGGGTATGTCATCACACGCTTGTTTGCTTAGGAAAATCCCAAACGCATTCACAAACGAAGGAATTATGAGTGCTCCTGCTGTATTGTATAAACCCAAAGCATTGATAAGCAAAAAGCCAGGAATCATCGACGTATGCGAAGGAACCATCATGGTCGCAAGCACCAATAAGAATAAGGTCTTCTTAAATCTAAACTGAAACTTCGAGAACACAAAGCCAACGATGGTACTGGTCAAAAGAATGACCGTTGTATTGGTGATCGTAATGAATAAACTGTTACGTAACCAGTAAAAGAAAGGTGATTTCGTTAAAACTTTAACATAACCACTGATGGTGAAGTTAACAGGAATCAAATGCTTAGGATCGAGCAAGATTTCTTTCGTGCTCTTCAACGAATTCGAAAGCATCCAAAAGAATGGCAGAATCATAAACAGGGATATCAGAAACAAGCCCACAAAGAGAAGGATATAAATCGGTTTGATCTTTTTACGTTTTGCCATCATTTTAATAGTCCCAATCCACTTTCTGAATCTTCTGCTGAATGAGCGTGATGACGAAGATGATCGCAAACAATAAGACCGCTATCGCAGACGCATAGCCCATATTCTTCAATTCAAATGCCGTCTTATACACATAGCTCGTTAAGACAAGGCCTGAATTCTGAGGACCCGACTTCAATACCATGACCGAGAATTGTGCAAACATCTGGAAATGACTGATCAACGTCATGATGATGACAAAAGTCATCGTACGCCCTAAGAGCGGTAATGTGATGAATCTGAACTTATGCCAAGCCGATGCCCCATCCATTTCAGCTGCTTCATAGAAGTTCGTAGGAATCCCATCAATCCCAGCACTGAAGAGGATGATGTTATAACCGATATCCACCCATATGGTGAACACAATGATCGACCACATCAAGACATTGGGATCCCCTAACCAATTCACTGGATTCACACCAATCGTCTTAAGCATCATATTCGCAAGCCCTGTGGCCGTTGGATAAATGCTTCGTGCCCACACGACACTCGACGCAACCAAAGGTGCGACACAAGGGAGAAAGAAAGCCATTCTAAAGAAACCTCGAATCTTATTGGATTTAAAGATACTGATCAGTTGTGCGATCATCAGCGAGAACGCAATGTTCAACACCACCGTCACACCAACAAACATCAAGGTGTTCATCAAGGCCTTCATCAAGACAGGATCATTGATCAGTTGTTTGAAATTCGCGAGTCCAACAAAATCATTGGTATCCCGCAGAGGATTATAATCCATCATTGAAATCCCAAACCCAGCAATGATTGGTCCCACAATAAAAATCAACATATGCAGGAATATCGGTATCAGTACAAAATACACAAACTTTTTATTTTTCATCGATCAGACTTCCTTATTTAGAAAAAGGGGATGGATAGATGCCTCTATCCATCCCTCATAACTACTTAGCTACGTTGGTATTTAAATGCTCTTCCAAAGAAGCCAAAGCTTCATCAACGGAAGGAATCGTACCCATGACCAAATCGACAAAGGTATTATTAACCGCTTCTTTGAATTGATCGGTATTAAAGTATCCAATAAACTGCGCATCTTCCAAGATACCCACTAAAGGCTTAGCAAATGGCATCAAAGTCAACAACTCAGGATCTTGTGCAACACTAATCTTCGCCGGAATCTGAGCCGCTGCGACATTATGCGCCAACAACTGATCATCTTGATAGAAATAATTCAAGAACTTATAAGCCGCTTCTTGTTGAGCAGAATTACCATTGACGCTCAGTGCCCAACCGGTTTCAGCCGCAAACGCTGCTTTATCCCCGAACCAAGGCATTTCAACATAATCAAAGTCCACGCCATATTCTAAACCAAAGCTGACGACACCTTCAGAAATAACCCAAGGACCTCTCGGTACAAGTGCATTTCGTCCAGCAAAGAGCTGTTGGAAGCCTTCCAAATCACCACCACCAACGAGACCTTCTAAATCAGTGACTTTATCTACCACTACCATATCATATAATTCTTGCAGTGCTGTTTTAGCTTCAGGTGTTTGGAGTGTGAATTTCCCATTCGCATCCATGTATTCCCCACCTGTAGACAAAATCATCGACAAGAACATATAAGGAACAGAATCCCAGTTCACAAAGTCAAAGCCTTTTTGAACCATCAAACCATCTTCTACTTTAGTCAACTTTGAACCTGTACTAACAAGTTCATCCCAGGTCGTTGGCACAGTCACATTATTATCTTTTAGTATCTGTGTATTGACCAACATCGCACCATTCTCAATGTTGAACTCAAGTGGTAAGCCATACAATTGTCCTTCATACATCAAAGCACCGATTGTGGAAGGATAGACTTGATCAATGACATTTGCTGCCATATCATCTGGCATTGCAGCCAAAGCGCCTGTTGACGCAAAGTCAACGCCCCAACCTCCCCACATTTCGTACATATCGGCTCCACCTTCCTTGGAGATCAAGGATGTTTGGACTTTAGATTCAAACTGATCGTAAGGGAAGAATTCAAAGGTGATTTCAATCCCAGGATTCTCAGCCATGAAACTGTCGCCAATCGCACGATACGATTCATTCCAAGCTTCGTTCTGGTGACCCCAGAATGTCAACTTGATGGTCTCGGTCTCAGGAGTGTCATTCCCGCTGCAGCCGACCAGAGACGTAAGCATAAACATACTAATGATTAATACGATAAGCTTCTTCATTTATGTTTCCTTTCAAC